>NZ_BCQQ01000030.1 GCF_001552155.1 Actinomadura formosensis NBRC 14204 | reverse complement strand
GCGCCCCAGCCGATCCGCACCGGCCGGCCGCAGCGCGCGGCGAGCAGCGCGGCCAGCCGGCGCACCTGCGCGCCCTGGCCGCGGGTCTCGTCCGGATCCAGGTAGGCGACGATCTCCAGATGCTCGCCCGGCCCGATCCCGGCGGTCAGCAGGTCCAGCAGCGCCGGCAGGCCGGACGCGCCCAGCAGCGACGGCATGGTGGTGTGCGCCTCGACGGCCCGGCCGTGGTCGCCGTCGGTGAACAGCGGCTCGCCCGTCCCGTCGTCCAGCGTCATCGGGGCGGGACGGGCGGCCGGTTCGAGCGGGTCCGTCTCCAGCAGGTAGGCCGCGACGGCGGCGGCGTACTCCCACACGACGAGCTGGGCGGCGAGCGGCCCGGCCACGGTGGCGTCGTCCTGGTGCGGCCGGCCGCCGAACGTCACCAGGAACAGGTCGTCCGCGGGCGCCAGCGGAAACCCGCCCTCCTGGACGACCGGGATCAGCGCGCCGCGGGCCGTCTCCTCCAGCAGCGCCGCCGCCCAGTGGCCGATGCCGGGCAGCGCCGCCGCGTAGCCGCCGAGGATCACCGTCCGCCGGCCGGCGCGGGCCGCCCCGCCGAGGATGGCGCCGAGGACGAGACCCGGATTGTTCTCCGGCCGGGTCAGCGAGGGCAGCACCGCGGCCGCGCCGCTCAGCAGCGCCCGGACGTCGGCGCCGGCGAGCGCGGCCGGCACGAGCGCGTAGGGCGACAGGGCGCCGAACGCGGTGGCGGCCGGCGCCTCCACCAGCGGGTGCCCCGCCTCGGCCGCGTGCTTGGCCGCCGCCGCACGCGGCTCGGCGACGGTGACGAACCGCCGGGCGATCTCGGCGGGGGACAGGCCCGCGTCCCGCAACATCGCGGCGAGCACCTGGCGGAGCGTCTCGCCGCCCGGGTCGTCGCCGGTGACGACGGCCACGGTGCGGGTGAGCGCGTCCCGGTCGTCGCGGACGCGCAGCAGCGGGCCCGGCTCAAAGCCGTCCAGGACGGTGAGCGGCGTACCGCCCGCGGCGGCGATCAGCGCGGCGGCGCGGGCCGGGGCGCCGCCGCCCAGCAGCGCGACCTCGGTCAGCCCGTCCGCGCGGGCCCGCGCCCGCAGCTCCTCGGCCCGGTCCAGCACCGCGCGGCCCGGTCCGGGCTGCCCCGGCCAGCACAGCGGGCGGCCCGCCACCCCGGCGGTGGCGGCGGACGGCCACAGCGAGGAGTCCTCGGAGGCGAGCCGGACCGGGACCTGGTCGATCCACAGCCGGCCGAGAACCCGCTCCGCGGCCTGCCTGAGCGGGCCGCGGGCGGTGACGGCCGTCTCCCCCGAGACGACGGCGGTGAAGGTCACGGCCTGCGCGCCCCCGCCACCGCGCGGACCGCCTCGGTCAGTTTGCCCGCGCCCTCGATCGGGTCGCGCAGGTGCAGCCGGATCACCGGCAGCCGGCGTTCGCGCAGCGCCCGCAGCTCGCCGAGGGCGCGTGCCAGCCGCAGCTGCGCCAGGCTGTAGGGGCGGCCCGGGACGGGATGCGCGGCGAGCGCGTCGCCCGGCGCCGGGTCTCCGGTGATGATGAGGAACGCGCCGTTGCCGGGGCCGTCCTTGTGCACCGGGCCGGTCGCGTGCGGGTAGCCGGGCCCCGGCCCGTAGGCGACGGGACGCCCCGAGGCGCGGGCGAGCGACGGCGCGAGGTACTGCCCGGAGAAGTCGCCCGACAGGTACGTCATGACCGACAGATACCCATCGGAGGGGACCGAGGCGACCAGCCCGCCGAGAACGGTCCGCAGTTCGGCGCCGGGCGGCCACGGGAAGTCGGCGTGCACCTCGATGCCGTCCTCGACGTACACCGGCCGCTCCGCCGTCAGCGAGCCCGTGTCCGCCGTGCGCAGCAGCGTCGCCGCGTCGTCCTCGGCCTCCTGGACGACCGTGCTGCCCGCCTCGAACGGGTTCACGCCGAGCAGCCACCCGGCGACCGCCGTCGCGTACTCCCACAGCAGGAACTGGGCGCCGAGCGGCGCCCACACCGAGGTGTCGGAATCATCCTGCGCCGCCGACCGCGGGTTGATCGACACGCCGTGCACGTCCGGGAAGTCGCCGCGCCCGCCGGGCGGCTCGAACGCCACCACGCCGCGGCCCCGCTTGCCGGTGCCGACCGCGAGCAGCTGGGAGATCCACGCGCTCAGCGCACCCGGCCCGCCGGGCTCGCGCAGCAGCACCTTGTCGCGGGCGAGACCGCCCGGCCCCTGCTGCGCGCAGCCGCCGATGACCGCGCCGAGCAGCAGCCCCGGATTGTCCTCGTCCTTGGCCAGCGACGGGACCAGCGACGCCGCCTCGTCCAGCAGCCGCTCGGCGTCCGCGCCCGCCAGCACCGCCGGGACGAGCCCGTACGCCGACAGGGCGCCGTAGTGACCCGGCAGATAGGGGTCGGTGAGGCCGATCCGGTAGCCGCACTGCCGGGCGAAGTCGTGCAGCGGGCTCCCGTGGTCGGTGATGACCAGGAACCGGCTCGCGATCTCCCGGTCCGACAGGCCCCGCTCACGGAACGCCTCCGCGAAGATCCGGCGGTAGGCGTCGCCCTCCAGGGACACGCCCGCCTTGCTCGCCAGGACGACGAGCGTCCGGTCCAGGCGCTCCATCGCGAACGCCAGCGCGGCGGTGTCGCCGCCGTCCAGTACGGTCAGCCCGCCCGCCGCATGATCGGGGCCGCCGCCCGAGCCGGTGAGGGCGGGCGCATGCGCCTCCGTGATCGCCTGGGCGGCGAGGCCCTCCGCCCCGACGCCGATCAGCACGATGTGGTCGAGACCCGAGTAGCGCGCCTCGGAGACCAGGCCGCCCACCTGGTTCAGCAGCCCGCGGGAGGCGAACGGCAGATCGAGCCAGCCGAGCCGGCCGTGGTCGACCGCGCGCCGCCCCCACAGCCGCGGGTCCTTGGCGGCCAGCGCCCCGGGGACCCCGCAGCTCACCAGGTAGTCCCTCGCCTGCAGTGCCGCGTCCAGCACGTCCCCACGCGTCAATACGTCGAATCCGGACACCGTTCCCTCCCGCCCCCCATCGTTTCAGGAGAGAAAGGGCATCCGCGACCATCTCCATCGATCTTTGTGGTCGCATGCTGAACTCGTCCGGTCGCCCTGCGTCCGGGCACCGGCCCGGACGCCGCCCCGGGCGCCGCTCAGCCGAGCGCCGCCGCGAGCTGCGCGAGGCCCTCGGCGCGGTCGCGCAGATGCAGCCGCACGGCCGGCCGCCCGAGCGACCGCAGCGCCCGCAGGTCGCCGAACGCCTGCGCGAGCTGCAGCTCACCCAGGCTGTAGTGCCGCCCCGGCACCGGTACGTCGGTCGTGACCGCGCCGGTGATCAGCAGGAACGCCCCGTTCGGCGGGCCGCCCTTGTGGTACTGGCCGGTCGTGTGCAGGTAGCGCGGACCCCACCCGAACGTGACCGGGGCCGGATGCCGGCGCAGCTTGCCGCCCCTCGTGGCCAGCAGCGGGCGCAGCCCGCTCGCCGCCGCATCCCCGGAACGATCCAGGTAGGCCAGCACCGCGAGGTAGCCGCCGTCCGGGACGTCGGCGAGGATCGTCTCCAGCACCCCGGCCAGCGTCCGCGCGCCGCGCAGCGCGTCCCGCGGGGCGTGCACCTCGACCGCTCCCTCGACCAGCTCCGGCGAACGCCGCACCACCGCGGGGGCGGTGCCCTTCTCCGCCCGCAGCAGCGCGGCCGTGCCCTCCCGCGACGTGCGGGCGTCCGGCTCGTCGAACGGGTGCACGCCGATCACCCGGGCCGCCACCGCGACCGCGTACTCCCACAGCGGGAACTGCGCGCCGAGCGGGCCCGCGACGTTCACCCCCGCCTCCCGGCCGGGGCCCGGCTCGTCCGGGCGGCTGCCCAGGATGACCCGACGCAGGTCGTCGGCCGGCTCGAAGCCGGGGGCATCGGCGTTCTCCACCACGACCGGCAGCAGGCCCCTGCCGCCCTTGCCCAGCGCGCCGGCGACCAGTTGCTCCGCCCAGCCGGCGAAGCCGTCCAGGCCCGAGCCGTGGTCCACGATCACCAGCTTGTCGTGGCCGACGAGCGCCGACGAGCTCAGCGCCGCGCCCAGCGCCAGCGCCGGATTGTCGTAGGGCTGCCGGAACACCCCCGCGAACCGGGACGCCTCGTCCAGCAGGGCGTCCACCTCCACGCCCGCGAGCGCCGCGGGCACCAGCCCCCGGGCGCCGAGCGCGCCGAACCGGTCGTCCACATCGGGCTCGGCCGGGACGAGATGATGACCGGCCTCCCGCGCCGCCCGCGCGAGGCCGGAGCCCTCCTCGGCCACGACGACGAAGCGGCGCGCGAGGTCGGCGCCGCTCAGCCCGGCCTCGCGGAACGCGTGCCCGAACACGCGGCGCAGCGACTCGGCCTCAACGCTTCCGCCCACCACGACCACGAGCGTCCGAGCCAGATCACCGGCCAGGACGCCCGCGACCTCGTGCGGGTCGGTGGTGTCGAGGACGATCAGCTCGGCGCCCGCCGTGCGGCACATCGCCTCGGCGGCCGGTGCCGTGCCCCCCGAGGCGGCCAGCACGATCCGGTCGAGACCGGCGTCGCGGGCCGCGCCCGCCGGGCCGGCCAGCCGGTCCCGCAGCGACCGCGAGGTCTCCGGCAGGTCCAGCCAGCCGAGCCGGCGGGCGGCGAGCGGCGCCGCGTCCGGCCCCCACAGCTTGGAGTTCCGGGACGTGAGCGAGCCCGGCACGCCGTCGGAGACGAGACGCTCCAGCACCGTCTCGCCGTCGTCGACGACCGCGCCGCGGATGGTGACCGAGATCCCGCCGGCGGTCACCACCGAGGTCACGTGCCGGCCCTCTTGGACTCCAGTTCGCCGGTGATGGAGTCGAGCAGTTCCTTCCAGGAGACCGCGAACTTCTCCACGCCCTCCTCCTCCAGGACGCGCACGACGTCGTCGTAGTCGACGCCCACCTCCTTGAGCGCCGCCATGTGCGCGCGGGCGTCGTCATAGGCGCCGCGGACGGTGTCGCCGCGCACCTGGCCGTGGTCGGCAACGGCCATCATCGTCGCCTCCGGCATCGTGTTGACCGTGCCCGGTGCGACCAGCTCGTCCACGTACAGCGTGTCCTTGAGGTCCGGGTCCTTCACCCCAGTCGAGGCCCACAGCGGCCGCTGGGGACGGGCACCGGCGTCCTTGAGCGCCTTCCACCGGGCGGTGTCGGACTTCTCCTCGTACAGCGCGTACGCGAGCCGTGCGTTGGCGAGGCCCGCCTTCGAGCGCAGCCGCTTCGCCCCGTCCGAGCCGATCTTGTCGAGCCGCTTGTCGATCTCGGTGTCCACCCGGCTGACGAAGAACGACGCCACCGACGCGATCCTCGACAGGTCGTGCCCGTTCCGCCGCGCCTGCTCCAGGCCGGCGAAGAACGCGTCGATGACCTCGCCGTAGCGCTCCAGCGAGAAGATCAGCGTCACGTTCACGCTGATGCCCTCGGCGAGCGCCGCCGTGATCGCGGGCAGGCCCTCCTTCGTCGCCGGGATCTTGATGAGCAGGTTCGGCCGGTCCACCAGCCACCACAGCGCCCGCGCCTCGGCGATCGTCCTCGCCGTGTCGCCGGCCAGCCGCGGGTCGACCTCGATGGACACGCGGCCGTCCACGCCGCCCGTCCGGTCGTACACCGGGCGCAGCGCGTCGCAGCCCCACCGGATGTCGTAGGTCGTGATCGCGCGAGACGCCTCCTCGACGTCCACGCCGCGCACCGCCAGGTCCCGGACCTGGTCGTCGTACGCGGTGCCCTTGCTCAGCGCCTTGGCGAAGATCGTCGGGTTGGAGGTGACGCCGACGACGTGCCTGTCCTTGACGAGCTCCTCGAGGTCGCCCGTGCGCAGCCGCTCCCGGCTGATGTCGTCCAGCCAGATCGACACGCCCTCGTCCGAGAGCCGCTTCAAGATGTCGCTCATCGCTCTTCTCCTCGTCATCGAGTTGACAGGGGGCCGGGGACGGCGGCGGGGCCCGGCGCGGGCCCCGCCGAGCCCCTAGTTGCCGGTGGTGGAGCCGCGCCCGGCGGAGTGGACGCCCGCCTTGATCAGGCTGGCCTTCGCGGCCGCGACGACCCGCTCGGCGGTGATGCCGAACTGCTGGAACAGCGTCTTGTAGTCGGCGGAGGCCCCGAAGTGCTCCAGGCTCACCGACTCACCGTCGTCGCCGATGTGGTTCCGCCAGCCGAGCGCGATGCCGGCCTCGACGGACACGCGGGCGCGCACGCCGGGCGGGAGGACCTCCTGCCGGTACGCGTCGGTCTGCTCCTCGAACCATTCCACGCACGGCATCGACACGACGCGCGTCGCGATGCCCTCGGCCTGCAGGGTCGTGCGGGCCTCAAGCGCGAGCTGCACCTCGCTGCCCGTCGCGATGAGGATCACCTCGGGCCGGCCGTTGTCGGCGTCGGCCAGCACGTAGCCGCCCCTGGCGGCGCCGTCCGCGGACGCGATCTCGCCGCCGCGCTCGACCGTCGGCAGCTTCTGCCGGGTCAGCGCCAGGCCCGCCGGGCGGTCGGTGCGCCGCAGGACGGTGCGCCACGCCACCGCCGTCTCGTTGGCGTCGGCCGGGCGGACGATGTCCAGGCCGGGGATCGCCCGCAGCGCCCACAGGTGCTCCACCGGCTGGTGCGTGGGACCGTCCTCGCCGAGCCCGATCGAGTCGTGCGTCCACACGTAGGTGACCGGCAGCCCCATCAGCGCCGCCAGCCGCACCGCCGGCCGCATGTAGTCGCTGAAGACCAGGAAGGTGCCGCAGTACGGGCGGGTCCCGCCGTGCAGCGCGATGCCGTTGCAGATCGCGCCCATCGCGTGCTCGCGGATGCCGAAGTGCAGCGTGCGCCCGTAGCGGTGGCCGGGGAACTCCTTGGTCTGGAACTCCTCGGGGATGAAGGACGGCTCGCCCTTCATCGTGGTGTTGTTGCTCTCGGCCAGGTCCGCCGAGCCGCCCCACAGCTCCGGCAGCACCGGCGCCAGCGCCGTCAGCACCTCACCGGACGCCGCGCGGGTCGCGATGTCCTTGCCCGCCTCGAACGCGGGCAGCGCCTCCTCCCAGCCGGCCGGGAGCGTGCGGGACGCCATCCGGTCGTACTCGGCGGCGCGCTCGGGGTTGGCCGACCGCCACGCATCGAACGCCTTGGTCCACTCGGCGTGCTCGGCGCGGCCCCGGCCGGACACCTCGCGGGCGTGCGCCAGCACGTCCTGCGGGACCTGGAAGCTCTTGTCCGGGTCCATGCCGAGGATCCGCTTGGTCGCGGCGACCTCCTCCGCGCCGAGCGCCGCACCGTGGATCTTGCCGGTGTTCTTCTTGTTCGGCGCGGGCCAGCCGATGATCGTCCGCAGCGCGATGAGCGACGGGCGGGACGTCTCGGCCTTGGCCGCGGCGAACGCCTCCGCCAGCGCGGCGACGTTCTCCTCGTAGTCGCCGTTCTCGGTCCAGTCGACGTGGTGGACGTCCCACCCGTACGCCGCGTACCGGGCCCGCACGTCCTCCGACAGCGCGATCGCGGTGTCGTCCTCGATGGAGATGCGGTTGTCGTCGTAGAGCAGCACCAGGTTCCCGAGCCGCTGATGGGCCGCCAGCGCGCTCGCCTCGTGGCTGATGCCCTCCTCGATGTCGCCGTCGGACGCGAACGCCCAGATGGTGTGGTCGAAGGGGGACTCGCCCTGCGGCGCGTCCGGGTCGAAGAGGCCGCGTTCGCGGCGGGCCGCCATCGCCATCCCGACCGCGTTCGCGATGCCCTGCCCCAGCGGGCCCGTCGTCGTCTCGACGCCCGCCGTGTGACCGTGCTCCGGGTGGCCGGGGGTGAGGCTGTCCCACTTGCGCAGCGCCTTCAGGTCGTCCAGCGTCATCGGGTAGCCCGACAGGTACAGCTGGATGTAGAGGGTCAGGCTGGAGTGCCCGCAGGAGAGCACGAACCTGTCCCGTCCGGCCCAGTCCGGATCCGTCGGGTCGTGCCGGAGGAAGCGCTGGAAGAGGAGGTAGGCGGCGGGCGCGAGGCTCATCGCCGTCCCCGGGTGACCCGAGCCGGCCTCCTCGACCGCGTCCATGGCGAGGGCGCGGATCACGTCCACCGCCCGCCGGTCCTGGTCGGACCACTCAAACGTGCTGTTGTTCCTGCTCACGGAACGCCAGGCTCCTCTCGAACCGGTGTAAGGCCACTCGGTGAATGTTGTGCGTCTGTGATGTTGTGCGCCACGCGTCGTGGCACCCCGCCGAGGCCCATTGGCCATAACGTCCGGCGGTGCGGCGCGCTTCCCCGGCCCCGTGCCGCGGCCCGGGCCCGCGGCGGGCGAGATCACGCCGTGCCCTCAGCGAGCCTATCGCGCGGGAGGCGCCGCAGGCCGGCGCGGGAACGTGCCGTGCGACGCCGCGTTCCGGGGGTCGGGGGACCGGGGGACCGGGGGACCGGGGGTGCGGCGCCTTCATGCACCTTTGCCCGTACGTCCCGCGGGCTAACCCCCCGCACGGGTGATCCGGCGGGTGATCCGGGACGGCCCCGGCCCGGCCGGACGGTCACCGTCCGGCGCGTCCGGTGACCCGGTGCGCGACTCCCGGAGGGGGCCGACTACAGTGATTGCGCGGCTGACGGCAGCGGCCGCGGCAACCAGACCGAAGCCGAAGTCGCACCAATCCGAGGCCGTCCCGGAACGCGGGGGCACCGCCGAGGTGGACCGATTTCTCATCCCTAGTTGGACGTGGACCCGATTGTGACGGTGCTCAGTAACAAGCGCGGGATAGAGCTCGACGAGCGGGTGCCGGGGGCGCCCGTACCGGCCCTCGCGCCGGATCCCGCCGAACTCGCCGGCCGCCGGGCGGTGGGCGCGAGCGTGCGCGCCTACGTGGCGCTCACCAAGCCGCGCGTCATCGAGCTGCTCCTGATCACCACCATCCCGGTGATGTTCCTGGCGGCCGACGGCGTCCCGCGGCTGTCCACCGTGCTGCTCACGCTGGCGTTCGGGACGATGTCCGCCGGGTCCGCCAACGCGATCAACTGCTACATCGACCGCGACATCGACGCCAAGATGCGCCGCACCCGGCGCCGTCCGCTGGCCCGCCACCAGGTCACCCCCGCCCGCGCCCTGATCTTCGGGGTGACGCTCGCCGTGCTGTCCACGGCCGGGTTCCTGCTGACCGTCAACCCGGTCGCCGCGGCCGGGTCGCTGTTCGCGATCCTGTTCTACGTCTTCGTGTACTCGCTGCTGCTCAAGCGGCGCACCTCGCAGAACGTCGTGTGGGGCGGCATCGCCGGGTGCATGCCCGTCCTCATCGGCTGGGCCGCCGTCACCGGGTCCGTCGCCTGGACGCCGTTCGTGCTGTTCATGGTGGTGTTCCTGTGGACGCCGCCGCACACGTGGACGCTCGCGATGCGCTACCGCGAGGACTACGCCGTCGCCAAGATCCCGATGCTGCCGGTCGTCGCGTCCGAGCGCCGCGTCGTCATCGAGAGCCTCGGCTACACCTATGCGACCGTCGCGTGCTCGCTGCTGCTGTGGCCCGTCGCCGGGATGAGCCCGGTGTACGGGGCCGTCGCGGTCGTGCTCGGCGGGGTGTTCCTCGCCGAGGGGCACCGGCTGCTGAAGGCGGTCCGCGCCGGGGTGACCGGCGTCCACCTGCGGCCGATGCGCTTCTTCCACCTGTCCAACGTCTACCTGGCGCTGCTGTTCACCGCCGTGGCGGTCGACCCGCTGCTGCACTGACGCCTCCCGCGGCCGGTACGGCTTAGCGCTTCGCCCGACCCGCCGTTACGCTCGCGTCATGGCGCGTATGGATCCCAAAGCGGTACTCGAAGGACGGGTCCCCGGCCGGCCTCCGGTCGGGCTCATCCTCGGCATGACCGTGTCGGGGCTGTGCGTCGTGATAGCGCTCGGCACCTACGCCGCGCTCGGGGAGGCGGGGTTCTGGGTCGGCCTGCTCCTCGCCATCATCCCGATCCCCGTACTGGTCGCGCTCGCCCTCACCCTGGACCGGCTGGAGCCCGAGCCGCCGCGCGCCCTCGCGTTCTCGTTCATGTGGGGGGCGGGCATCGCCGTGCTCGGCGCGCTCGTCCTGAACACCGTGGGCCTGCTGTACGTGACCGTGCCCATCTTCGGCGAGACCGAAGGCCACTTCGTCAGCGCCACGTTCGGCGCGCCCGTCATCGAGGAGACGCTGAAAGGCGCCGTCCTGTTCGGGCTGCTGTGGTTCCGCCGCAACGAGATCGACGGCTTCGCCGACGGGATCATCTACGCCGCCATGGTCGGCCTCGGCTTCGCCATGATGGAGAACATCACCTACTACATGCGGGCGTTCGAGGAGGGCGGCGCCCAGCAGTTGCAGTCGGTGTTCATCCTGCGCGGCCTGATCGCGCCGCTCAGCCACCCGCTGTTCACGTCCATGACGGGCCTCGGCGTCGCCTACGCCGCCACCCACCGGCGCGGCCAGCTCATCGCGCCGCTCGCCGGGCTGCTCGGCGCGATGATCCTGCACGGGCTGTGGAACGGCGCCGCCGGCGCGTTCGGCCTCGCCGGGCTCGGCATCGTCTACCTGCTGGACTTCTGCGTCCTGGTCACGCTGGTCGTCATCGTCTTCGTGGAGCGCCGGCACACCGTCCGCCGCATCGAGACCTACCTGCCGATGTACGCCGGGACGGGCCTGGTGACGCCGCAGGACGTGCGGATGCTGCGGTCCATCCCGTCCCGGCGGGCCGCCCGCCGCTGGGCCCGGTCCGTCGGCGGCCCGCCCGCCGCACGCGCCATGACCGACTACCAGCTCGCCGCGACCGAGCTGGCGCTGCTGCACAAGCGCGCCGACCGGGGGGTGGCCGAGCAGCGCTGGTTCGTCGCCCGCCGCGACTCGCTGCTGGAGCTGATGGCGCTGGCCAGGCAGGCGTTCCTGCGCACTCCGCCGCGTCCCGGCGCGAACTGGCCGGCCGGCCCGCCGTGGGCGGCGCAGGGCCCGTCCGGGTTCCTGCCGCCTTCGCCGCCCGGCCCGTACGGGACGTAACCGGGGGGCGGATCGAGGCCACCGGGACCCGGCCATACGATTGGTGCCGTGGCAGAGCGTCCGTCTCCCAACCTCCTGACCCGGTCCTGGAACGCCGTGTGGCACCCGACTCCCGGGTCGCTGCGGCTGCTCGCGCTCCTCGGCGTCATCGGCAACGTGGTGATCGTCGTCAGCGGCGGGGCCGTGCGCGTCACCAAGTCCGGGCTCGGCTGCCCCGAGTGGCCGCGCTGCTCCGGCGACAGCCTCGTCCCGACCCACAATCCCGAGCACCACGTGCTGAACATGTCGATCGAGTTCGGCAACCGGCTGATCACGTTCGTGGTGCTGGGCCTCGGGCTGCTGGTGTTCGTCGCGGCGCTGCGGCTGCGTCCCCGCCGCGGGGAACTGGTGTGGTGGGCGCTGGCGCAGCCGATGAGCGTGGTCGCGCAGGCGGTCATCGGCGGCATCGTGGTCCTCACCGAGCTGCACCCGGCGGCCGTGTCGCTGCACTTCCTCGTCTCGCCGGCGCTGCTCGTCTTCTGCGTGGCGCTGTGGGTCCGGGCGGGCGAGGGCGACGCGCCGCCGCGTCCGCTCGCCGGGGCCTGGACGCGCCGCCTCGCCGCCGCGCTGCTGGCCGCCTCCGCCGCCGCCCTCGTCGCGGGCACCGTCGTCACCGGCACCGGCCCGCACGCGGGGGACGCCGAATCCCGCCGCTACGGCTTCGACATCACCGACGTCGCCCGGATCCACGGCGAGCTCGCCTGGCTCACCATCGGCCTGACAGCGGCCGTCATCGTCGCCCTCTACCGGACCGCCGCCCCCGCCCCCGCCGCCGCGCGCCGCCGGGCGCTGGAGCTGGCCGGGCTGATCGTCGTCCAGGGCGCGATCGGCTACACCCAGTACTTCCTCGGCGTCCCCGCCGGGCTGGTGCTGCTGCACATGCTCGGCTCGGTGCTGATGTGGATCGCGGCGTTCCGCCTGTTCTTCGCCCTCCGCGACCGCGGCCCCGTCCCGGCGGCGGAACCGTCGCCCGTCACCTCCCCGGCCGGGGCGCCGCAGCCCGCCTGAGGGCGCATCGCCCGGCGGGCGGACGCGCGGCCGCCGCCACCCGCCGGACGGCGCGGCCGAGGACCTTCTTCGCGTCAGCGCAGGGGCGCGGTGGGGCCGCCGGGGTTGTCCATCCGGGCGCGCATGACCTCTTCGGCGACGGCGGACACCTCGTCCTCGGGCAGGCGCCGGTAGCCGTCGCCGGTGACCACCGCGATCGTCGGGTAGATGCGCCGCGCCGGGTCGGGGCCGCCGGTGGCGGCGTCGTCGTCGGCCGCGTCGTAGAGGGCCTGGAGGCACACGGTGGCGGCGTCCTCCACGGACAGGTCGCGCCGGTACAGCTTCTTCAGCGAGCCCATCGCGTAGGGGGAACCGGACCCGTCCGCGTGGAAGTCGCGGGCCTCCTGCGGGGCGCCGGTGATGTCGTAGGTGTAGATGCGTCCCTCACCCGCGTCGGGATCGTAGCCGGCGAGCAGCGGGACGACGGCGAGGCCCTGCAGCGCCTGCGCGAGGTTGGCCTGGATGACGGCGCCGAGCCGGCGGGCCTTGCCCGGCAGCGACAGCGGGACGGTCTCCATCTTCTCGTAGTGCTCCAGTTCGACCTGGAACAGCCGGACCATCTCCAGCGCCAGCCCGACCGTCCCCGCGAACGCGACGGCGGAGTACTCGTCGGCGCGCTGGACCTTGTCCAGCTCGCGGTAGGCGATGCGGTTGCCCTGGGTCGCGCGCCGGTCGCCGGCCATCATGACGCCGCCGGGGAACGTCAGCGCCAGGACGGTCGTGCCGTGCGGCAGGTCCGGCGCGTCGCCCTCCGGCACCCGGTTGACCGGGAGCAGTTCGGGGGAGTGGAGGCGCAGGAGGTCGACGAACGACGCCGACCCCGCCTCGAAGAACTCGGGCGGTACCCCCTGGTCCTCGATCCGGCCGATCACGGCGGCTCCTCTCCGCATCCTGGACGATCCGTCGGGCTTGATCCTTCCACGCTGCCACACGCACCCGCCACCGCGCTCCTGAGGGGACGACCCCGCCCCCGGATCATGTCTGGGGTGCTTGCGGCGGTTCCTGCTGGCTGCGGGTGGCACCCGCGCAGGCGACGATCACGCAGCAGATCGCGATCCACTGGCGTGCGGTGAGGACCTCGCCGAGCAGCACCATCCCGACGAGCGCGGCCACGGCGGGCTCCAGGCTCATCAGGACGCCGAAGACGCGGGCGGGCATCCGCCGCAGCGCCTCCAGCTCCAGCGAGTACGGGATCACCGACGACAGCAGGCCGACGCCGAGGCCGATGAGCAGCAGCCGCGGGTCCAGCAGCGCCGTCCCGGCGGAGGCGATCCCGAGCGGCAGGATCGCGACCGTGCCGACGACGCTGGCGGCCGCGAGGCCGGTCGAGCCGGAGAACCGCCTGCCGGTGGCGGCGGTGAGCACGATGTAGGCGGCCCAGCACGCCGCCGCGAGCAGCGCGAACGCGACGCCGGCCGGGTCGAGGGCGCCGCTGCCGCCCCTGGCCAGCAGGACGACGCCCGCCCCGGCGAGCACGACCCACAGCGCGTCGCGCGGACGCCGGGACGCGACGATCGACACCGCCAGCGGCCCGAGGAACTCGATCGTCACCGCCACGCCCAGCGGGATCCGCGCGAACGACTGGTAGATCGAGAAGTTCATCAGCGCCAGCGCCAGCCCGAAGCAGGCGGCGATGGCGAGGCTGGAGCGGGAGTGGTCGCGCAGCACCGTCCGCAGCGCCTTGCGGGCCAGGAACCCCAGCACGATCGCCGAGGTCAGCAGCCGCATCGTCACCACGGCGTTCGGCGGCAGCCGGTCGAACAGGTGCTTGGCGAAGCCCGCCCCGACCTGCAGGGAGATGATGCCGAGCAGGATCAGCGCGGGCGGCGGCACCGACCCGAGCGACAGCGTCCGCGGCGGCAGGCGCCCGGACCGGCCGACCCGCGACGCCTCGCCCGGCACGTCAGCGAGCGCCACCGATCACTCCCACCTGAAGAAACGGGCGGCGAGGGCGAGGCCGGCGACGGCCCACGCCGCGAGGACGAGCAGCGGCTGCGCCGGGAACGCGGCACCGTCCTGCAGGACGTCGCGCAGCCCGCCGGCCAGCGCCGAGATCGGCAGCAGCTCCAGGACGTCCCGCACCGGGCCGGGGAACTTGTCCAGCGGGAACACCACGCCGCCGACGGCCAGCAGCAGGATGTAGACGAGGTTCGCGGCGGCGAGGGCGGCCTCGGCGCGCAGCGTCCCGGCCATGAGCAGCCCGAACCCGCTGAACGCGGCGGTGCCGAGCAGCAGCAGGACGATCACCGAGCCGGGATCGCCGTGCGGCCGCCAGCCGAGACCCAGCGCCACCCCGCAGATCACCGCGGCCTGCACCACCTCGACCCCGAGCACGCTGAGCGTCTTGGCGGCGATGAGCCCGCCGCGCGGCAGCGGGGTGGCGCCGAGCCGCTTGAGGACGCCGTACCGCCGTTCGAAGCCGGTCCCGATCGCCTGGCCGGTGAACGCGGTGGACATCACCGCGAGCGCGAGGATGCCCGGTGCGAGGAAGTCGACCCGGCGGCCGGCACCGAGGTCCAGCAGGGACGTGGCGCTGAACAGGACGAGCAGCACCATCGGGATGATCAGCGTGAGCAGCAGCTGCTCGCCGTTGCGCAGTACGGTGCGGAACTCATAGCCCGCCTGCGACATGATCATCCGCGGCAGCGGCACGGCCCCCGGCGCGGGGGACAGGTCCAGCGGGGCGGTCTTCGGCGGGGTCGTCACGCGCGCAGCTCCCGTCCGGTCAGCTCCAGGAAGACATCCTCCAGGGTGCGGCGCTCGATCCGCAGGTCCTCGGTCATGACGCCGTGCGAGGCGCACCAGGCGGTGACGGTGGCGAGCAGTTCGGGCCGCACGTCCGCCTCGATCAGGTAGTGCCCGGCGGGCGACTCCTTGGCGGCGCTCCCGGCGGGCAGTGCCGCCAGCAGCTCCTCCAGGCCGAGTCCGGGCCGGGCACGGAAACGCAGCTGCCGCTCGGCGCCGGTCAGCTCCTCGGGGGCGCCCTCGGCGACGACCTTGCCGTGGTCGACGATGACGACGCGGTCGGAGAGGCGCTCGGCCTCCTCCATGTTGTGGGTCGTGAGAACCACCGACACGCCGGCGGCGCGCAGTTCCTCGATCAGCTCCCAGGTGGCGTGCCTGGCCTGCGGATCGAGCCCGGTGGTGGGCTCGTCCAGGAAGACCAGCTCGGGACGCCCGACCACGGCGACGGCGAGGGAGAGCCGCTGCTGCTGCCCGCCCGACATGCGCCGGAACGGGGTGCGGGCGTGCTCGGTGAGGCCGAGCCGCTCCAGCAGGGCGGAGGTGTCGAGCGGCGTGGCGTGGAACGAGGCGACGAGCTTCAGGAACTCGCCCGCGCGGGCCGTCCCCGGCACGCCGCCGGACTGCGGCATCACGCCGACCCTGGGCTTCAGCGCCCGCCCGTCGGCGGCCGGGTCGAGGCCGAGGACGCGGACGGTGCCGGAGTCGGCCCGCCGGAAGCCCTCGCAGATCTCGATCGTCGTGGTCTTGCCGGCGCCGTTCGGGCCGAGCAGCGCGGTGACCGCGCCCCGGGCGGCACTGAACGTCAGGCCGTCCACGGCCCGCCGTTCGTGGCCGGCCGCGCCGTAGCGCTTGACGAGCGAGCGCAGCTCGACCGCGCTGTCTCGGCCACCGTCTCCGGGGGGTGTCATGATGACGAGTTTAGAACCGCGGCGGGACAGCTCCGCGCGGGGTCCCGCAGGTGCGCCAGGTGAAGATGAGGTAAAGCCTTCGGGGGGACGCCGGCGGGATGTGATCCGGGTCCGAGGGGAAGTCGATCTAGTTTCGCCCGCCGGGCGCGCGGGAATTCCCGATCTGTCACCGGACGCCCCCGGTGGCCTGGGGTGCCGGCACCGTCGCCGGGGCCCCGAGGAGGTGGGGATGCCGTTCCACGTCGATTCGGAGGCCGGACGGCTCCGGGAGGTGCTGCTCCACCGGCCGGAGTTGTCACTGAAACGGCTCACCCCGTCCAACGCGGCCGGGCTGCTGTTCGACGACGTGCTGTGGGTCCGGCGGGCGATCGAGGAGCACGAGGAGTTCGAGGACGTGCTGCGGGCGGAGGGCGTCCGGACGCATCTGCTGCTCGACCTGCTGTGCGAGACGATCGCGATCCCCGAGGCGCGCGGCCACATCCTGGACACCGTCGTCGACCCGCACTGGTTCGGCCCGCTCGCCGCCGACGCGATCCGCGGCTGCTTCGACTCCATGGACGTGCGGGAGCTTGGCTCGTTCCTCATCGGCGGCATCACCAAACGGGAGATGCTCGAGCGGATGCCCGAGCCCGCGTCCATCGCGTTCCACTTCATCGACCTGGACGGGTTCATCCTGCCGCCGCTGCCGAACCACCTGTTCACCCGCGACACGTCCTGCTGGGTCTACGACGGCGTCTCGATCAACACGATGCGCAAGAAGGCGCGGATGCGCGAGACGGTGCACATGGAGGCCGTCTACCGGTGGCATCCGCTGTTCGCCTTCGGCTACGGCCGGCCGGAGGAGGGCGGCTTCCACGTCTGGAACAGCGGGACGGCGATGGCCCCGGCGACGCTGGAGGGCGGCGACGTCCTGGTCATCGGGAACGGCGCCGTGCTGGTCGGGATGAGCGAGCGGACGCAGCCGCAGGCCGTCGAGATGCTCGCGCAGTCGATGTTCGCCACCGGTTCCTGCGACCGGATCGTCGCGCTGCGGATGCCGCAGAAGCGGGCGTTCATGCACCTGGACACCGTCATGACGATGGTCGACCACGGCGTGTTCACCGCCTACGCCGGGATGGGCATGCTGCCGTCCTACACCATCGAGCCCGGCGACACCGAGAAAGAGCTGAAGATCACAGATCATCCTCCGGAGGACATGCACCGCGCGATCGCCGCGGCGCTCGGCCTGGACGACATCAAGGTCCTCATCCCGACGCAGGACGTGTTCGCCGCCGAGCGCGAGCAGTGGGACGACGGCGCGAACGTCCTCGCCGTGGCCCCCGGCGTCGTTGTCGCCTATGAGCGCAACACCACGAGCAACAACCATCTGAGCCGGAACGGGATCAAGGTCATCACCATTCGCGGCAGCGAGCTGGGCCGCGGGCGCGGCGGTCCCCGCTGCATGACCTGCCCGCTCGTACGCGACGCCTGACGACCACGACCCCGGGAGACCGACATGATGCTCGACCTGCGCGGACGCAGCCTGCTCAAGGAACTCGACTTCACGACCGAGGAGTTCGAGCACCTGCTCGGCCTCGCGGCCGAGCTGAAGGCCGCCAAACGCGCCGGCACGGAACGGCAGGCCCTGACGGGCAGGAACATCGCGCTGATCTTCGAGAAGACCTCCACCCGCACGCGCTGTGCCTTCGAGGTCGCCGCGCACGATCAGGGCGCCCATGTCACCTACCTCGACCCGAGCGGCACGCAGATCGGCCATAAGGAGTCGATGAAGGACACCGCACGCGTCCTGGGGCGGATGTACGACGGCATCGAGTACAGGGGTTCCAGTCAAAGGCTCGTCGAAGAGCTGGCCGAGTACGCGGGCGTCCCGGTGTGGAACGGTCTCACCGACGAATGGCATCCGACGCAGATGCTCGCCGACATGCTCACCATGCGCGAGCACAGCGGCAAGCCCTTGCAGGACGTCACGTACGCCTACCTGGGCGACGCCCGCAACAACATGGGCCACTCCTATGTGGCCACCGGTGCGCTGCTCGGCATGGACGTGCGCATCGTCGCGCCGCGCACCCTCTGGCCGAACGAGGAGATGGTGGTCGAACCGTCCAGAGCGGTCGCGGCCAAGACCGGCGCGAACATCACCCTCACCGAGGACGTCGCCGAAGGCGTCCGAGGCGCCGACTTCGTCATCACCGACGTGTGGGTGTCGATGGGCGAGCCCAAGGAGGTGTGGGACGAGCGCATAGCGCTGCTCAAGCCTTACCAGGTGAACGCCGAGGTCATGCAGGCCACCGGCAACCCGGACACCAAGTTCATGCATTGCCTCCCCGCCTTCCATAACAGGGAGACCACGGTGGGAGAGGAGATCTACCGCAAGACCGGTCTGGAGGCGCTGGAGGTCACCGAGGAGGTGTTCGAGTCCGCGGCCTCCATCGTCTTCGACGAGGCCGAGAACCGGATGCACACGATCAAGGCGGTCATGGTCGCGACGCTCGGCTGAGCCGGGCCGGTCGCAGGGAACAGGGAGAGGCAGCATGCGCGTCGTCGTCGCGCTCGGAGGGAACGCGCTGGTCAGGCGGGGCGAAATGCCCGACGCGGAGCTTCAGCGCGGCAATGTGAACCGGGCCGTCCGGTCGCTGGCGCCGCTCGCCGAGAAGCACGAGCTGATCATCACGCACGGGAACGGGCCGCAGGTCGGGGTGCTGTCGCTGGAGAGCGTCAACGACCCGAACCTGACCCGGCCCTACCCGCTGGACACCATCGGCGCCGAGACCCAGGGGATGATCGGCTACTGGCTGCTGCAGGCGCTGCAGAACGCGCTGCCCGGCCGCCAGGTGGTGGCGATGGTCAACCAGACGCTGGTGTCGGCGGTGGACCCGGCGTTCGAGAACCCGACCAAGTTCGTCGGGCAGGTCTACGACCGGGAGGAGGCCGAGAAGCTCGCCGCCGAGTACGGCTGGACGGTCCGCGAGGACGGGGACCGGTGGCGCCGCGTCGTGCCGTCCCCGCGTCCGCAGCGGGTGATCGAGACGCGGCTGATCCGGGAGCTGGTCCGGCTCGGGACGGTGGTGGTCTGCGCGGGCGGCGGCGGCATCCCGGTGTTCCGCAACGACGTCGGGCGGCTGGAGGGCGTCGAGGCGGTCATCGACAAGGACCTCACCGCGTCCATCCTGGCCGAGAGCATGGACGCGGACGCGCTGCTCATCCTCACCGACGTGCCCCGGGTGATGCGCAACTTCGGCACCCCGGAGCAGGAGGAGATCACCCACACGACCCCGTTCGAACTGCGGGCCGAGAACTTCCCCGCCGGGTCGATGGGCCCCAAGGCCGAGGCGGCGGCGGGCTTCGTCGAGCGGACCGGCGACATGGCCGCGATCGGGCTGCTCGACCAGTGCGCCGAGATCCTCGAAGGCACCGCCGGCACGATCGTCACCCCCAACGCCACCTGGCCGCTGAGGAGCACGCTGTAACGGCCGGGGCGGCCGCCGGGGCCGCCGGATGAACCACCGGTGACGCAGGCCCCGGGTTAGGTAAGGCTCACCTGCGTGAGCTACGACATCGGCGATCCGGTGTTTCGGGGGAAGGAATTACGGCACACTGATGTTGTGAAATACGTGAGCAAGGGTCAGACGACCGCCCAGGCCGCCTCCGCGCGGCCTTCCGGCGTGCCGTCAGGGGCCGGTCACGCCGAGCGCGACACACGCGCGCGAGTGGCCCGGCTGATCCTTGAGCACGGCCCGGTCACGGCGTCCGCGCTGGGGGAACGCGTCGGCCTCACGCCGGCCGCGATCCGCCGGCACCTGGACGCGCTGCTGGCCGAGGGCATGATCGAGGTCCGCAAGGCACGGGTGCCGCAGACCCGGCGCGGCCGGGGACGTCCGGCCAAGTGGTTCGCCATCACCGACGCCGGGCGCAGCGCCTTCGTGCACGCCTACGACGACCTGGCGACCGGCGCGCTGCGGTTCCTCGCCGACACGGCCGGCGACCACGCGGTCGCCGAGTTCGCCCGGCGGCAGATCGCCGACCTGGAGCGGCGGTACCGGCCCGTCGTGCAGGACGCCCCGCCCCAGCAGCGGGTCCGCACGCTGGCCGAGGCGCTGTCGGGCGACGGCTACGCGGCCGCCGCCGCGAAGGCGCCCCAGCCGGGCGGGGGCGAGCAGTTGTGCCAGCACCACTGCCCGGTCGCGCACGTCGCCGCGGAGTTCCCGCAGCTGTGCGAGGCCGAGACCGAGGCGTTCAGCCGGCTGCTGGGCACCCCCGTCCAGCGGCTGGCCACGATCGCCCACGGCGACGGGATCTGCACCACCCACGTCAGTCCCCGCTCCCTGCGCGAGATGGACGGGGCCGGCGAGCCCGCCGCGGGCGGCGCCCCCGGCGGGGACGCGGGAGACCCGGGGGCGGCGTCCCCCGAACAGACACAGAACAGTGACGAGGAGTCCGGAGGGACCTCCCTATGACTACGGCAGCCCACCCTGAACTAGAGGGGCTCGACAGGTACAAGTTCGGCTGGGCCGACTCCGACGAGGCCGGTGCCTCGGCTCGCCGCGGCCTGAACGAGGACGTCGTCCGCGACATCTCGGCCAGGAAGAACGAGCCCGAGTGGATGCTCGACCTGCGCCTCAAGGGGCTGCGGCTGTTCAGCAAGAAGCCGATGCCCACCTGGGGCTCCGACCTGTCGGACATCGACTTCGACAACATCAAGTACTTCGTGCGCTCCACCGAGCAGCAGGCCGCGTCCTGGGAGGAGCTCCCCGAGGACATCAAGAACACCTACGACAGGCTCGGCATCCCCGAGGCGGAGAAGCAGCGCCTCATCGCCGGCGTCGCCGCGCAGTACGAGTCGGAGGTCGTCTACCACAAGATCCGCGAGGACCTTGAGGAGAAGGGCGTCATCTTCGTCGACACCGACACCGGCCTGCGCGAGCACCCGGAGATCTTCAAGGAGTACTTCGGCTCGGTGATCCCGGTCGGCGACAACAAGTTCGCCGCGCTCAACACCACGGTGTGGTCGGGCGGCTCGTTCGTCTACGTCCCGCCGGGCGTGCACGTCGAGATCCCGCTCCAGGCCTACTTCCGGATCAACACCGAGAACATGGGCCAGTTCGAGCGGACCCTGATCATCGCCGACGAGGGGTCCTACGTCCACTACGTCGAGGGCTGCACCGCTCCGATCTACAAGTCGGACTCGCTGCACTCCGCGGTCGTCGAGATCATCGTGAAGAAGGACGCCCGCGTCCGCTACACGACGATCCAGAATTGGTCGAACAACGTCTACAACCTGGTGACCAAGCGCGCCGTCGCCTACGAGGGCGCCACCATGGAGTGGGTGGACGGCAACATCGGCTCCAAGGTCACGATGAAGTACCCGGCCGTCTACCTGCTCGGCGAGCACGCCAAGGGCGAGACCCTGTCGATCGCGTTCGCGGGCGAGGGCCAGCACCAGGACGCCGGCGCCAAGATGGTGCACGCCGCGCCCAACACCTCCAGCAGCATCATCTCCAAGTCGGTGGCGCGCGGCGGTGGCCGCACGTCCTACCGGGGGCTGGTGCAGATCCAGGAGGGCGCCGAGCACAGCAAGTCCACCGTCAAGTGCGACGCGCTGCTGGTCGACCAGGTCAGCCGGTCCGACACCTACCCCTACGTCGACGTCCGCGAGGACGACGTGGAGATGGGCCACGAGGCCACCGTCTCCAAGGTGTCGGAGCAGCAGCTGTTCTACCTGATGAGCCGCGGCCTCACCGAGGACGAGGCGATGGCGATGATCGTGCGCGGGTTCGTCGAGCCCATCGCGCGGGAGCTGCCGATGGAGTACGCCCTTGAGCTGAACCGGCTCATCGAGCTGCAGATGGAAGGAGCCGTCGGCTGATGGGGCTCGACACCAAGCCTCTCTCGACGCTGCACGAGAAGGCGTCCTACGACGTGGGCGACTTCGAGGTCCCCACGGGCCGCGAGGAGGAGTGGCGGTTCACCCCGCTGCGCCGCCTGCGCGGCCTGCACAAGGGCACCGCGGAGGACGGCGGCAAGGTGCTGGTCGAGGTCGACGCGGCCCCGGAGGTCACCGTCGAGACCGTCGGACGCGACGACCCGCGCCTCGGCAGGGCCTACGTCCCCGCCGACCGCGTCAGCGCCCAGGCATGGAACTCCTTCACCGAGGCCACGGTCGTGACCGTCCCGAAGGAGGCCGTCGCCTCCGCGCCGACCGTGCTGCGGCTGCGCGGCGAGGACGCCTCGGCCGCCGCCTACGGTCACACGACCGTCGTGGTGGAGCCGTTCGCCGAGGCCACCGTCGTGCTGGCGCACCGCGGCTCGGCGACCTACGCCGACAACGTCGAGTTCGTCGTCGGCGACGGCGCCCGCCTCTCGGTGATCAGCCTGCAGGACTGGGCGGACGACGCCGTCCACGTCTCCCACCAGCACGCCCGGCTCGGCCGCGACGCCCGGTTCGTCTCGCACAACATCTCGCTCGGCGGCGACGTCGTGCGGATCTCGCCGTCCGTCGCCTACGCGGAGCCCGGCGGCGACGCCGAGCTGTACGGGGTGTACTTCGTCGACGGCGGCCAGCACCTGGAGCACCGCCTCCTCGTCGACCACACCGTCCCGCACTGCCGCAGCCGCGTCGACTACCGCGGCGCCCTGCAGGACCAGGACGCGCACGCCGTGTGGATCGGCGACGTGATCATCCGCGCGGAGGCGGAGGGCACCGACACCTACGAGCTGAACCGCAACCTGGTGCTGACCGACGGGACGCGGGTCGACTCCGTCCCGAACCTGGAGATCCTCACCGGCGAGGTCGCCGGCGCGGGGCACGCCTCGGCGTCCGGGCGGCTGGACGACGAGCATCTGTTCTACCTCCAGGCGCGCGGCATCACCTTCGACGAGGCGCGCCGCATGGTGGTCCGGGGCTTCCTCGGTCAGCTGGTCGAGCGCATCGAGGTCGCCGAGGTCCGGGACAAGGTGCGCGAGGCGATCGAAGAAGAGCTCGATCTGGGAGCGGGACGACGATGACGTATGTCAAGGTGTGCGCGCTGGGCGAGGTCCCCGTCAACGGGGCCCTCGGTGTTGAGGTCGACGGTACGCCCGTCGTCGTCGCGCGTAGCGGCGACGACCTGTACGCGCTGAACGACATCTGCTCGCACGCCGAGGTCTCGCTGTCGGAGGGCGAGATCTACAACGGCACCATCGAGTGCTGGCTGCACGGGTCCTGCTTCGACCTGCGCACAGGCAAGCCCACCAACCCGCCGGCCACGCAGCCGGTCGCCACCTACAAGGTCAAGGTCGAGGGCGGCGACGTCTACGTCTCGCTCACCGGCGACTGACCCCACGACGAAGGACTACACGCACTATGGCCACGCTAGAGATCCGCGACCTCCACGTCTCCGTCGGCGACGGCTCCGACGGGGCGAAGGAGATCCTGCGCGGGGTCGACCTGACCGTGCAGGCCGGCGAGACCCACGCGATCATGGGGCCGAACGGCTCCGGCAAGTCCACGCTCGCCTACGCCATCGCGGGCCACCCGAAGTACCGGGTGACGTCCGGCACGGTCACGCTGGACGGCGAGGACGTCCTCGCCATGTCGGTGGACGAGCGCGCCCGCGCCGGGCTGTTCCTGGCGATGCAGTACCCGGTCGAGGTGCCGGGCGTGTCGGTCTCCAACTTCCTGCGCTCGGCCGTCACCGCCGTCCGCGGCGAGGCCCCGAAGCTCCGCGAGTTCTCCAAGGAGATGAAGGCGGCGATGGACAGCCTGTCCATCGACCCGGCGTTCGCGCAGCGCAGCCTGAACGAGGGCTTCTCCGGCGGGGAGAAGAAGCGGCACGAGATCCTGCAGCTGGAGATGCTCAAGCCGAAGGTCGCCGTCCTGGACGAGACCGACTCCGGCCTCGACGTCGACGCCCTGAAGGTGGTGTCCGAGGGCGTGAACCGGTTCGCGTCCGGGGAGACCGGTGTCCTGCTCATCACCCACTACACCCGCATCCTGCGGTACGTGAAGCCGGACTTCGTGCACGTCTTCACCGGCGGCCGCGTCGTCGCCGAGGGCGGCCCGGAACTGGCCGACGAGCTGGAGAACGAGGGCTACGAGAAGTACGTGAAGGCGGGCGCATCCCTATGACGCTTCTGCCCGGGGAGCTGAAGAAGGACTTCCCGCTGCTGCGGCGCACGGTCCGCGGCGGGCGCCCCCTGGTGTACCTCGACTCGGGGGCGACGTCGCAGAAGCCCCTCCGGGTGCTGGACGCGGAGCGAGAGTTCTACGAGCGGCACAACGCCGCCCCGCACCGCGGGGCGCACCTGCTCGCCGAGGAGGCGACGGAGGCCTACGAGGGCGCCCGCGCGTCGATCGCCCGGTTCATCGGCGCGGCGCCCGCCGAGATCGTGTTCACCAAGAACGCCACCGAGGGCATCAACCTCGTCGCGTACGCGATGAGCAACGCCGCGACCGCGGGCCCGGAGGCCGAGCGGTTCGCGGTCGGCCCCGGCGACGAGATCGTGGTGTCGGAGATGGAGCACCACGCGAACCTCGTCCCGTGGCAGCAGCTCTGCCGGCGCACGGGCGCGACCCTGCGCTGGTTCGGCCTGACCGACGAGGGCCGGCTCGATCTGGAGCACCTCGACGACCTGGTCAACGAGCGCACCAAGATCGTCGCGCTGTCGCACCAGTCGAACGTCCTCGGCACCGTCCCGCCGGTGCGGCGGATCGTGGAGCGTGCCCACGACGTCGGCGCGCTCGTCCTGCTGGACGCCGCGCAGTCGGTTCCGCACCAGCCGGTGGACGTGACCGAGCTCGGCGCCGACTTCCTCGCGTTCTCCGGGCACAAGATGCTCGGCCCGACCGGCATCGGCGTGCTGTGGGGGCGGGCCGAGCTGCTGGAGATCATGCCGCCGTTCATCACCGGCGGTTCCATGATCGAGGTCGTCCACCTGGAGGAGAGCACGTTCATGCCGCCGCCGCAGCGGTTCGAGGCGGGCGTCCCGATGACCGCGCAGGCGGTCGGGCTCGGCGCGGCGTGCGACTACCTCGCCGAGATCGGCATGGACCGCGTCCACGCCCACGAGGAGGCCCTCGTCGGCTACTCGCTGGAGCGGCTCGGCGAGATCCCCGGCGTCCGGATCATCGGTCCCGGCACCACCGAGGCGCGCGGCGGCGCCGTGTCGTTCACCGTCGAGGACATCCACCCGCACGACGTCGGCCAGGTCCTGGACGACCTGGGCGTCGAGGTCCGCGTCGGCCACCACTGCGCGTGGCCGATCTGCCGGCGCTTCGGCATCCCGGCGACCACCCGCGCGACGTTCTACCTCTACAACACCCTCGCCGACGTGGACGCCCTCGCCGACGGGGTACGGCACGCGCAGAAGTTCTTCGGAACAGGCTGAGCGACGGCCGGGTTGTAGCGAGAAAAGGCTTGGAAGGGACGACATGCAGTTGGAGGCGATGTACCAGGAGGTCATCCTGGACCATTACCGCAACCCCCTCCACAAGGGGCTGCGGGAGCCGTTCGAGGGCGAGGCGCACCACGTCAATCCGACCTGCGGTGACGAGGTGACGCTGCGCGTCCACCTGGACGGCGACGGTCAGGACGCCACGGTCGCCGACGTCTCCTACGACGCCATGGGCTGCTCGATCAGCCAGGCCAGCGCCTCGGTGATGTCCGACCTGATCATCGGAAAGTCAGTGAAGGAGGCGATGGCCGTCGGCGAGGAGTTCCTGGCGCTGATGCAGTCGCGCGGCCGGGACATCGAGCCGGACGAGGACGTCCTTGAGGACGCCGTCGCCTTCGCCGGGGTCTCCAAGTACCCCGCCAGGATCAAGTGCGCCCTGCTCGCCTGGATGGCGTGGAAGGACGCGACCGCCCGCGCACTCGGAGAGGCATCATGACCGATACGCCCGCGACAGACACGTCCGTCCAGGAGGAAGAGGTCCTGGAGGCACTGAAGGACGTCGTCGACCCCGAACTCGGCATCAACGTCGTCGACCTCGGCCTGATCTACGGCGTCAACCTCGACGACGAGGTGGCCACCATCGACATGACGCTCACCAGCGCCGCCTGCCCGCTCACCGACGTGATCGAGGACCAGGCCCACAGCGCCCTGGAGGGCCTCGTCAAGGACGTCAAGATCAACTGGGTCTGGCTTCCCCCGTGGGGCCCCGACAAGATCACCGACGACGGCCGCGACCAGCTCCGCGCCCTCGGCTTCAACGTCTGACACCCGCACGAGGCCGCGTCCCGCCCGGGAGCGCGGCCTCCCGGGTCCCGCTGGACGAGACCGGACCCGCCAGGACGGCTCGACGAGCGCGGCGTGGGTTCCATGCCGCGCCATGACCGCTGACCGTGACCTCGCCCCTCTAAGGTTGGCCGGTGTGATGGATGCGTTTCCGGGGAGCGAACCGGAGCTGATGGCGCGGCGGGCGGCGTCGTTCGGGGGGAGCGCGGCGGCGTACGCGCGGGAGCGGCCCGACTATCCGGACGCGGCGGTGCGGTGGGCGCTGGAGCCGGTCGCGGGGCGCGGATCCCTGCGGGTGCTGGACCTGGCGGCCGGGACCGGGAAACTGACGCAGGTCCTGCTGAGGAACGGCGTGGACGCGGCCGATGTCGTCGCGGTCGAGCCCGACGCGGCGATGCGGGACGAACTGCGGCGCCGGGTACCGGGGGTGCGGGCGGCCGGGGGCAGCGCCGAGAGCATCCCGCTGGGGGACGGGACGGTCGACGCCGTCGTGGTCGGGCAGGCGATGCACTGGTTCGATCTCGACCGCGCCCTGCCGGAGATCCACCGGGTACTGGCGGACGGCGGTGTTCTCGCCGGCCTGTGGAACACCGACGACGACCGGGTGCCGTGGGTCGCCGAGATGAAGCGGGCGGCGTGCGGCAGCGTGTCGTTCCTGAACTGGCGGCCGAAGGCGCTGCCCGAGACGGAATGGTTCCCGGGGGTCGAGCGGGCGGAGTTCCCGCACGGGCAGCGGCGGACGGCGGAGTCCATGGTGGCGACCATCGGGACGCACTCGCACCTGCTCGTCATGCAGGACGCGGAGCGCGAAGCCGTCCTCGGCCGGGTGCTGGAGCATCTGCGGGCCACCCCCGAGACGGCCGCAGGGGAGTTCGAGCTGCCGATCGTCACCCTGGCCGTGCGCGGCCCGCGCGCGTGAGGGCCGCCGCCGGGCGTTCCGGGGGTGAGCCGCACGAGAGGGCATCGGACCGCTGCTGAGCCCGCAGCGGCGATCTCAGCGGGACATCACCCGGTCTCGGTGGTTGCGGTGTCTCAGAGGCTGCGGGCCCCGGCGAGGGCCGACAGCAGGTAGGTCACGCCGGCCACGGCCGCGAGCCACGCGTAGGCGGTGATGTCGGCGCCGCGCAGCGCCTGGACGACGAGCGCGCCGACCACCGCGACCGTCAGCACGTCGCCCGTCATCGCGGCGGCGCGCAGGTGCGCGCGGGCCCGGGTGCCGGACCCGAACCCCTCGCTGACCGGCAGTGCCGGCTCGTTGCGCCGGTAGGCGAGGTAGCCCGCGTATCCGATGAGCGCGGCGAGCGCGATGAGGGCCGTCCCGGACCGTCCGTCGGCGGCGAGCACGGCCCCGACCACCACACCCGCGCCCAGGACGAGCCCTGGCACGACCCACCGGCTGAGACTGCGGCGTTCGGGAGCGATCCACATGGTCACATCCTCCCCGATGCGCGCACGGGGCGGACCGGCAACGCGCCGGGCTGTATCTTCTCGCTTCGTGGCGCAATTTCGATTGAACGGCTCGAAGATGCTCGCCGTCGACCTCGGCGGCGAGACCATCAGGGCGCTGAACGGATCCATGGTCGCCTATGAGGGCCAGATGACGTTCAAGCGGCAGGGCATGACGGGCGGCGAGGGGCTGCGGGGCGCCCTCAAGCGCAGGATCGCCGGCGAGGGCATGACCCTCATGGAGATCACCGGGCAGGGAACGGCCTATCTGGCGAGCGAGGCGACGGAGGTGACGCTCGTCCAGCTCACCGGCGACACCCTGTACGTGGAGTCGGAGAGCCTGCTGGCCCTCGACGGGAACCTGCAGACCGGCGTCCAGTTCGTCGGCCTGCGGGGCATGGGCACCGGCCAGGGCCTCGCCACCACGAAGGTGGACGGGCACGGGACGGTCGCGATCCTGTCCGAAGGGCCGGCCATCGCGCTGGAGGTGACACCGCAGACGCCGCTATGCGTCGACCCCCACGCCTACGTCTGCCATCACGGGCAGCTCCAGCAGGACGTGGTCACCGACGTCAACTGGCGGACGGTGATCGGCCAGGGGTCGGGGGAGAGCGTGCAGTTCAGGTACCAGGGGCATGGCCTGGTCTACGTCCAGCCGGCCGAGCGCGGCGGAATTCTGGAGATCTGATGCCCGGATACCAGTCGATCAACTCCAAGATGCTCCAGGTGCCGATCGGGCCTGGGCAGGAGGTCTACAGCAAGCGCGGTGCGATGCTCGCCTACACCGGGCCCGTGTCGTTCGCCCCGTCCACCACGGCCGGGCAGGGCATCGGCGGGACGATCGGGCGCGCCGTCGCCGGCGAGCGCACCGCGATGATGCACGTGACCGGGCAGGGCAGCGTCATGTTCGGGCACGGCGGGCTGCACGTCACCGTCATCGACCTGAACGGCGCCGACACCCTGTACGCCGAGGCCGACCGGCTCCTCGTCCACGACGCGTCACTGCGGGTCGGGACGATGTTCATGGGCGAGCAGGGCGGCGTGGGCGGCATCGTGCGCGGCGCGGTCACCGGGCAGGGTCTGTTCACCACGACGCTCACCGGGCACGGCTCGTGCGCGCTGCTGTCGCACGGCGGCGTGATGGAGCTGCCGATCACGCCGCAGCGTCCCGTCCACGTCGACCCGCAGGCGTATGTGGCCCATCGCGGCCAGGTGCAGAACAGGCTGACCACGGCGGTGGGGCTGCGCGACCTGATCGGACGCGGTTCCGGCGAGGGCTTCCAGCTGGAGCTGAGCGGTACCGGCGTCGTCTACGTCCAGGCCAGCGAGAGGAAGATCTGACCCGTGAGCACGTTCGGCACGCAGACCTGGAACCCCTACACGCTTCCGTCCAACGACAACGTCAACCCCTACGCCTTCAGCGTCGACCTCAACGGGCAGTGGTTCGCGCAGAAGGGCAAGATGATCGCCTACTACGGGCAGATCAGGTTCGAGGCGCTGTCGGCGGGCCCGCTGGACTCGCTCGTCGCGCACACGTTCAACTCGCCGCTGTACGCGCAGGACTGGATCGTCGCGCAGGGGCAGGGCAAGCTCGTCCTCGCCGACCGCGGCTTCGACGTCAACTCCTTCGACCTGGAGAACGGGAACCTCACCGTCCGGGCGGGGAACCTGCTGGCGTTCGAGCCCGGCCTGGAGCTGAAGCAGTCGATCATCCCGGGGTTCCTGACGCTGATCGGCACGGGACGGTTCGTGGCGGCCTCGAACGGGCCCGTCCACTTCGTCGAGCCGCCGATCCGGATCGACCCGCAGGCGCTGCTCGGCTGGGCCGACTGCCCGTCCCCCTGCCACCACTACGACCACTCCTACATGCGCGGTGCGTTCGGCGCCGCCCGGATGGTGTTCGGGATCGGCGGCACGTCCGGTGAGGAGCACCAGTTCGACTTCACCGGCCAGGGCACCGTGCTGATGCAGTCGTCGGAGGCCGTGATGAACGAGGACGTGCTGCTGCGCGACCTCGAAGGCCAGATCGGGATGGTCGGCACGTCCGGGCTCCAGCGGCTCCACCAGGTGATCGGGCAGCGGCTCACCGCCGAGCGCCAGGGCTGACCCCGCAGGGGCCCGGGCGCCGGGCCCCCGCGGGCCGGTCACGACCCGGGTTCGGGTGCCGGCTTCATGACGTGGAACGGCACCCCGAACGGGTCGCGGACGGCGGCCGACCGGCCGTAGGGGCTGTCGGCCGGCTCGGCGTCGACCGTGCCGCCGCCCGCCCGCACCTTGCGGACCGCCTCGTCGGCGTTGTCGACCGCGAAGTAGGTCGTCCACGACGGCACCTCGGCGGAGCCTCCGCCGACGACGATCCCGGAACCGCCGAGGATGCCGCCGACGTAGCGGCCGTCCGGGCGGCGCAGGACGGTGTAGTCCATGTCGCCCGGCATCGGCTCCAGTTCGTAGCCGAACACCGCCCGGTAGAACTCGCCGGCGGGCCCGGAGTCGGGTGTGACCAGTTCGTTCCAGACGAACGACCCCGGTTCGTTCACGACCCGGGAGCCCGGGTGGGCGCGGCCCTGCCACAGGCCGAACTGCCCGCCCTGCGGGTCCCGCAGGACCGCCAGGCGGCCGAGGTCCATCACGTCCATGGCCGGGGCGACGACCTCCGCGCCCGCGTCCGTGGCGGTCTTGAGGACGCCGTCGCAGTCGTCCGCGGCGAAGTACACGCTCCACCAGTATTCGCCGGGCTGGTCGTCCGGGGTCCGCATCATCCCCGCGACCGGCTGCCCGCGCAGCAGGCACTGGTTGTAGTGGCCCGTTTCGGCGCCCGCGTCCTCGAACTGCCAGCCGAAGAGCGTCCCGTAGAACGTCTTGGCCCGTTCGAGGTCGGGGACGCCGATGTCGAGCCAGTTCGGTGTCCCCTCCGGTACGTTGCCCGTGACCTGGGTCATCCGCCTCATACCCCCTCATGCAGGGACCGGCCGGTCCCGATGCCGTCCCGCCGCTCGCCACCACTTCGCATCTTGGCCCGCGGCGCGGCGTTCACACATCGGGCCCCGCGCCGGATCGGCGGGGCCGGTCCCGGCCCGCCGTCCCGTACACTGATCGCATGGTTCCGCTCCCGAACTGACAGTGCGCCCGGCGCGCCCCGGTCGAATGACCGCGGGGCGCGCCGTTTCGTGCGCCTGTCCATCGAGCCGTCCTTCAGGGGAGCCCTGTCACTGTGATCATCGCGAAAGACATCGAGCTGCGCGCCGGGTCCCGGCTGCTGATCGAGGCCGCCACGTTCCGGGTCAATCCCGGCGACCGGGTCGGCTTCGTCGGCCGCAACGGCGCCGGCAAGACCACCCTCACCAAGGTGCTGGCGGGGGAGGCGCTGCCCGCGCAGGGCGCCGTGACGTCCTCCGGCACGATCGGCTACCTGCCGCAGGACCCGCGCGGCGTCGACCTCGGCGAGCTGGCCCGCGACCGCATCCTGTCGGCCCGCGGGCTGGACGAGGTGATCCGCGAGCTGCGCGCCGCCGAGGACGCGATGGCGACCGCGACGGGCGCCGGCCGGGACAAGGCCGTCCGCCGGTACGGGCGGCTGGAGGAGCGGCTGCACGTCCTCGGCGGCTACAGCGCGGAGGCGGAGGCCGCCTCGATCGCCTCCAGCCTCGGCCTGCCGGACCGGGTGATGGCCCAGCCCCTCGGGACGCTGTCCGGCGGTCAGCGGCGCCGGGTGGAGCTGGCGCGCATCCTGTTCTCCGGCGCCGACACCCTGCTGCTGGACGAGCCCACCAACCACCTCGACGCCGACTCCATCGTCTGGCTCCGCGACTTCCTGAAGTCCCACCAGGGCGGCCTCGTCGTGATCAGCCACGACGTGGAGCTGCTGGACGCGGTCGTCAACCGGGTCTTCCACCTGGACGCCAACCGCAGCGTCATCGACATCTACAACGTCGGCTGGAAGAAGTACCTCGACCAGCGGGAGACCGATGAGCGGCGCCGCAAGCGCGAGTCGGCGAACGCGCAGCGGCAGGCGTCCGCACTGCTGTCGCAGGCCGACAAGATGCGCGCGAAGGCGACCAAGGCGAAGGCGGCCCAGCAGATGGACCGGCGGGCCCGGCAGCTGCTCGCGGGGGTGGAGGGCGAGCGGCAGGCCGACAAGGTCGCCAAGATCCGCTTCCCCGACCCGGCTCCGTGCGGCAAGACCCCCCTCACCGCGGCGGGTTTGTCGAAATCGTACGGATCTTTGGAGATTTTCACCGACGTGGACCTCGCCGTCGACCGGGGCAGCCGCGTCGTCATCCTCGGCCTGAACGGCGCCGGGAAGACGACGCTGCTGCGCCTGCTGGCCGGGGTCGACGAGCCCGACACCGGGACGGTGGTGCCCGGGCACGGGCTCCGCATCGGCTACTACGCGCAGGAGCACGAGACCCTCGACGTCGAGCGGTCCGTCCTGGAGAACATGCAGTCGGCCGCGCCCGGCATGGCGCCCGTCGAGGTCCGCAAGATCCTCGGCTCGTTCCTGTTCTCCGGCGACGACGTCGACAAGCCCGCGGGCGTCCTGTCCGGCGGGGAGAAGACGCGGCTGGCGCTGGCGATGCTCGTGGTGTCGAGCGCGAACGTCCTGCTGCTGGACGAGCCCACCAACAACCTCGATCCGGCGAGCCGGGAGGAGATCCTCGGCGCGCTGCGGACGTTCGCCGGGGCCATCGTCCTGGTGACCCACGACGAGGGGGCGGTCGACGCGCTCGCTCCGGAAAGAGTGATTTTGCTCCCCGATGGGGTGGAAGACATCTGGAGTGAGGAGTTTGCCGATCTGGTGGCGCTCGCGTGACCTGCGAGGTGACTTCCACAGATCTTTTCTGGCCGAGTGGGTAGCCGAACAGCCGGGAATGACTGATCATGGCGGGGGATAACGCAGCGGTCACCACATCACTACGGGAGGTACTCGTGGCCGAGACCCTTAAGAAGGGCACCCGCGTGACCGGTGCCGAGCGCGACAAGCTGGCGGCGGACCTGAAGAAGAGGTACGACTCCGGCGAGAGCATCCGCGCCCTGGCAGCCGCCACCGGCCGCTCGTACGGTTTCATCCACCGGATTCTGACCGAGTCCGGAGTCAACCTGCGTGGTCGCGGTGGCGCGACCCGGGGCAAGAAGTCCTGAACGGACCCTGGCCCCCGGATGAGCGCACCGCCTGATCCGGCGCCGCGACCGGCCGAGTAAGGTTCGGTTTCGGCGGCGGACCGGGCAAGCGGGCCCCGCCTCGTGGACGGCGGGGCGGGCCCGCCATGCCCGCGCCGCACCCCGGCGCGGGCACGCTCATCGAGAGGAAGACCAGTGGGGGACGCGACAACGACGGGACGACCGGAACCGGTCATGGCGGGTACCGACCTGGAGCAGGCCGGTCTTCGCCTGGAGGTGGACGGCGCCGTCGCGACCGTCACCCTGAACCGGCCCGAGCGGCGCAACGCCATGACGTTCACGACCTGGCGCGGGCTCGCCGCGATCGGCCGCTCACTGCCCCCGGACGTGCGCGTCGTCGTCCTGCGGGGCGAGGGCCCGTGCTTCTCGGCGGGCATCGACCTCGGCATGTTCTCCGGCGAGGGCGAGGGGTTCGCGGACGGCTCGGACGCCGAGGCCACCGACCGCTTCATCGCCGAACTGCAGGAGGGCTACACCTGGTTGCGGCGTCCCGACATCGTCACCGTCGCGGCCGTGCACGGCCACGCCATCGGCGGCGGCTTCCAGCTCGCGCTGGCCTGCGACATCCGCGTGGTCGCCGAGGACGCCAAGTTCTGCATGAAGGAGCCCGCGCTCGGGCTCGTCCCCGACCTGACCGGCACCAAGCCGCTGGTGGAGATCGTCGGCATCGGGCGCGCCCTGGAGCTGTGCCTGACGGCCCGGACCGTCCTCGCGGACGAGGCGGCCAGGATCGGCCTCGCCGAGATCGTCGTCCCGCGCGACGGCCTGGACGGGGCCGTCCGCGACCTGACCGGGGCGCTGCTCGCGGTGAACCCGGGCGCGGCCGTGGCGACCAAGCGGCTGCTGTGGCAGGCCGCCGAGCACACCCTTGAGGAGCAGTGCGCCGCCGAGCGCCGCGAGCAGATCGGCCGCCTCCGCGAGATGTTCGGCAAGTGACCCCGGAGGCACCGGCCGGGCGGTGACCACGAGCCGTCCACAGCCGTTATGCCGTGAGCGGAGCCGGGAAGCACGGCGGTCCGTGCGGCGTTGTCGACCTCGGATACTGAGATGCTTACTTGATTACATCGATGGCGATGACGTGACGGAGGCGGACATGGGAATGCCGGGAAACGGCTGGCAGGTGATGGCGTCGTTCCGCAGGGACAGCTCCGTCACCAGGCAGAAGCTCAAGCCCGGCACCGTCGGGCGGATCGCGGGATATGCCCGTCCCTACCTCAGGGAGCTGGTGCTGTTCCTCGCGCTGAGCTCGCTGTCCGCGCTGATCGTCGTCGCCAACCCGCTGCTGCTGAAGGCGATCATCGACCGCGGTATCGTGCCGGGCCGGCAGGGCATCGTCCTCTGGCTCGCCGTCGCCGTCGCCGGGCTCGCGCTGGTGGAGGCGGTCCTCGGCCTGGTGCAGCGCTGGTACTCGGCGCGCATCGGCGAAGGGCTGATCTACGACCTGCGCAGCCAGGTGTTCGCGCACGTCCAGCGGCAGCCCGTCGCGTTCTTCATGCGCGCGCAGACCGGCTCGCTCGTCAGCCGCCTCAACAACGACGTCATCGGCGCGCAGCGCGCCCTCACCACCACCCTGTCGTCGGTGGTGTCGAACGTGATCAGCCTGATCCTGGTGCTGGTCACGATGCTGATCCTGTCGTGGCAGGTCACGGTGATCGCGCTGCTGCTGCTCCCGGTCTTCATCCTGCCGGCCAAGTGGGTCGGCAAGCGGCTGCAGCGGGTCAGCCGGGAGCAGATGGTGCTGGACGCCGAGATGGGCTCGCTGATGACCGAGCGGTTCAACGTCGCCGGCGCGATGCTCGCCAAGCTGTACGGCCGGCCCGCCGAGGAGGAGGAGAACTTCTCCGGCCGCGCCGCCCGCGTCCGCGACATCGGAGTGGTGGCCGCCATGTACGGGCGGGTGTTCTTCACCGCGCTGACGCTGGTCGCGGCGCTGGCGACGGCCATGGTCTACGGCGTCGGCGGCTACCTGGTCGTGGACGGCACCTTCCAGCTCGGCACGCTCGTCGCGCTCGCCACCCTGCTGACCCGGATGTACGGGCCGCTGACCGCGCTGTCGAACGTCCACGTGGACGTCATGACCGCGCTCGTCAGCTTCGACCGGGTCTTCGAGGTGCTCGACCTCAAGCCGCTGATCCGCGACAAGGACGCCGCCCGCGCCCTGCGGGCGGCCGGTGAGCCGTCGGGGAACGGCGCGCGTCCCGCGCAGCCCCCGCGGGCGCCGTCGATCGAGTTCGACCACGTCCGGTTCGCCTACCCGTCGGCGGACGAGGTGTCGCTGGCCTCGCTGGAGTCGATCGCGCGCACCGACACCGCACCCGGCCGGGAGGTGCTGCACGACGTCGACTTCCGCGCCGAGCCCGGGCAGCTCGTCGCGCTCGTCGGGCCGTCCGGTGCCGGCAAGTCGACGATCACGCATCTGGTGTCGCGGCTGTACGACGTGTCCGGCGGCGCGGTCCGGATCGGCGGCACCGACGTCCGGGACGTGACGCTGGAGTCGCTGCGCGCCGAGATCGGCGTGGTCAGCCAGGACGCGCACCTGTTCCACGACTCGATCGGGGAGAACATGCGCTACGCCCGTCCGGACGCCACCGACGAGGAGATCGGCGCGGCGCTGGAGGCCGCGCACATCGGCGCCCTCGTCGCCGCGATGCCGGACGGCCTGGACACCGTCGTCGGCGACCGCGGCTACCGGCTGTCGGGCGGGGAGAAGCAGCGGCTCGCGATCGCCCGGCTGCTGCTCAAGGCGCCGTCCGTCGTCGTGCTGGACGAGGCGACCGCGCACCTGGACTCCGAGTCCGAGGCGGCCGTCCAGCGGGCGCTGCGCACCGCGCTCGCCGGCCGGACGTCGCTGGTGATCGCGCACCGGCTGTCCACGATCCGGGAGGCCGACCAGATCCTGGTGATCGACGACGGCCGGGTCACCGAGCGCGGCCGGCACGAGGAACTGCTGCTCGCGGGCGGCCTGTACGCCGAGCTCTACCGGACGCAGTTCGCGCACCAGCGCGACGGGCGGCGCGAGACCGAGACGCTCGTCGCCGAGTGACCGCTCAGGCGTCCGGGCCGGTCCGGTAGCCGAGGCGGCGCAGCTCGGTCCCGGCGACCTTCTCGACCTGGGCGGCCTGCCGCGGCGTGAGCCGCTCGCGCCACGACCCGACGCCGCCGTCGTCGGCGTCGGCGTCCCCGATTCGCGCCAGGCCGGAGAGGGCCGTCTTCGGGATCGGCGCGTCCAGGTACACCGAGAGGTCGGCGCCCACGCGGCTCGGCCGGGCGATCAGGTCCTCGTAGCGGACGGTGAACAGCTGCTCCTCCGGGACCTGCTGCCGGAGCCTCGCGCTGAGCCGCACCGAGCCGCGCCAGCGCAGCGCGCACTTCACGGCGGGTGCCGCGCGCGGCCACCGGTTGCGGTCGGTGTGGTCCTCGACGCCGAAGAACGGGTTGGGGAACACCGTGTCGAGATTGGCCAGGCCGGGCTTGAACCAGGCGAGGCAGCGCTCGTCGTCCAGCATGTCGGCGACCACGTCCCGGCCGTCCCGGATCACCTGGACGAACTGGGCGTCGGGGAAGGCGTCCAGGAGCACGTCGGCGCTGTAGATCAGGTCGGGGGAGGCGTCGGCGAACCGGGCGAGGCCGTGCGGCTCCACGCACGGCGCGGGCAGCTCGCTCCCGGGTATCGGGCGGCCGGGCGGGACGGGCGGACGCGGCGGCAGCGCGGCCAGCTCGCGGCACTCGTCCGGGCACTGCGCGCAGGCCCGGGCCGACACCTGCCACGCCTCGGCGTAGGCGTCCCGCAGCACCCGCGCGGCACCCTTCCCGCGCTCGGTCGCGATCGACGGCTGCCGGGCGAACGCGTACGTGACGCGCAGGACGCCCGGACGGCCGGTGGTGAGATGGAAGCCGGGGGTCCGCTTGACCGCGCGCGCCAGCAGCTCCGCACCGGAGTGCGGAGCGCCCAGGATGAACACCGGGCGGCGGACCTTGGTGCCGTTGATCACCAGGATGTGCGGCGTCGACCTCATACGGGGCCAAGTTTGTCACCTTTTGAGGGTTGGCCGGTCCGTGACTCCGCGTAATGGGCGGCCCGATATCCATCCGTTAACCGGGACGGACGCGGGCCCTCGCCCGGCACCTACGATGTGAAGGATGGACGTCTCCCTGACGCTTGCCGAGTTCTTGCCCGAGGCCGGGGCGATCACCGTGCTGACCGGCGCGGGGATATCCACCGACAGCGGCATCCCCGACTTCCGCGGCCCGGAGGGCGTCTGGACCAGGGACCCGTCGGCGGAGGCGATGTCCACGATCGGGTCCTACCTCGCCGACCCCGCGGTGCGGCGGCGCGCCTGGCGGTCGCGGCGCGACAGCCCCGTCTGGGAGGCCGAACCCAACTCCGCGCACGCCGTCCTCGTCGACCTGGAGCGGGCCGGGCGGCTGCGTGCGCTGATCACGCAGAACATCGACGGGCTGCACCAGCGCGCCGGATCATCCGCCGCGAAGGTCATCGAACTGCACGGCACGGCCCGGGAGGCCGTCTGCCTGTCCTGCGGCCTGCGCACCCCCATGCCGGAGATCCTCGCCCGCGTCGACGCCGGCGAGGACGACCCGCCATGCGCGGAGTGCGGCGGCGTCCAGAAGGCCGCGACGGTCTCGTTCGGCCAGGCGCTGGAGCCGGACGTGCTGGACGCGGCGGTCGACGCCGCCCGCTCCTGCGACCTGTTCCTCGCCATCGGCACCTCGCTGACGGTGCAGCCCGCCGCCGGGCTGTGCCTGGAGGCGGTCGGCCACGGTGCCCGGCTGGTGATCATCAATGCCGAGGAGACGCCGTACGATGGGCTGGCCGACGCGGTCCTGCGGCGGCCGATCGGCGAGACGCTGCCGCGCCTCGCCGGCCTCGCGCTCGGCACGGGGCGATGATCTGTTGGCGGGTCGTGACCGGTCGCCTCTTCCACTGGCGTCCGGATCCTGACAAGCTCTATCCGTTGCGGTGCGAGGAGGGATCGGGTTGAACAGCGGGGGCGCCCGCGCGGAGGTGGCCGACGGGCCGCCGGCCGCGCCGGCCGTCGGCATGCCCGGCGGCCGGACCTCAGCCCGCAAGACCCGCAGGTACGGGCGGTTGCGGCCCGGCGACCGGGTCGCGGTGATCGCGCCCAGCGGGCCCGCCGACCCCGCCCGGCTGGAGGCCGGCTGCGCCGTCCTGCGCGACCTCGGCCTTGACGTCGTGGTCGGCAAGCACGCCCTCGACCGTGTCAACCTCGGCGCGTGCGGGCCCGTCCGCGACGACTGGCACCGGCTCGCCGGCAGCGACCCCGACCGGGCCGCTGACCTGCGGGACGCCTGGTGCGACCCGCGCGTCCGCGCGGTGATCTGCGCGCGCGGCGGATACGGTGCCACCCGAGTCCTGGACCACCTCGACTGGGACGCCCTGGGCGCCGCGACCGAGGCGTCCGCCGCCTCCGGCGGCGGCCCGAAAATCCTGCACGGTTCCAGCGACATCACCGCCCTGCACGCCGCGTTTGGAACGCGCCTGAACGTCACGACGTCCTTCGGGCCGATGCCCGCCGGCGTCCTCGCCGAGCCCGGCCCGGACGGCGACACCCTCGCCGGCCTGCGCGCGGCGCTGTTCGGCGGTCCGGTGACCCTGCCCGGCACGCGCTCCCTGCGGCCGGGACGCGCGGAGGGCCCGCTCACCGGCGGCACCCTCGCACTCCTCACGGCCCTGCTCGGCACCCCCTACGCCCCGCCGCCCGCCGCCGGCCGCATCGTCTTCCTGGAGGACGTCACCGAGCCGCCCTACCGGATCGACCGGATGCTCGTCCAGCTTCTCCAGGCCGGCTGGTTCGACGGCGCGGCCGGGGTGGCGCTCGGCTCCTGGCGGGACTGCGGAGACCCCGCCGAACTCGACTCGGTGTTCGCCGCGCGGCTCGGGCCGCTCGGCGTGCCGGTGCTGGCCGGAGTCGCCGCCGGGCACGGCCCGCGCCAGCTGACCCTCGAACTCGGCGCCCCCGCGGTGCTCACCGCCGCACCCGAAGATCCGCGCCCCGCCGCGGCGGACCCCGGCGCGCTCACCCTCGAAGCGCCCCCGGGAGGTGCCCGATGAGCGGCCGCCATGCCCGTCCCGAACGGTGGGACGAGGGGACCCTCGAATCGCTGCTGGTCCTGGTCGCCGAGAGCCTCGGCTACCGCTGCACGCGCATGCCCGGCGAGGTGATGCTGCTGGAGGGGGCCGGCCGGCTGCATGTCAGCCTGCGCGACCTGCGGCAGCTCGCCCGGCTCGTCCCGCGCGACGACTGGCCCGCGCTGGTCTCCGACCACGTCACCACGATCGTGACCGCGATCGAGGAACCGCTCGACCTGAGCGACTTCGACCTCGCCCAGCACCTGCTGCGCACCCGCATCTACCCCGCCGCGGCCGATAACGGCGCCCTCGCGGCCCGGCCGTTCGCGCCCGGCCTGATCGAGGCGGTCGTCGTCGACACGCCCACCACCGTCCGGACGGTCACGACCGACGAGATGAACGGCTGGCCGGTCTCCGGCGACGCGCTGTTCATGCTGGGGCGTGCCAACGTCCGCGCCGACGGGCCCCTCCAGGTGGACGAGCAGGACCTCGGCGGCGTCCGCGTCTGCGTCCTGCACGGCTGGACGTTCTACGCCGTCACCCACCTGGCGTGGCTGGAGGAGTACCTGTCGATCGGGCCTTACGGGGCGCTGGTGATCGCGCCCAACCGCAGCCTGATCGTCGCCCACCCGCTCCGGATCTCCGAGGGGCACCCGAGGGCGCGCTACCGCGCGGCCGTGGCGGCGGCCACCGAACTGCAGGCGCAGGCCCACCGCGCCTATGAGGAAGGCCCCGGATCGCTCAGCCCGCACCTGTACTGGTGGCGCGCCGGTGAGCTGAGCTACCTCGCGACCCGCTACGAGGGCGACACGCTGATCCTGCCGGAGGAGTTCGCCTCCGTCCTCACCGCGCTCGCGGCCGAGCACTGACGCGGGTCGCCGCCGCCCCGGCTCGGTGCACTTCTAGACGCGGACCGGCTCGGGTTCGGGCGCCGCGGCGGGAGGCTTGACCGTCAGGGCGGGCAGCAGGACGTGGGTCAGCGGCCCGATCGCGACCGCGTACAGGAGCGTCCCGACGCCGACGGTGCCGCCGAGCAGCCAGCCGGTGCCGAGCACGGTCAGCTCGATCGCCGTCCGCACCACCCGGATCGAGTGGCCCCGCGCGGCGAGTCCGGTCATCAGCCCGTCGCGCGGGCCGGGGCCGAGCCCGGCGCCGATGTAGCAGCCGGTCGCGAAGCCGCCCACCAGGACCGCCGTGATCAGGTAGGCCCAGCGCGCGGCGAGCGCGTCCGGCGTGGGCAGCAGCCACAGGAACAGGTCCGCGAAGGCGCCGATGAGGATGACGTTGCTGATCGTCCCGATGCCGGGCCGCTGCCGCAGTGGAATCCACGCCAGCATCACGACCGCGCCCGTGATGATGATCCACACGCCGATCGACAGGCCGAAGCGGCGGGAGAGGCCCTGGTGGAGGACGTCCCACGGGTCGTTGCCGAGTCCGGACGCCACCTGGAGTGCGATACCGAGCCCGTAGAAGGCCAATCCGGCATAAAGTTGCACCAGCCGACGCGTTATCAAGGCCATTGCCCGCTCCTCAGCCCATGAGTGGCCATCTTTTCGCCTACCCTGACGCAAAGTGGCCTGGCAAATATAGGGCCAATGTGTAAAAGTGGCTTGCATGAGCACGCGTTATGTGAGCGGACCGCACCTGGCCCGCCTCCTGGGGGACGTGTCGCGGGAGCGCCCCGTCTATGCCGCGCTGGCCCGGTCCGTGCGCGGCCTCGTCCTGGACGGGCGGCTCGCGCTGCGGACCCGGCTGCCCGCCGAACGCGACCTCGCCGCCGCCCTCGGCGTCAGCCGCACCACCGTGACGACCGCCTACGACCGGCTCCGCGACGAGGGGTACATCGAGAGCCGGCAGGGCGCGGGCAGCTGGACGGCGCTGCCCCCGGTGCGGATGTCGTCCGCCGAGCCGCGCCCCGCGCCGCCGGGCGGCCGGTTCGGCAGGGCCCACCCCGCGCCGGACGACGCGTCCTTCATCGACCTCGGCTGCGCCACCCCCGGTGCGCCGGCGATCTTCGCCGAGGCCGTCGCCGCCGCCGTCGACGAGTTGCCCCGCTACAGCTCCGGACCCGGCTACGAGCCCGCCGGTCTCGCGAGCCTGCGGCAGGTCATCGCGGACGGGTACGCGGCGCGCGGCGTCCCGACCCGGGCCGACCAGATCGTCGTCACCACCGGCGCGCAGCACGCGTTCACGCTGCTGTCACACCTGCTCGTGGAGGCGGGCGACGCCGTCATGGTCGAGCGGCCCACCTACCCGCACGCGCTCGGCGCGCTGCGCCGCCGCGGCGCCAGGCTCGTCCCCGTCGGCGTCAACGAGGGCTGGGACGTCGAACTCGCCGCGGGCGCCATGCGGCAGGCCGCCGTCCGGATGGCGTACACGATCCCCGACTTCCAGAACCCGACCGGCCACCTGATGGCGGCCGACGACCGGGCCGCGCTCGTCGACGCCGGACGGCGCGCCGACGCGTTCCTCGTCGCCGACGAGACGTTCGCCGACCTCGCCCACGACCTCGACGCGCCGCGCGAGCCGCCGCTCGCCGCCTACGACACCGGCGGCCGGGTCATCACGGTCGGGTCGGCGTCCAAGCTGCTGTGGGGCGGGCTGCGCATCGGCTGGATCCGCGCGACCGCGCCGCTGGCCCGCCGCCTGACGCTGGCCCGCGAGCCGTTCGACATGGCCAGCCCGGTGCTCGACCAGCTGATCGTCCGGGAACTGCTGCTGCGGGTGGAGGAGGTGCGCGCCGAGCGCGCGGAGAGCCTGCTACGCGGCCGGGACGCGCTCGCCGGGGCACTGCGCGAGCTGCTGCCCGGCTGGGAGTTCCGGCTGCCGGGCGGCGGCATGTCGCTGTGGGCGCGGATCGGCACGCCCGTCGCCACGGCGCTCGCCGAGGCGGCCGAGCGGCTCGGCGTCCGGGTCGTCGCCGGCCCGGTGTTCGGCGCGGACGGCGTCCTGGAGGACTACGTCCGGCTGCCGTACGTGCTGCCGCCCGACACGCTGCGCCTGGCCGCCGAACGCCTCGCCCTCGCCTACCGCGAGGTTCGGTCGGCCCCCGCCGCCCGTCCCCTGCCCGCCTACGTCTGACCGGGAGCCCGCGTCAAGGCGCGCCCTGGATGTAGCCGACGAGGTGCTCACGCTCGCTCTGCAGCTCGTCGATGGCGCTCTTGACGACGTCGCCGATGCTGACGATCCCGGTGAGCCGGCCGTTCTCGACGATGGGCACGTGCCGGAACCGGTGCTCGGTCATGGTGCCGCGCAGCTCCTCCACCTCGGCGCCGGGACCGCAGGTGTGGACCTCGGTGGTCATGATGTCGGTGACGGGACGGTCGAGCAGCCCCGCGCCGGCGTCGTGCAGCCGCCGCACCACGTCGCGCTCGGAGACGATGCCGGCGATCGCCGCGCCGTCGGGCGAGACCACCACCGCTCCGATGTTGTGCTCCGCCAGGACGGCGAGCAACTGCCGCACGGTGGCCTCGGGCCGCACCGTGGTGACCGTGTCTCCCTTACGCCGCAGGATGTCGCGAATCCGCATGTCTCACGCTCCGGTGCCGGTTTCGGGCCCGTGGGGGCGACGGCCGCCGTGCCGGTCGCCGGGCCTGTTCTGTCAAGGTCGCATGTTCCGGCGCCGAGGGAAAGCCCGCCGCGGCAAACCGTTCACGGCACTTGCCCCGCGGCTACGGGGCGAGGAGGCGGCCCAGCGCGTTGAGGGCGGGGGTGAGGAGGCGTCCCGCGGGGCCCGCGTGGGCGAGCGCGGCGCGGGCGGCGTTGGCTCCGCAGGCGCCGTGGACGCCGCCGCCCGGATGGGCGGACGCGGACGCCAGGTAGAGGCCCGCGACCGGGGTCTCGGCGCGTCCGAGGCCCGGAACGGGGCGGAACACGAGCTGCTGGTGGATCAGCGAGGTTCCGCCGTTGAGCGCGCCGTTCACCAGGTTGGCGTCGTGGGCCTGGAAGGCGGGCGGCGCGATGACACGGCGGCCGGCGATCCGTGCGCGGAAGCCGGGCGCGAGGCGCTCCACCATGTGCTCCACGCGGTCGGCCATGGCGGCCTGCTCGCGTTCGTCCCAGGTGCCGGTGATCCCGTCCGGCCCGGCGTCGGCCTTCACCCGGTGAGGGACGTGCGTGTACGCCCACACCGACTCGGTCCCGGCGGGCGAGCGGGCGGGGTCGGCGACCGTCATCTGGCCGAGGAGCGCGAACGGCTCGGCCGGGACGCGGCCGGTGGCGAGATGCGCGCTGTGGCCGGTCAGCGCGTCCATGCCGGGGGACAGGTGGACGGTCCCGGCACGCCCGGCGCCGGGGGACGACCAGGGAATGGGGCCCGACAGCGCCCAGTCGACCTTGAAAGTGGCCTGGTCCCAGCCGAACCGGCGCATGTCCGCGCGCAGCGATGCGGGCAGGTCGGACCAGCCGACCAGGCCGCCGTACAGGGCGGGTGCGGACACGTCCGCGAGCACGGCCCGGGCGGCGCGCACCGGCTCCCCGGACGCGGTCCGCACCCCGAGCGCGCGCCCGTTCCGCACCACGACGGACGTGACCGGGGTGTCGCAGTGGACGCGCCCGCCCCGCGACTCCAGCCGCCGCACCAGCGCGGCCGTCAGCTCGCCCGCCCCGCCCTCGGGCACCGGCCAGCCGTACCGCTGCCCGATCATCGCGAGCAGCCAGCCGAACAGCGCCCCGGCCGTCGACTCGGGGAACAGGTCGGTGTGCAGCGCCGACCCGGCGAGCAGCAGCCGCCCGCCCGGCCCGGCGAACTCCTGCTCACCCAGCGTGCGGGCGGGCGCCAGCAGCGACCGCGCGACGCGCAGCCCGCCCGCGCGGCGCATCGCGGCCGCCAGCGGCAGTGCGGCCCGGACCGGCGGGAACGGGGTGAACAGGGCGCGCAGGACCTCCTCCCCGATCTCGTCCCAGAGCCCGCACAGCCGCAGCCACGCCGCACCGTCGCCCGCGCCGAGCGCGTCGAGGTTCGCGGCGGTCGCGTCACGGTCGCGCTCAAGGACGGCGCAGCGCCCGTCCGGCAGCGGGTGGGCGAGGACGGCGGGCGCATGCCGCCACCGCACCCCGTACCGCTGGAGGTCCAGCGCGCGCATCGCCGGGGACGCCACGCCGAGCGGGTAGAACGCGCTGCACACGTCGCTGACGTAGTCGGGATGGACGCCCCGGTCGCTGCGCACGGCGCCGCCCGGCTCCGGCTGCGCCTCCAGGACCGCCACGTCCCAGCCCGCGTCGGCCAGCATGTTCGCCGCGACGAGCCCGTTGTGGCCCGCCCCGATGACCACGGCGTCCACCATGTGGCACCCCCCGGGTGATCACCCTACGGGCGGCCGGAGCGGACGGAGCGACGATCCGGTCCCGGGCGCGCTCCGGGCGTGCGGGGCCCGGCGGCGGTGAGCGAACCGCCCTGGACGCCCGTGATGTGCTCGATGATCCAGTGCGCGACGACGCCGGGATGGCTGCGCGGCACCCAGTGCCCGGCCTCGACGGTACGGAGCGACAGGTTCGGGACGCGTCCGGCGAGCCCGCCCACCAGGTGCGGCGACACGAACAGGTCCCTGGTGGGGACGATGACCTGCGTCGGCACGTCCGTGCGCCGGTCGCGCGGCCGGCGGAGCCTGTGCAGCATGTTCGCCCGGTACAGCCCGACCCCGGCCGCGGCGTCGCGCGCCACCGTCCTCGCCGGGTGGCCGGGGCGCGGCGCGACGTCCTCGCCCGCGGCGAGGGCGCGGGTGAACAGCGTCGCCAGGCCCGCCCCCCACAGCAGTTCCGGTAGCAGCGGCAGTTGGAAGAAGTAGATGTAGGACGAGCGCAGGCCCTGCCCCGCCGCCCGCTTCAGGTTGGACGGGGTGGGCCGGGCCAGGTTGCGCCGCATCCAGTGCCCCACGTGGTCCAGGCAGGGCCCGGAGATCGAGGTGAAGGAGGCGAACCGGTCCGGCATCGTGCAGACCGCCTCCCACGCCTGGATCGATCCCCAGTCGTGCCCCACCAGATGCACCTCGCGCTCGGGGGCGGTGGCGTCCAGCACGGCACACATGTCGGACATCAGGTAGTCGAACGTGTAGCGCCTGCGCCCGAACGGCCGAGACGACACGCCCGCGCCGCGCACGTCGTACCGGACGACGTGGAACCGCCCGGCGAGCCGCCCGGCCACCTCGTCCCACACCGCGTGGGTGTCGGGGTAGCCGTGCACGAGCAGGACCGTCGGCCGCGACCGGTCGCCCTGCTCGTAGACGGCCAGGTCGACGCCGTCGCCGCGGACCCGGCGCCTGCGGGCCGGGGCGGCGCCGGCCGCTTTATTGGACATCCTGCTAATGAATCGCCGAATCGTCCCGCGGTCAAGGCGACGCGGCGTGAGCCCCGCCACGGCGCGAAGCGACGCCCGCGCGGCGCGGCGGCCCGGGCACTCGGGCAGGACGATGCGGAACGAGCCGATGTGCGTGATGGCGAGTGCCGCCCTCACGGGGCGATGCGCTCCGCACCCGCATAGACGTTCATGCTCTCGCCCCGCACGAACCCGACGAGCGTCATGCCGGCGTCCTCGGCGAGCTCCACCGCCAGCGACGACGGCGCCGACACCGCCGCCAGCACCGGCACGCCCGCCGTCATCGCCTTCTGCGTCAGCTCGAAGGACGCGCGCCCGCTGACCATCAGGACCGTCCCGGCGAGCGGCAGCCGTCCCTGCCGCAGCGCCCACCCGATCACCTTGTCGACCGCGTTGTGCCGCCCGACGTCCTCGCGCACGGCCAGCGGCCCGCCGCCCGCGTCGAACAGCCCGGCGGCGTGCAGCCCGCCCGTCCGGTCGAACACCCGCTGCGCCTTCCGCAGCCGGCCGGGGAGCGCCGCCAGCACCTGCGGCGCGAGCCGCACCGGATCGCCGGCCACCTCGTAGGGCCGGCCGGCGCGCAGCGCCTCGATGCTCGACTTCCCGCATACGCCGCACGCACTGGTCGTCGTGAACGCGCGGGTCATCGAGTCGCCCGGCGGCGGCACCCCGGGCGCCAGCGCGACGTCCAGCGTGTTCTGCTCGGCCGTGTCGGCGCAGTACCGCATGGCCCTGAGGTCCCGCGCGTCCCCGATCAGGCCCTCGGCCGCCAGGAACCCGGCGACCAGATCGAAGTCGTGCCCGGGTGTCCGCATCGTGATCGTGAGCGGCTTCCCGGCGACGCGGATCTCCAGCGGCTCCTCCACCGCGAGCGTGTCGGGCCTGCGGCCCCGAGTCCCGGTCGTGCTCAGCCGCAGCACGGGCCTGCGCACGGTGATCCGCCCCATGGACGGAACCGTACCCAGGAAGCCCGCGGGTAAAGAAAAGTTCGGACGGGTGCGTCCCGTTCATGGTCCCTTTTTCGTCGGGACGGGACGCCCTGGCGCACGGGGCGCCCGGGGACCGAGCATCGGAACGTACCGATCGGCGGCCCACGGGGACCAGGGGCCGCCGCACCGACACACGGGGAGTACCACCACCAATGCGCAAGTTCCTGCTCGTATCCGCCCTGCTCGGCGGTCTGGCGCTGACCACCGCCGGCTGCGAGCTGACCAAGACCGTCTCCGCCGGCACGGTGGAGAAGGAGATCGTCGCGAAGTTCGGCCCGCCCTTCGACGACGGCGGCATCGGCCCGGCCACCGCCGAATGCCCGGAGGACCTCAAGGGCGAGGTCGGCGCCACCGTCCAGTGCACGGTCAAGGACGGCAAGGGCGGCACCTACCCGCTGACCGTGACCGTCACCTCGGTCGAGGGCGACCAGGTCCGCTTCACCATGAAGGAGCCCCCGCAGCCGAAGGGCGCCGGCTGACGCGCCGTCAGTCGCGGCGGTCGATGTTCCAGTTCGCCACGATCGCCGCGAACGGCGGGATGGCCAGCGCCACCACCGCCATCGCGATCGCCGCGGGGTGCGACCACAGCCGCACCACGGTCCACGACAGGACGAACAGCGTGAGGCACGTCCCCATCATGATCGCGTAGGCCAGCCTGCGCCGCCTCATGTACCCACCGTACGCCGCCCCGGCCGGGCGGAGGTGGCGGAGGCGTACGGGAATCGAACCCGCCGTCCCGAGATCCTCGGGACCGTCGGCTTTGAAGGCCGGGGAGGCCACCAGGCGCTCACACGCCTCCGCAGGCGATCTTAGCCGCCGTAGAGGGCGTCGATGGCGGGGGAGTACTTGGCGTGGACGACGCGGCGCTTGAGTTTGAGGGTCGGGGTCAGCTCCTCGCTCTCGGCGGTCCATTCGGCGGGCAGCAGGCGCCACTTCTTGACCTGCTGGACGCGGGCCAGGCGGGTGTTGGCGTCCTCGACGGCCTTGGCGACCTCGTCCAGGACGAGGGGGTGCTCGGCGAGGGCGGCGAGGTCGGTGGAGTCGATGCCGTGGGCGGCGGCCCACACGGGGGCGACCTCGCCGTCGAGGGTGATGAGGGCGACGATGTAGGGGCGGCGGTCGCCGAAGGCGAGGGCCTGGCCGATGAGCGGATGCTCCTTGAGGTGGTTCTCGATCAGGGACGGGGCGATGTTCTCGCCGCCCGCGGTGATGATCAGTTCCTTCTTGCGGTCGACGACGGTGAGGAAGCCGTCGGCGTCGAGGCGGCCGATGTCGCCGGTGCGCACCCACCCGCCGGCGTCGAGGAGGTCGGCGGTCGCGTCCGGCCGGTGCAGGTAGCCGGGGGTGCAGGTGGCGCTGCGGACGAGGATCTCGCCGTCGCCCGCGAGCTTCAGCTCGACGCCGGTGAACGGGCGGCCGACGGTGCCGAGCTTGAAGGAGTCGGCGAGGTTGGCGGTGACGGCGCCGGTCGTCTCCGTCATCCCGTAGGCGTCGAAGATCTTCAGGCCGAGGCCGGCGAAGAAGCGGGCGACCTCGACCGGCAGCGGCGCGGCGGCGCTGGACGCCTGGTGGACGCGGTCCAGGCCGAGCAGGGCGCGCATCGGGGTGAGGACGGCCTTGTCGGCCGCCTCGAACGCGGCGGTGATCTCGGGGGTGGGCGTGTTGCCGTACTCCTGGGCCGTCACATAGGCGCGGCCGGCGTCCAGGGCGCCCGCGACGGCCTGTTTCCTGGCCGGGTCCTGCTCGGTGGACAGGACGGCCTGGATCCCGGCCATGATCTTCTCCCAGACGCGGGGCACGCCGAAGAACGAGTGCGGGCGCACCTCGCCCAGGACCGTCGTGAGCTGGGCCGGGTCGGGGCAGAAGTGGATGTGGGACGCCAGCCGGACCGGCAGGTAGTAGCTGAGGACGCGGTCGGCGATGTGCGCGAACGGCAGGTAGGAGACACCGGCCGGGTGCTCGGGCAGCGCGGAGCTGCGCTTCACCATCTCCGCCTCCTGCAGCACCATCGAGTGGGTGATCAGGACGCCCTTGGGGTCGCCGGTGGTGCCGGAGGTGTAGAGCAGGGTGACGGTGTCCTCGGGCTTGACGGCCCGCCACCGGCGGTCGATCTCGGCCGGGTCGGCGGCGAGGCGCTCGCGGCCGAGGGCCGTGAAGGCGTCCCAGGTGAGGTAGCGGTCGCCGGGCGGGCAGGCGTCGGCGTCCACCACGATGATCTTGCGGAGGTCGGGGAGCCGGTCCAGGACGGGCCGCCAGCGGGCGAGCTGGTCCTCGCCGTCCAGGACGGCGTACCTGGCCGAGCAGTGGCCGGCCACGAACGCGACCTGGTCGGGCGCGAGCGTCGCGTACACGGTGGCGGGGACGCCGCCCGCGTGGACGGCGCCGAGGTCGGCGAGGACGTGCTCGGAACGGTTCGGCATCATCAGCGCGACGACGTCGCCGGGCGCAAGGCCGAGGGCGGCGAACCCGGCGGCCGTCTCCAGCGCGCGGGTCCGGGTGCCGGCCCAGGTCAGGGTCTTCCATTCGCCGTCGATCCGGTCGGAGTAGGCGGGCCGCCCGCCGTGCGCCCGCGCGGTCGCGGCCAGGCTGGTGCAGATCGTCTCTCCCGCGACGGCCCGGTCGAGTTCGGCCCGCTGTTCCCGAATCCCCATGTCGCCCCTTGCTGTAAGCGCTGACTTGCAGAGGGGAATCGCATCATGCCGAACGCGGTTCGGACAAGGGGTCTCCGGATTTCCGCCCTGGTCGGGCGGAGTGTTCGGCCCATCGTGACCGCCCGCGTACTGTCCGCTCCTTGATCATTTATGGGGCTTGTGCGTTAAATCGTGCGGGTGGCCCGCCTCATCCCCACCGCCCGCCTGACGCAGTACGCCCGCGGCGGCGGCTGCGCATGCAAGATCCCGCCCGGCCTGCTGGAGCGGGTCGTGACCGGTCTCACCGGCGGGGACGACGCGCTGCTCGTCGGCGGACCGGACGGCGACGACGCGGCCGTGCTGCGCATCGGCGGCGGCCGGGCCGTGGTGTCCACCGCCGACTTCTTCACCCCGGTGGTCGACGACGCCTACGACTGGGGCCGCGTCACCGCCGCCAACGCGCTGTCGGACGTCTACGCGGTCGGCGGCGAGCCGCTGATGGCCGTCAACCTGCTCGGCTGGCCCGTCGACACGCTGCCCGTCGAACTGGCCCGCGAGGTCCTGCGCGGCGGCCGGGACGTCGCGGCGCTCGCCGGCTGCGCGATCGCGGGCGGGCACAGCATCGACGACCCCGAACCCAAGTACGGCCTCGCCGTGACCGGGATCGCCGACCCGGACCGGCTGCTCACGCTGGACGCGGGCCGCCCCGGCATGCCGCTGACGCTGACCAAGCCGCTCGGCACCGGCGTCCTCCTCGCCCGGCACAGGGCGACCGGGGAGGTGTTCCCGCACGCGGTGGAGACGATGACGCGGCTCAACGCCGAGGCGGCGCTCGCCGCGATCGAGCGCGGCGCCGCGTGCGCGACCGACGTCACCGGGTTCGGGCTGCTCGGCCACCTCTACAAGCTGGCGCGGGCGAGCGGCGTCACGGCCGTCGTGGACGCCTCCGCCGTGCCGTACCTGGACGGGGCGCGGGCCGCCGTCCGGGACGGCTTCGTGCCCGGCGGCACCCGGCGCAACCTGGCGTGGGTGTCCCCGCACACCGGCTTCCGTCGGATCGCCGAGGAGGAGCGGCTGCTGCTGGCCGACGCGCAGACCTCCGGCGGGCTGCTGGTCGCCGGCGAGATCCCGGGCGCCCCGGTCATCGGCGAGCTCGTCCCGCGGGCACGGCACACGCTCATCGTCCGCTGAGGGACGCCGGCGGTGTGTCGCCGCCCCGGACACGGGTAGAGCTGTAGACCCGCCCGCCGGGCGGGGCAGTGAAGGAGCGCAGGCCACATGACGATCACGGGGCTCACCGGTGCCGTCGTCCTCGGCGCGACGATCGGGATCCTGGGGCGGCTGCTCGTGCCGGGCCGCCCCGGCATGCCCCTCTGGCTCCTGATGGCGGCCGGCGTCGTCGCCGCGTTCGCCGGGACGGGCCTCGCGCATGTGTTCGGGCTGGGCGAGGGCGGCTGGAGCCCCTGGGAGACGGCGCTGCAGATCGGGCTGGCGGTGGTCGGCGTCTACCTGGTGGCGGCGTGCTGGCCGAAACGCACCGGCCCCCGCCCCTAGGAGCCGCGCAGGACGGGACGCAGGTCGTCCAGCACGTCCGGATCCTCGATGGTGGACGGCACCTGCACCTCCTGCCCGTCGGCGATGCCCCGCATCACGCCGCGCAGGATCTTGCCCGACCGCGTCTTCGGCAGCGCCGGGACGACCGTGATCTCCTTCAGCGCGGCGACCGGCCCGACCTGCTCGCGCACCAGCGCGACGAGTTCGGCGGCCAGCTCCTCCGGCTCGGCCACCACCCCGCTCTTGAGCACCACGAGCCCGCGCGGGACCTGCCCCTTGAGCGTGTCCTGGACGCCGATGACCGCGCACTCGGCGACGGCCGGATGCGACGAGATGACCTCCTCCATCGTCCCCGTGGACAGCCGGTGCCCGGCCACGTTGATCACGTCGTCGGTGCGGCCCATCACCCACACGTAGCCGTCCTCGTCGATGTGCCCGCCGTCCCCGGTCAGGTAGTGCCCGGGGAACTTCGTCAGGTACGACTCGACGAACCGCTCGTCGTCCTGCCACAGGGTGGGCAGCGTGCCGGGCGGCAGCGGCAGCCGGATCGCGATGTCGCCGTCCGTGCCGGGCGGGACGTCCGCGCCGTCCGGGTCGAGGATCCGCACGTCGTATCCGGGCACCGGCACCGACGGCGACCCCGGCTTGACCGGCATCGGTTCCAGCCCGCGCAGGTTCGCCACGATCGGCCAGCCGGTCTCGGTCTGCCACCAGTGGTCGATCACCGGCCGGTCCAGCACGCGCGACGCCCAGCGGTAGGTGTCGGGGTCGAGCCGCTCACCGGCGAGGAACAGCGTGTCCAGCGCCGACAGGTCGTACCCGGCGAGCAGCGCGCCCTCCGGATCCTCCTTCTTGATCGCGCGGATCGCGGTCGGCGCGGTGAACAGCGCCTTCACCCGGTGCTGCGCGGCGACCCGCCAGAACGCGCCCGCGTCCGGCGTCCCCACCGGCTTGCCCTCGTACAGGACGGTCGTGCAGCCGGTCAGCAGCGGCGCGTACACGATGTAGGAGTGTCCGACGACCCAGCCGACGTCGGAGGCGGCCCAGAACACGTCGCCGGGCCCGACGCCGAACACGTTCTCCATCGACCAGCGCAGCGCGACCGCGTGCCCGCCGTTGTCGCGGACGACGCCCTTCGGCCGCCCGGTCGTCCCGGAGGTGTACAGGATGTAGAGCGGGTCGGTGGCGGCGACGGGCACGCACCCGGCGGGCTCGGCGGCGGCGACCGCCTCGTCCCATTCGATGTCCCGCGGCCGGACGAGGTCGGCGTGCAACTGCTCGCGCTGCCGGATCACGCACCGCTCGACCTTGTGCCGCGCCATCTCCAGCGCCTGGTCCAGCAGCGGCTTGTAGGGCACGACCCGGCCCCGCTCGATCCCGCAGGACGCCGACACGATCGCCTTGGGGCGGGCGTCGTCGATGCGGACGGCCAGCTCGCGCGCCGCGAACCCGCCGAAGACGACCGAGTGCACCGCGCCGAGCCGGGCGCACGCGAGCATCGCGATGACCGCCTCGGGCACCATCGGCAGGTAGATGACGACGCGGTCGCCGCGCCCGACGCCCTGCGCGCGCAGCGCCCCGGCGAACCGGGCGACCAGGCCGGTCAGCTCCCGGTAGGTGTAGGTGCGCACCGTCCCGGTGACGGGACTGTCGTAGATCAGCGCGGCCTGGTCGCCGCGGCCCTCCTCGACATGCCGGTCGAGCGCGTTGTCGCAGGTGTTGAGCTCACCGCCGGTGAACCAGCGGTAGAACGGCGGCGCCCCGTCGTCCAGCACCCGGTCCGGCGGGACGAGCCAGCGGACGTCGCGCGCCGCCAGCCCCCAGAAGCGGGTCGGGTCGGCGATGCTGCGTTCGTACGCGGCCGCGTAGGCGCCCATGTCGTCCTCCCGATGACGGGCCCGGCTCCAGCGGGCTCCGTGGCCCTGGTCTGCGGTGCGGCCCGGTTCGTGATTCGGGCCGCACCCCTATAGGGCACGGCGCGGGGCCGGTTCGTCAAGGGTCCGCGCCGCCCGGCCTGCGTCCGGTTCCCGGGCGCGGGCTCGTCAGTCGGGGTGCCGCAGGCCGTGGACGACGGCGATGAGCGCGGCCACCGCGGCGCCCGCGGCGACGATCCAGAAGCACAGCTCGTAGGCGCCGAGGGTCGGCAGCCCGGTGCCGTCGGCCGCCCGCCCGGCCAGGACGGACGCGGTGACGGCGCCCGCCACGCTGCCGCCCGCGGTGCGGACGAGCGAGTTGATCCCGCTGGCGATGCCGCTCTGGTCCATCGGGACGTGCTGGACGGCGAGCGTGCCGAGCGCCGCGTAGGCGATCCCGAACCCGGTGCCCTGGAGGGCGCTGAACACGAGCATGTCGGACACGTGCGAGTTGGACACCGCCAGCCACCCGTAGCACAGGCCGGCGAACGCCGACCCGACCGCGAGCGTGAAGGCGGGGCCGATCCGGGCCGTGAACCGCCCGGCCATCGCCGAGAACACCAGCATGGTGACCGTGCTCGGCAGCATGTAGAGGCCGACGTCCAGGACCGAGCCGTCCAGCCCGTACCCGGCCGCGCCGGACGGGGCCTGCACGAACCCGGCGATCAGCGTGAACGCGGCGAACATCGAGAAGCCGAGCAGCGCCGAGACGGCGTTGGCCGACAGCGACCGGGGCCCGACCAGCAGGTTCAGCCGCACCAGCGGGGCGCGGACCCGCAGTTCGACCGCGACCCACACCCCGCACAGCGCGGCGGCGCAGCCGAACAGGGCGAGGACGCCGCCGGACGTCCAGCCCCACGCGTCGCCCTGGCTGATGCCGAGCAGCAGGCAGACCAGCCAGGCGGCGAGCAGCGCCGCGCCCGCGAGGTCGGGACGGCCGCCGGCCCGCACGCCGACGTCGTGGGCCGCCACCGCGACCAGCACCAGCGCGACCGCGGCCAGCGCGGCGGTGATCCAGAACACCGGGTGGTGGCTGTCGGTGCGGTCGGCGATCAGCCCGGTCACGATCATGCCGGCGCTGCCGCCGACGCCCATCGTCGCGCTCACGATGCCGATCGCCGTGGTGATCCGGTCGCGCGGGAAGGTGTCCCTGATCATGCCGATGGCCAGCGGGATCATCGAGGCCGAGACGCCCTGCAGGGTCCGCCCGGCGATCAGCGCCGGCAGCGAGCCGGACACCGCGCAGAGCACCGAGCCGGCCAGCAGCAGGACGAGGGCCAGCAGGATCATCCGCTTCTTGCCGTACATGTCGCCGAACCGCGCCAGCAGCGGGGTGGCGACCGCGCCGGCCAGCAGTGACGCGGTGAACACCCAGGTCACGTCGGTGATCGGGGCGTCGAAGCGGGCCATGAGCTGGGGCAGCAGCGGCAGCACGACGGTCTGCTGCACCGAGACGACCATCCCGGCGGCGGCCAGCGCGAGCAGGGTGCGGCCCGTGCGCGCGGGACCCGCGGCGCGGTGCCCGGTCGCCGCGTGCGCCGTGGCCGGGGCACCGGTCATGCGAACCTCCCGTGGCCGGTCGGCGGGGGTCCGGCCGCGCGGCGCAGTCCGTGCTCAGGTTGGTCAAGTGTCAGGTCCGGTAAGTGTAGGTAGGCCGGATTTGCCGCTCGTTACCGCCGGGGGGTGTCCGGAACCGGGCGATGCCGGTTCCGGCCGCGGGTGAACCGGTGATGTCCCCGGGTCGTTCGCGGTTGACGTGAGAGCAGTGTGTTCCGCTGAACCGCGGCGGGTGCGGGGTCGGGTTTTGCGCGGAGCCCCGGCCTCCGTAGGGTTGTCCTCCGTGGACCTTCGTCTGCACCACCCCCGCGCTGCGCTCCCCCGGACGGCCCGTTCCCGCGCGGCCTCCGCCCGCCCGGCCCGCCGTGCCCCCTCCTGCCGCGTCCCTTCCCGGAAAGGACGCTGATGCAGGTCGTCACCACCGCCGGCCACGGTGGGCACGGCAAGTCGGCGCTCGTGCGCGCCCTCACCGGCAGGGAGCCCGGCGAGACGGGCGCCTGGACGAAACTGCCCTCGGGCCGGCGCCTGGCGTTCGTGGACGCCCCCGGCGACGAGCAGTCCGTCCCGGCGATGCTCGCGGGCGCCGCGCCCGCGCCCGCCGCGCTGCTCGCCGTCGCCGCCGACGAGGGATGGATGCCGCAGACCGGCGAGCACCTGGACGCCCTCGGCGCGCTCGGCGTCCGGGCCGGCGTCCTCGCGATCACCAAGTCCGACGCCGCCGACCCGAAGCCGGCGCTGCGGCAGGCCCGCGAGCGGCTCGCCGGCACCGCGCTGCACGGCGTGGAGACCGTCGCCGTCAGCACCGTCACCGGCGCCGGGATGGACGACCTGGCCGCCGCGCTCGACCGGCTCGCCGGGCGGCTCCCCGTCCCCGATCCGGACGCCCCGGTGCGGCTCTGGGTGGACCACGCCATCACCGCCGGACGGCAGGCCGCCGTCACCGGCACCCTCACCGCCGGGACGGTCACGGTCGGCGACGAGCTGCTCCTCATGCCCGCCGGGGAACGCGTCCGGGTCCGGACGATCGGCTGCGCGGGGGAGCCGTGCGAGACGGTCGGCGGTGTCTCCCGCATCGTGCTGACCTTCTGCGACGCCGGGCGGGTGGACGCCGGCATGGCCCTCGTCACGCCCGGCGCCTGGACCCGCACCACCTGCGTCGACGTCCGCACCCGGTTCGGCGCGGCGTCCGGCCGGCTCGCGCGGCAGATGACGCTGCACCTCGGCGCCGCCGCCGTCGCGGTGCGGCTGCGGCCACTCGGCCCCGACACCGCCCGGCTCACCCTGAACACCCGGCTCGCCCTGCACCTCGGCGACACCGGCGTCCTGCGCGACCCGGCGCGCCGCTCGATCGCCGGGGTGAGCGTGCTGGACGTCCGGCCGCCGACCCTCGTGCGGCGCGGTGCCTCCGTGGCCCGCGCGCGGGAGCTGGCGTCCTGGCCGGACCGCCCGGACGGCACGATCGTGCTGCGCCGGCACGGAGTGCTGCGCCGCTCGGAGCTGACGCTGATGGGCTGCGCGCCGCCGCCGGACGCGGTCACGCTGAACGGCGAGTGGGTCGCCGATCCGGCGCACTGGGCGTCGCTGTTCGAGCGGCTCGCCGAGGAGACGTCCCGGCACGCCGCGGGCAGCCCCCGCGCGCCCGGCATCCCGCTGGAGACCGTCCGGCTGCGGCTCGGCCTCCCGGCCCGGCAGCTCGTCACCGCGCTCGTCCGGCCGCCGCTGCGGGTGGACGCGGGGCGGGTCTACGGCCCCCCGCCCGAGCCCGAACCCGCGCCGCGGCCGGCCGCCTCGTCCGCGATAGCCACCGCACCGCCCCCGCCCTGGGCGGAGCCGGTCGAACGGCTCCGCGCCGACCTCGCCGGCGCCCCGTTCACGCCGCCCACCGCCGAGCGCCTCGAAGAACTCGGCCTCACCGGCGAACTGCTCGCCGCCGCCGAGCGCGCGGGCGCCGTGCTGCGCATCGACGACGAGACCGTCCTGCTGCCGGGGGCCGACCGGGAGGCGCTGCGCGTGCTGAACGGCCTGCCGCAGCCGTTCACGCCCGGCCAGGCGGGCGAGGCCCTGGCGACCAGCCGCCAGGTCGCCATCGCCCTGCTGCGCCATCTGGACCGGCTCGGCCTCACCGAACGCCGCCGCTCCTGACCGGCGCCGAAACCCTCCGGGACGGGAAAACCGGTTGAACGGCGGCCGGTGACTCTGGCCTCATTGATCGCGGTCCGGTTCCCGTCGATCAAGGAGAAGGCATGCCGTACCAGACGCTCAAGGGCGGCCGCGTTCCCATCCGGATGTGGACCGACCCGGCCGCCGTCGAGGATCTCGCCCTCGACCAGCTCCGCAACGTCTCCGCCCTGCCGTGGGTGGAGGGCCTCGCGGTGATGCCCGACGTCCACTACGGCAAGGGCGCCACCGTCGGCTCCGTCATCGCGATGAAGAACGCGGTGTCGCCGGCGGCCGTCGGCGTCGACATCGGCTGCGGGATGACCGCGGTCAAGTCGTCCCTCACCGTCGAGGACATGCCGGACGACCTGTCCGGGCTGCGGGGCCGGCTGGAGAAGGCGATCCCCGTCGGGCGCGGCTCCCACAAGACCGCCGTGGACCCCTCCGCGCTCCCCAACCTGAAGGAACGCGGCTGGTACGACTTCTGGAAGGGTTTCGACGACCTGCACCCGGCCGCCCGGCCCCGCCTCGGCCGCGCCCGCGCGCAGATGGGCACGCTCGGCGGCGGCAACCACTTCCTGGAGCTGTGCGCGGACGACGGCGGCGCGATCTGGCTCGTGCTGCACTCGGGGTCGCGCAACATCGGCAACGAGCTGGCCGAGCGCCACATCGAGGCCGCCCGCGAGCTCCCGCACAACCAGGACCTCCCGGACCCCGACCTCGCCGTGTTCCTCACCGGCACCGCGAAGATGGACGCCTACCGCCACGACCTGTTCTGGGCGCAGGAGTACGCGCGCCGCAACCGCGCCGTCATGATGGCGCTCGCGCAGAACGTCGTGACCGGCCGGTTCGGCGGGAAGCGCTGCCGGTGGGGCGAGATCATCTCCTGCCACCACAACTACGTGGCGGAGGAGGAGTACGGCGGTGCCGAGCTGCTCGTCACCCGCAAGGGCGCGATCCGCGCCGGCGCCGGCGACCTCGGCATCATCCCCGGCTCGATGGCGACCGGCACCTACATCGTCCGCGGCCTCGGCAACGAGACCGCCTACAACTCCGCCTCGCACGGCGCCGGCCGCAGGATGAGCCGCAACAAGGCCCGCAAGAGCTTCACGGTGGACGACCTGATCGAGCAGACCAGGGGCGTCGAGTGCCGCAAGGACGGCGGTGTCGTCGACGAGATCCCCGGCGCCTACAAGGACCTGGAGACCGTCATGGCCGCCCAGTCCGACCTGGTCGAGGTGGTCGCCCGCCTCCGCCAGCTGATCTGCGTCAAGGGCTGAGGCACCGGCCGGGGGCGGGCCGCGTCACCGGGTGAGCGCGCGGTCGATGAACGCCGTGACGTCGGCGAGGACCTCCTCGCGGTTGGTCTCGTTGAAGACCTCGTGGCGGGCCCCGGGGTAGAGGCGTTCGGTCAGGTCGCCGCCGCGGATCGCCTCGATGCCGATGCGGGTGTCCGCCGGCCGGACCAGTTCGTCGGCCTCGCCGTGCAGGTAGAGGGTCGGCAGCGCACCGAGGGAACCGTGCTCGTTGACGCGGCGCAGCGCGGTGTCGAGGGCCTGGATCGTGGTCTTGTTGAAGGGGCCGTGCCAGACGAGCGGGTCCGCGGTGTACGCCTCGCCGACGGCCGGGTCACGCGACAGTGTGGAGGTGTCGATGGGCGCGTCCGGCATCTCCTCCAGCGGGAGCAGCTCGTCCACGGCGTGCCAGCGGCCGAGCACCGGCCCCGACAGCACCAGCGCGTCAAGCTGGCGTCCGTGCGACTGCGCGTACCGGGCGGCGATCAGCCCGCCCATCGAGTGGCCGATCATGACGACGGGCAGCCCGGGGTGGTCGCCGCGCGCGGCCTCCACGACCGTGTGCACGTCGGCGACCACGTCCTCGTAGTCCTCGATCAGCACGCGGTCGCCGGCGGAGCGGCCGTGGTCCATGTGGTCGGGCCCGCACACGACGGCGCCATGCCGGACCAGGACGTTCGCCACATGGTCGTAGCGGCCGAGGTGCTCGCCGTAGCCGTGCACGAGCACCGCGACGTACCGCGGCTCGCCGTCCGCCCAGATCCGGGCGGTGATCGCGCCCCGCGTCCCCGCGAACTCCCACTCCCGCACCGTCGCCACCCCGGCCTCCCTGATGCTCGGCAGACCGTAACGGTCCAACGGGATGCGACGAATCGTCAACCACCGCAATAGGCTGGTGGGACCGACCGCAATCCCCGGCGGGCCGCAGGAGCGGGCCGCCGGCCAGCAGGAAGGGGCGCCCGTGCTGGTCGACACCTTCGGCCGTACCGCGACGGACCTGCGGGTCTCGCTCACCGACCGCTGCAACCTGCGGTGTTCGTACTGCATGCCGCCGGAGGGACTGGACTGGCTGCCGAAGCCCGAGCTGCTCACCGACGACGAGGTGATCCGGCTGGTCGGCCTCGCCGTCCGCGACCTCGGGATCACCGAGGTCCGCTACACCGGCGGCGAGCCGCTGCTGCGGCGCGGCCTGGCCGGCATCGTGGCGCGGACGGCGGAGCTGACGCCGCGCCCGCAGATCTCGCTCACCACCAACGGCATCGGGCTCGGCCGGCTGGCCGCGCCGCTCGCCGAGGCCGGGCTCGACCGGGTGAACGTCTCGCTCGACACCCTCGACTGCGACACGTTCAAGCGCCTCGCGCACCGCGACCGGCTGGCGGACGTCCTCACGGGCCTCGCCGCCGCGCGGGACGCCGGGCTGGAGCCGGTGAAGATCAACACGGTGCTGATGCGCGGGATCAACGACCACGAGGCCGCGCCGCTGCTGCGCTACTGCCTGGAGCACGGCTACCGGCTGCGGTTCATCGAGCAGATGCCGCTGGACGCCCAGCACGGCTGGACCCGGGAGAACATGGTCACCGCGGACGAGATCCTGGACCTGCTGTCCGCCGAGTTCGACCTCGCGCCGGACGGGGAGCACGAGCGGGGCAGCGCGCCCGCCGAGTCGTTCGTGATCGGCGGCGGCCCGGAGACGGTCGGCGTGATCGGCTCGGTGACCCGGCCGTTCTGCGGCGCCTGTGACCGGGTCCGGCTCACCGCCGACGGGCAGATCCGCAACTGCCTCTTCGCGACCGAGGAGTCGAATCTGCGGGACGCGCTGCGCGGCGGCGCCACCGACACCGAACTGGCCGACCGCTGGCGCAAGGCGGTCTGGGGCAAGCGCGCCGGGCACGGCATCGACGACCCGTCGTTCCTGCAGCCCGCCCGGCCCATGTCGGCGATCGGCGGCTGATGGGCTTCGACGCCGTCCTGCTGGCCGGCGGGCGGGCCCGGCGGTTCGGCGCCGACAAGCCCGCCGCGCCCGTCGGCGGACGCACCCTCATCGAATGGACCGCCGCCGCCGTGGCGGACGCGTCCCGGCTGATCGTGGTGGGCCCGCGGCGGGACGTCCTGCCGGGCGCCGTCGTCGTCCGCGAGGACCCGCCGGGCGCCGGGCCGGTGCCCGCGCTGCGCACCGGGCTCGCCGAGGTCCGCGCGCCGTGCCTCGCACTGCTGGCCGCGGACATGCCGTTCCTGCGTCCCGTCCACGTCGCCCGGCTGCTGGACGCGATGGGGGAGCGCCCCGGCGCCGTCCTGCTGGACGGGGAGGGCCGCAGGCAGTGGCTCGCCGGCTGCTGGCGTGCCGGCGCCCTGCGGGAGGCGCTGGACGGCTATACGGGCGCGTCCCTGCGCGGCCTCCTCGGCCCCCTGGAGCCCGCCACGGTCGCGCTGCCGGGGGGCACGCGTCCCGCCTGGTACGACTGCGATACCCCCCAAGAGCTGGCCGCCGCCGAGCGTCTGCTTTGATCGTGGGGAAGCGGGCAGGGCGGCCGTGACCATCGAAGGGGGGACCCATGTCGGTGCTTGAGGACTGGATCAGCGCGGTGTGCCGCGAACTCGGCCTGGAACGCGGCGACATCGACCAGGGCCTGATCCTCGACCTCGCCCGCGACGTCGCGCACGGCGTCGCGCGGCCGGGCGCGCCGCTGACGGCGTATCTCCTCGGCCTCGCGGTGGGGCGCGGCACGCCCGCGCGGGACGCCGCCGCCCGGCTGACCGAGATGGCCGAGGGCTGGAAGGACGAAGCGCCCGCGCAGCCCGAGGTTCCGGAGCCGGCCGGCGAGCCCGTCCTCGACGAGGCCTGACCCGGCCTAACCCTCCCGCGGGGGCGCGTCGCGGTCGGCGACGGGGACCACGTCCTTGAGGAAGTCGCGGCGGCCGAGGAACGCCGACAGGCTCTCGCGGTGCTCGGCGCAGGCCAGCCAGATCTTCCGCCGGTCCGGAGTGTGGATCTTCGGGTTGTTCCACCGCAGCGCCCACACGGCGGCGGCGCGGCAGCCCTTGGCGGAGCACTGCAGTTCGTCGGGGCCGGTCCCGGAAGCGGAGTCGGTCATCCGGCAACTGTGGCACAGCCGCCGGGGCGGGAACGTTCCCGCCCCGGGTTTCGGCCCGGCCCGCGTGCCGGCGGCGCCGGC
>NZ_BCQQ01000029.1 GCF_001552155.1 Actinomadura formosensis NBRC 14204 | reverse complement strand
CCCGCCGGCGCCGGCAAGAAGCCGCGGGCCGGGAGCGGCGCGCCCGCCAAGGGCGGCACGGGAACGACCCGTACCGCCCGGCCGCGGGCGGGCACCGGCGGCGGCTCCGGCCGCCGGCCGCGCGCCCGCGCGGCCTTCAACCGCCGCGACCCGATGAAGCGGCTCAACATGGGCCTGCTCGCCGTCGCGTTCGTGCTGTCGCTGTTCGCCGGACGCCTCGTCCAGCTGCAGACGATCGAGTCCGGCAAGTACACCGAGCAGGCGATGAGACAGCGGCTGCAGACGTTCAAGCTGCCCGCGGTCCGCGGCGACATCACCGACGCGCAGGGCCACCCGCTGGCGATGACGGTGGAGGCGCGCGCGATCTACGCCGACCCGTCGCTGATCAAGGCCGGCAAGCGGCAGGAGATCGTGAACGCGCTGGCCTCCACGCTCGGCCTGAACCCGGCGACGCTGATGAAGAAGATCAGCAAGCCCGACACCCGGTTCGTGTACCTGGCGCACGGCGTCCGGCCCGACCAGGCGCGGCTGATCACGTCGTGGAACTACCTCGGAATCGGGACTTTGCCGGAATATCGCCGCGAGTATCCCAACGATTCGCTGGCCGCGAGCGTCATAGGTTTCGTGAACGACACGGGGAAGGGCGCCGCGGGCCTGGAGAGCTCGATGGACGACGTGCTCGCCGGGCAGCCGGGCTGGCAGCGGGTGGAGATCAGCCTGGAGGGCCAGCACATCCCGATGGGCGAGGAGCAGAGGCGTCCCCCCGTGCCGGGCCACGGCGTCCGGCTCACGCTCCAGCGCGACCTGCAGTTCAAGGCGCAGGAGGCGATCGAGCAGCAGGTCAGGGCGACCCGCGCCGACAGCGGCAGCGTCATCGTCATGGACCCGCGCACCGGCAAGCTCCTCGCGATGGCCTCGGCGCCCGGGTTCGACCCGAACCGCTACGCCGAGTCCGACCGCGCCCTGTGGGGCAGCCCGCTGGTGCAGGAGGCGTACGAGCCGGGCAGCACCGGCAAGGTCGTCACGGCCGCCGCCGTCATGGAGCACGGCGGCGTCACCCCGCGGACGCCCTACACCGTCCCCGACAAGATCAAGAAGTACGACGTCGTGTTCCACGACTCGCACCCGCACGCGCCGGAGCGGCTCACGTTCGGCGGGGTGCTCGCCAAGTCCAGCAACGTCGGCACCATCATGGCCAGCGAGAGCATCAACTCCCAGCGGCTCTACCAGACGCTGCGCGAATTCGGCTTCGGGCACAAGACCGGACTGCCGCTGCCCGGCGAGACGCCCGGCCTGCTGAAGCCGCCGCACCAGTGGTCGGGCACCGACCGCTACCCGATCGCGTTCGGGCAGACGGTCTCGGTCAACGCGGTGCAGATGGCGAGCGTGTACGCGACCATCGCCAACGGCGGCGTGCGCGTCGCGCCCACCCTCGTCGAGGGCACGGTCGGCGAGAACGGCAAGTTCACGCCCGCGCCCGCGCCGGAGCGCAGGCAGGTCATCAGCGCACAGACGGCCCGCCAGATCAGCGACATGCTGGAGGGCGCCACCACGAACGAGGGCACCGCGCCCAAGGCCCAGATCAAGGGGTACCGCGTCGCGGGCAAGACCGGCACCGCCGAGATCGTCAACCCGCGCTGCGGCTGCTACGACGGCGGCGGCTACACCGCGTCGTTCGCCGGGTTCGCCCCGGCGGACGACCCCCGGCTGGTCGTGCAGGTCGTCCTGCAGGACCCCAAGCGGGGCAGCCACTATGGTGGCGATGCGGCCGCTCCGGTCTTCAAGGACGTGATGAGCTTCGCCCTGCAGTCCGAGAAGATCCCGCCGACGGGGAGCCGAGCGCCGACCACCGAGATCTACGCCCGAAACTGACCGCAGCGAGTACCCTCCTCGCCTGTGAGTCCACCACCCGTGTCCCACCAGTCCCAGCCCGCTCGTACCGAAAGAACCGCCATGCGTCCCACCACCAATCCGGCCCGCCCGCTGAGCGGGCTCGCGGAGCTTCTCGGGATCGAAGGGGGCGGCTGGGACGACGTGTCCGCCACGGGGATCACCCACGACTCGCGGGCGGTGCTGCCCGGCGACATCTACGTGGCGCTGCCCGGCGCGCGCGCCCACGGCGCCCAGTTCAGCGTCCAGGCCGCGGAGGCGGGCGCGAACGCGATCATGACCGACCCGGACGGGTACGACCGGGCGGCGGCGACGGGTCTGCCGGTCCTGGTGGTGGCCGACGTCCGCGCCCGGCTCGGCGACGCCGCGTCGTGGGTGTACGGCGAGCCGGGCAGCGACATCACGCTCATCGGCGTCACCGGCACCAGCGGCAAGACCACCACGGTGTTCCTCATCGACGCGGGGCTGCGCGCCGCCGGGATCGAGACGGGCCTGGTCGGCGGCGTCGAGATCCGGGTGGGCGGCGAGCGGGTGCCGAGCGCGCTCACCACCCCGGAGGCGACCGACCTGCATGCGCTGCTGGCGATGATGCGCGAGCACGACGTCGGCGCCGCCGCGATGGAGGTGTCCAGCCACGCCCTCGTGCAGGGCCGCGTCGGCGGCGCCCGCTACGAGGTCGCGGTGTTCACCAACCTGTCCCAGGACCACCTGGACTACCACCCGACCATGCAGGACTACTTCCTGGCGAAGGCGCGACTGTTCACGCCGGAGTACTCCCGCGTCGGGGTCATCAACCTGGACGACCACCACGGCCGCGAACTGCTGGAGATCAGCCGGGTGCCGGCCACGACGTTCTCGGCGTCCGGGGACCCGGCGGCCGACTGGCGGGCCGAGGACGTGCGCGCCGGCGCCGACGGCAGCGTGTTCCGCGTCGTCGGGCCCGGCGGGATCGAGGCGGACGCGCAGGTCCGGCTCGCCGGCCCGTTCAACGTCGCCAACGCGCTCGCCGCGATCGTCGCGCTGGTCGAGGCGGGCATCCCGCTGCAGGCCGCCGTCCGCGGGGTCGGCTCGCTGCCCGGCGTCCCCGGCCGGCTGGAGCGTGTCGACGAGGGCCAGGACTTCGTCACCCTCGTCGACTACTCCCACAAGCCCGGCGCGGTCGAGGCCGTGCTGAACGCGCTGCGTCCCGTCACCGAGGGCGACCTCGCGGTGGTGCTCGGCTGCGGCGGCGACCGCGACCGCGGCAAGCGGCCGCTCATGGGCGAGGCCGCCGCGCGGCTGGCCGACATGGCGTATTTCACCAACGACAACCCGAGATCGGAAGATCCGCTCGCCATTCTCGCCGCTATGGTCGAGGGCGGGCTCAAGGTGCCGCAGCGCGAGCGCGCGCACATCGTCGTGGAACCCGACCGCGCCGCCGCGATCGGGCTGGCCATCGGCCGGGCCCGCCGCGGCGACGTCATCGTCGTTGCGGGCAAGGGCCACGAGCAGGGTCAGAACGTGGCGGGCGAGGTGCATCCGTTCGACGACCGCGAGGTCGTCCGCGCGGCCCTCCGGCGCCGGACACAAGGGATTAGAGGGGACGGGACGCAGGCGTGATCCCACTTCCGCTGTCGACGATCGCGGAGATCACGGGGGGTACCCTTCACGGGCCTCCGGACGTCGTGGTGAGCGGCCCCGTGGTCATCGATTCCCGCGCGGTGGAGCCCGGGGCGCTGTTCGCGGCGCTGCAGGGCAAGCGCGCGGACGGGCACGACTTCGCGGCCGGGGTGCTGGCCGCCGGGGCCGCCGCGGTGCTCGCGCAACGCCCCGTGGAGGGGCCGTGCGTGGTCGTCGCCGACGTCCGGGAGGCGCTCGGGCGGCTGGCCCGGGGTCTGCTGGAGCGGCTGCCGGACGTGACCGTCGTCGCGGTCACCGGCTCGGCCGGCAAGACCTCCACCAAGGACCTCATCGCCCAGGTGGTGAGCCGCGCCGGCCCGGTGGTGTACCCGCCGGGCTCGTTCAACAACGAGATCGGGCTGCCGCTCACCGTGCTGCGCGCCGACGCGCGGACGCGCCATCTCGTCCTGGAGATGGGCGCCCGCGGCATCGGCCACATCGCCTACCTGACCGGGATCGCGCGCCCGGACGTCGGGGTGGTGCTGAACGTCGGCACCGCGCACGTCGGGGAGTTCGGCGGCAGGGAGAACATCGCCCGCGCCAAGGGCGAGCTCGTCGAGGCGGTGCCGCCGGGCGGGACGGCCGTCCTCAACGCCGACGACCCGCTGGTCGCCGCGATGGCGTCCCGCACCCGCGGCGAGGTCGTCACGTTCGGCCGCTCGCCGGACGCGCTCGTGCGGGCCGAGGACGAGACGCTCGACGAGCGGGGCCGGGCCCGGTTCACCCTCGTCGCGCCGGAGGGGGCGGCGCCGGTCGCGCTGCGCCTGCACGGCTCGCACGCCGTCCAGAACGCGCTCGCCGCGGCCGCCGCGGCGCGGGCCGCCGGGCTCGGGCCGGAGGTGATCGCCGAGGCGCTGTCGGCGGCCGTGCCGGTCAGCCGGTGGCGGATGGAGGTCACCGAGCGGGCCGACGGGGTGACCGTGGTGAACGACGCCTACAACGCCAACCCCGACTCGACCCGCGCCGCGCTCGACGCGCTGGTGCACATGGCGCGGGGCCGCCGCGCGTACGCGGTGCTGGGCGAGATGGGGGAACTCGGCGCCGTTTCTGTGGCGGAACATGCCAAGATCGGGCAGCATGTCGCGCGCAGCGGGATCGCCGGGCTCATCGTCGTCGGCGCGAACGCCGCCGCGATGGCCGAAGGGGCCGGGCAGGTCGCGTCATGGACGGGAGAGTGCGTGCAGGTGGATGACGTCGGCGCGGCGGTGGCCGCGCTCAGCGAGCGGCTCGCGCCGCGGGACGTCGTGCTGGTGAAGGGCTCCCGCGTCGCCGGCCTGGAACGGGTGGCCGAGGCGCTGCTCGCGGAGGATGCCCGATGACCAACATCATCATCGCCGCGGGTGTCGCGCTGATCTTCGTGATGGTCGGCACGCCGGTGTGGATCCGGATCGTCAACCGGCTCGGCTACGGCCAGATGATCCGCGACGAGGGCCCGGAGGCGCACCTCAACAAGCGCGGCACCCCCACGATGGGCGGGACGGTCTTCATCGTCGGCTCGCTCGTCGGCTACGGCGTGGCGCACCTGGTCACCGGGGACGAGCCGACGATCTCCGGCCTGCTGGTGCTGTTCCTGATGACCGGCCTCGGCCTCGTCGGGTTCGTCGACGACTACATCAAGGTGTTCAAGCAGCGCAGCCTCGGCCTGCGCAGCGGCGCGAAGATGATCGGGATCATCCTGGTCGGCGTCGTGTTCGCGGTCGCGTCGCTGAACTTCCCGAACGGCTACGACGTCACCCCCGCCGACCCCCACCTGTCCTTCCTGCGCGACTTCGGCCCCTCGATCGGCCCGTACCTGTTCGTGGTGTGGGCGCTGCTGCTCATCGCGGCCATGTCCAACGGCGTCAACCTCACCGACGGGCTGGACGGTCTCGCCGCGGGCCCGGCCGGCATGGTGCTGGCCGCCTACGTGATCATCGGGAACTGGCAGCTGCGCAACAGCTGCGCCGCCGCCCTCGTCCCCAACTGCTACAGCGTCCGCGACCCCCTCGACCTCGCGGTGGTCGCCGCGGCCGTGCTCGGCGGCGTGTTCGGCTTCCTGTGGTGGAACGCCCCGCCCGCGAAGATCTTCATGGGCGACACCGGCTCGCTGGCCCTCGGCGGCGTGCTGGTCGGCCTGGCGATCCTCACCCGCACCCAGTTCCTGCTCGCCATCCTGTGCGGGCTGATCGTGATGATCACCCTGTCGGTGATGATCCAGGTCGGCGGGTTCAAGCTGACCGGCAAACGCGTGTTCAAGATGGCCCCGCTGCAGCACCACTTCGAGCTGTCCGGCTGGGCCGAGACCACGATCGTCGTGCGCTTCTGGCTGATGTCCGCGCTGTTCACCGCGATCGGCATCGGCCTGTTCTACCTGGAATGGATGCCGAAGAAGTGAGCGAACCCTGGGACGGCCTGGCGGTGTGCGTGGCGGGGCTCGGCGTGTCCGGCCGCGCCGCCGCCCGCGTGCTGGCCGCCCGCGGCGCCCGCGTCACCGTGGTGGACGCCCGCGACGGAGCGGAGCAGCGCGAGCACGCCGCCGAGCTGGAGGCCCGCGGGGTCACGGTCCGGCTCGGGGACGGCGAGAGCCTCCCGGAGGCCACCGGCCTCGTCGTGACGTCGCCCGGCTGGCGGCCGGACGTGCCGCTGCTCGCCGCGGCGGCGGCCGCGGGCATCGAGATCATCGGCGAGGTCGAGCTCGCCTGGCGGCTCCGCGGGCCGGACGCGGCGCCGTGGCTGGCCATCACCGGGACGGACGGCAAGACGACCGTCGTCCGGATGCTGGCGTGCATGCTCACCGCCGCCGGCCACAAGGCCCTCGCGGTCGGGAACGTCGGGACGCCGATCGTCGAGGCCGTCACCGAGCCGTACGACGTGCTGGCGGTGGAACTGTCGAGCTACCAGCTGCACTGGTCCAGCTCGCTCGCCCCGCGGGCGGCGGTCGTGCTGAACGTCGCCCCCGACCATCTCGACTGGCACGGCTCCATGGACGCCTACGTCGGCGCCAAGGGCAAGATCTACGCGCCGGGCACCGTCGCGGTCTACAACGCCGACGACGACACGTCCACGGCGCTCGCCGAACGCGCCGAAGGCGTGGACCGGCGCGTCGGGTTCACCCTGCGGGTGCCGCGGCCGGGCGAGCTCGGCGTCGTCGAGGACCTCCTGGTCGACCGGGCGTTCACCGGCGACCCGGCGCGGCACGCCGCCGAACTGGCCGAGCTCCGCGACGTCCGCCCGTACGCGCCGCACAACGTCGCGAACGCGCTGGCCGCCGCCGCGCTGGCCCGCGCGTTCGGGGTGCCGCCCGAGGCCGTCCGGGAGGGCCTGCGCTCGTTCGTCCCCGACCCGCACCGCATCCAGCACGTCGCGGACATCGCGGGCGTCGCCTACGTCAACGACTCCAAGGCGACCCAGCCGCACGCCGCCGCCGCGTCCCTGGCCGCCTACGAGTCCGTCGTGTGGATCGCCGGCGGCCTTCTCAAGGGCCTGGACGTCGACGACCTGGTGCGCTCGTGCGCCGGACGGCTGCGCGGCGTCGTGCTGATGGGACGCGACCGGCACCGGATCGCGGAGGCACTCGCGCGACACGCCTCGAATGTCCCGGTCGTGGACGTCTCCGACACCGACACTGGGGCGATGGAACGCTGCGTCAACGAAGCCTCCGGCCTCGCCCGTCCGGGAGACACCGTGCTCCTCGCGCCCGTCGGGGCGTCCTTCGACATGTTCGCCGGCTACCCGGCCCGCGGTGACGCCTTCATCGCGGCGGTCGAACGCCTCGCGGGGGCGTCCGGCTCCGGGGACGACCGGTAGCCGTGACCGCCGCGGCGGAGGAGGAGGGCGGCGGACGCCCGGGACCGCGCGAGCAGGTGGTCGCCGCCGTCGGGCTGCTCGACCGGCCTCTGACCTCCTATTACCTGGTGCTGGGCTGCTCGGTGATGCTGCTCGCGCTCGGCCTGACGATGGTGCTGTCGGCGTCCAGCGTCAAGCAGCTCCAGGCGACGGGCTCGGCGTACACGCTGTTCCAGAAGCAGGCCGTGTGGATGGCGATCGGGCTGCCCTGCATGTGGCTGGCGTCCCGGCTGCCGGTGAAGACGTTCCGCGCGCTCGCCTACCCGCTGCTGCTGCTGTCGGTCGTCGCGCTGGCGATGGTGCTGGTCCCCGGGCTCGGGCGCAGCGCGGGCGGCGCCACCCGCTGGGTCGATCTCGGGCCGGTGCAGATCCAGCCGTCCGAGCTCGCCAAGCTCGCGCTCGTGCTGTGGGGCGCCGACCTGCTGGCCCGCAAGGACAGGCTCGGCCAGCTCACCGAGTGGCGGCCGCTGCTCGTCCCGCTGATGCCCGGCGCCGGGATCCTCGTCCTGCTGGTCATGCTGGGCAGCGACCTCGGCACCACGCTGGTCCTGCTCACCGTCTTCCTCGCGCTGCTGTGGGTGGTCGGCGCGCCCGGGCGGCTGTTCGTCGGCATCGCGGGGCTCGTCGGCCTGCTGGTGTCGATCCTCATCCTGGTCGAGCCGTACCGGATGCAGCGCCTCACCGGGTTCCTCGACCCGTCCGGGAACCAGCTCACCACCAACTACCAGGGCACCCAGGGGCTGTTCGCGGTCGCGTCCGGTGGTCTCTTCGGGACGGGCCTCGGCGAGGGATGGGCCAAGTGGGACTACCTGCCGCACGCCGAGACCGACTTCATCTTCGCGATCGTGGGGGAGGAGTTCGGGCTCGCCGGCACCCTCGTCGTCCTCGGCCTGTTCGGGATGCTCTCCTACGCCGGCCTGCGGATCGCCCGCCGGGTGAAGGACCCGTTCACCCGGCTCGCCGCCGCGGGCGCCACCGCCTGGATCATCGTGCAGGCCATCGTGAACATCGGCGCCGTCATCGCCGTCCTGCCCATCACCGGGATCCCCCTTCCGCTGGTGTCGTACGGCGGTTCGGCGCTCGTTCCGACCCTTTTCGCGCTCGGGATGCTGCTCGCCTTCGCCAAACGTGAGCCCGGCGCGCGGCAGGCACTCTCCGCACGTGGCCCCGGACCGGTCGTGAGGGCTCTAAGCTGGCTGGGTCTGGCACGGCGGTGAAATCCCCCTTTCGAACACGCTGAGGAGTTGTCAACGAGCATGAGGGTTGTCCTGGCCGGCGGGGGCACCGCCGGACACATCGAGCCCGCCCTGGCCCTCGCCGACGCGCTGCGCCGCAACGACCCGAACACCGGGATCGTCTGCCTCGGGACGGAGCGAGGGCTGGAGACCCGTCTCGTCCCGCAGCGAGGGTACGAACTCGCGCTGATCCCGCCGGTGCCGCTGCCGCGCACGCTGACCCCGCAGCTGCTGTCGGTGCCCGGCCGGCTGCGCGGCGCGATCAACGCGGCGGCGGCCGTCCTCGACCAGGCCCGGGCCGACATCCTGGTCGGCTTCGGCGGCTACGTCGCCACCCCCGGCTACCTCGCGGCCCGTAAACGCAAGGTGCCGATCATCGTGCACGAGGCCAACCCGAAGCCGGGTCTCGCCAACAAGCTCGGCGCCCGGTTCACCGAGCACGTGGCGGTGTCGCACGCCGACTCGCCGCTGCCGAACGCCACGTTCGTCGGCATCCCGCTGCGCCGCGAGATCGCGACGCTCGACCGGCTCGCGATGGGCGACAAGGCCCGCTCCTACTTCGGGCTGCTGCCCGACCTGCCCACGCTGCTGATCTTCGGCGGCTCGCAGGGCGCCCGCTCGCTGAACCAGGCCGCGGTGGCCGCCGCGCCGTACTTCCGGCAGGCCGGCATCCAGGTGCTGCACATCGTCGGGCCGAAGAACACCGAGGAGCCCGAGCCCTCGTCCGGCGGCCCGCAGTACGTCACGATCCCGTACTGCGACCGGATGGACCTCGCCTACGCCGCCGCCGACATGGCCATGTGCCGCGCGGGCGCGATGACGTGCGCGGAGCTGGCCGCCGTGGCGCTGCCCGCGGTGTACGTCCCGCTCCCGATCGGCAACGGCGAGCAGCGGCTGAACGCCGAGCCGATCGTGGCGGCGGGCGGCGGCATGCTGGTCGACAACGCCGAGCTGTCGCCCGACTGGATCGCCCGGCATCTGCTGCCGGTGCTGGCCGACCCGGGCCGGGTCGCGCACATGTCCGAGGCGGCCGGCCGGATGGGGCGCCGGGACGCCGACGTCGCGCTCGCCCGCATGGTGTACGACGTGGTCCGCTCGGCGGGCGCCGCGCGATGAGCCTGATCGACCCCGGTGAGGTGGTCCCCGCCGGCGAACTCGGCAGGGTCCACTTCATCGCGATCGGGGGCGCCGGGATGTCCGGCATCGCCCGCATCATGCTGCGGCGCGGCATGGCCGTGTCCGGCAGCGACGCCCGCGACTCCGAGCTGCTCGCCCAGCTCGGCGGCCTCGGCGCGAAGGTGTTCGTCGGGCACGACGCCGCCCATGTGGGCGATGCCGACACGGTGGTGGTCTCCACGGCGATCCGGGAGGGCAATCCCGAGCTGGTCGCCGCCCGTGCGCGGGGCCTGCGCGTCCTGCACCGGTCCGCGGCGCTCGCCTCCCTGATGATCGGGCGGCGCGCGGTGGCGGTCGCGGGCACGCACGGCAAGACCACCACGACGTCGATGCTGACGGTCGCACTCCAGCACGCGGGCGCCGACCCGTCCTACTGCATCGGCGGGCAGCTCGTCACCACGGGGCTCGGGGCGGACGAGGGAAGCGGCGACGTCTTCGTCGCGGAGGCCGACGAGAGCGACGGCTCGTTCCTCATGTACACCCCGCACATCGCGGTCATCACGAACGTCGAGGCCGACCACCTCGACAACTACGGCGGCTTCGAGCGGGTGAAGGAGAACTTCGCGCGCTTCGTCGAGCGCGTCGAACCGGGCGGGACGCTCGTCGCCGGCGCCGACGACCCGGTGGCGATGGAGCTCGCGGAGCACGCGCGGGCGCGGGGGCTGACCGTCCGCACCTACGGGGAGGCCGAGCACGCCGACCTGCGGGTGACGGGATTCACTCCGCGCGGTCTCGGCTCCCGGTTCGAGATCGAGGGCGCCGGCGAGGTCCTGCTCGCCGTCCCCGGACGGCACAACGCGCTCAACGCCGCCGCCGTCATCGCGGTCGCGCGGTCGCTCGGGGTGGACGACGCGGCCGTGCGGGCGGGCCTCGCCGCGTTCGGCGGCGCGATGCGGCGGCTGGAGCGCAAGGGCGAGGCGGGCGGCGTCGAGGTGTTCGACAGCTACGCCCACCACCCGACGGAGCTGACCGCCGACCTGGAGGCCACCCGCGACTACCTGGGGGAGAAGGGCGGCGGCCGGATCATCGCGGTCTTCCAGCCGCACCTGTACAGCCGCACCCGGTTCTTCGCCGCCGAGTTCGGCGCGGCGCTCGGGCTCGCCGACGTCGCGGTCGTGCTGGACGTCTACGGCGCCCGCGAGGATCCCGAGCCCGGCGTGACGGGGGCGCTCGTCGCGGACGCGGTCCCGGCCGGCACCGAGACCGTGTACGCGCCCGTCCGGGATGAGGTGCCCGGCATCGCGGCGTCGCTCGCCCGGCCCGGTGATGTCGTCATCACGCTGGGTGCCGGGGATGTGACGCAGCTCGGCCCGCCGGTTCTCGATCGGCTCGCGGGGTGACACGCCGCCGCCCGCCCGGTGGGCGGCGCAGGAGGGGAAGACTGTCAGGCTTGGGTGATGACCGAGGCGCAGACGGACCGGCGCGCGGCCCGGCGGGAGGAGCCCGCGGGCGATGGGCGCGGCCGGCCGAACCGGTGGAAGGCGATCTTCGTCACGCTGCTGGTCGCCGGCGTGCTCGGGCTGGTGGCGTGGGTGCTGCTCGGCTCCCGGCTGCTGGTGGTGCGGCACGTCGAGGTGACCGGCGCCGATCTGGCGCCCCGCGACCGGATCGCCGCGGCCGCCGAGATCCCCGTCGGCACCCCGATGGCGCGGCTGCGCACCGGCGCGATCCGGGAACGCGTCGAGCGGCTCCGCGAGGTGGAGTCGGCGGAGATCGAGCGGCACTGGCCGGGGACGGTCCGTATCGTTGTCCGGGAGCGGGTCCCGGTGGCGGTGTTCGCACGCGGCGGGCGCTACCACCTCCTTGACCGGTACGGGGTCACGGTGGCCGACCGAGGGTCCCGCCCGCCCGGGCTGCCCGTGCTGACGGTCGCCTCGCCGGGGCCGTCCGACACGGCGACTCGCGCGGCGCTCACCGTGCTGTCCGAGCTGCCGGAACGGCTGAGCGGGGGGCTGGCCGAGGTCGAGGCCACCGGCCCCGAGGCGGTCACCTTGTACATGAAGGACGGGCAGACGGTGGTGTGGGGGGCCGCCGAGCGGGCAGGAGAGAAGATCCGGCTGCTGGACGCCGTTCGGCGTACGGTGGCCGGCCGTGCCCTACGCACCGTGGACATCAGTTCACCCGAGGTCCTCAAGACGAAATGAGGGGATATTCGGGTCCGGTGCGACACGCCGGGGGAGTTAGGGGGAGGTTAGTTGACCCTGGCCGTAAGGCCGCCCTACTGTCCGTATCAGTCCTCAGGTTGACATAACTGTAAGCCTCAAGTTGAGGGTGAGGGTTTACCCCACCCCAGCGCACAGGTCGGAAACACCGCGGCGGCACGGTCGGCAGACCGGTCAGGGCGGTCGGAGAGAGCGGAAAGGCCCCTCGTCGTGGCAGCACCGCAGAATTACCTCGCGGTCATCAAGGTCGTCGGTATCGGCGGCGGCGGCGTCAACGCCGTCAACCGGATGATCGAAGAGGGCCTCAAGGGCGTCGAGTTCATCGCGATCAACACGGACGCCCAGGCGCTGCTGATGAGTGACGCCGATGTGAAACTGGACGTGGGCCGTGAGCTCACCCGCGGCCTCGGCGCCGGCGCCAACCCCGATGTCGGGCGCAAGGCCGCCGAGGACCACCGCGAGGAGATCGAGGAGGTCCTCAAGGGCGCCGACATGGTGTTCGTCACCGCCGGGGAGGGCGGCGGCACCGGCACCGGCGGCGCACCCGTGGTCGCCAACATCGCCCGCTCGCTCGGCGCCCTGACGATCGGCGTCGTCACCCGCCCCTTCAGCTTCGAGGGCAAGCGCCGCGCCATGCAGGCCGAGGCCGGCATAGAGACGCTGCGCGACGAGGTCGACACCCTCATCGTCATCCCCAACGACCGGCTGCTGTCGATCTCCGACCGGCAGGTCAGCGTGCTCGACGCCTTCAAGGCCGCCGACCAGGTGCTCCTCTCCGGTGTCCAGGGCATCACCGACCTGATCACCACCCCCGGCCTGATCAACCTGGACTTCGCCGACGTCAAGTCCGTCATGTCCGGCGCCGGCTCGGCGCTGATGGGCATCGGCTCCGCGCGCGGCGACGACCGCAGCGTCGCCGCCGCCGAGATGGCGATCTCCAGCCCGCTGCTGGAGGCCAGCATCGACGGCGCGCACGGCGTGCTGCTGTCCATCTCCGGCGGCTCCGACCTCGGGCTGTTCGAGATCAACGAGGCCGCGCAGCTGGTGTCCAACGCGGCGGCCTCGGACGCCAACATCATCTTCGGCGCGGTCATCGACGATGCGCTCGGCGACGAGGTGCGGGTCACCGTGATCGCCGCGGGGTTCGATGAGGGCAGCCCTAGCAAGCCGGCCCCTGAGCCGGAGGCCAAGAGACTTCCGCCGCCGCCCCGCCCGGTGCCGCCGCCGCCGGTGTCCGCGCCGCCCGCCGCCCCGGCCAACCCGATCCCCAGCCGGATCGGGCGGTCCGAGCCGGCGGGCACGCACCAGGCCCAGCAGGGCTCGCAGTCGTCGGTGGCGCAGGCCGCCGCCGCGCCGCCGGCCCCGGTCCTGCCGCAGCGGGCCGAGAGCGATCGCCCGCAGCCGTCCGCGCAGGGCCACGACGACCGGACGGCGGGACGCGACGAGCCCGCCCGGCCGGGGAGCACCTCCCCGGGGCCCTCGGGCGACCGGGACGCCGGCGAGGCCGCCGGGTCGCGCGCCCCCGCGCCGCGCCAGCCCTCCGAGCAGACCTCCTCTTCCCGCGTGCACGCGGGCGAAAGCGACGGCGGCTCCGCCTCCTCCGGGCAGCGCCGCCGTCCCGTGGTGTTCGACGAGGATGACGACCTCGACGTCCCCGACTTCCTGAAGTGATCACCACCGTCGCCCTGGGCGACGGCGTCGGCGCCGCCTTCACCGGCCGCGCCGGCGGCGTGAGCGGGCCCCCCTACGACTCCCTGAACCTCGGCGGCGCTGTCGGCGACGACTCCGCCGCCGTGCTCGGCAACCGGCGGCGCGCCGCGTCGGCGCTCGGCGTCGACGCGGGCCGCACCGTCTTCATGCGGCAGGTCCACGGCGCGGACGTCGCGTTCGTCACCTCCCCCGAGACCCCCGGCCCCGTCGACGCCGTCGTCACGACCGTCCCGGGCCTCGCCCTCGCCGTCCTCGTCGCCGACTGCGCGCCCGTCCTGCTGGCCGACCCCGCCGCCGGGGTCGTCGGCGCCGCGCACTCCGGCCGTCCGGGGACGGCCGCCGGGGTCGTCCCGGCCCTGGTGAAGGCGATGTGCGAGCGGGGTGCCGACCCCGCCCGGATGACCGCCGCGATCGGGCCGGCCGCGTGCGGCCGCTGCTACGAGGTTCCCGCCGAGATGCGGGACGAGGTCGCCGCCGTCGTGCCCGCCGCGTACTCCACCACGTCCGAGGGCACACCCGGCCTGGACATCCGCGCCGGCATCGCCGAGCAGCTCGCGTCCGCCGGGGTGGCCGGAACGCGCATCGACGCCCGCTGCACGATCGAGGACCCGGGGCTCTTCTCCTACCGCCGCGAGGGGCGAACCGGGCGCTTCGCCGGATATGTCTGGCTCAAGGACGACGCGTGACCCACCAGGAACACCTCACCCCAGAGCAGCGCCGGGCGGAGCTGGCCGAGGGCCTCGCCGCGGTCCGCGCCCGCGTCGCCGCCGCCTGCGCCGCCGCCGGCCGCGACGAGGCCGAGATCACGCTCATCGCGGTGACCAAGACGTTCCCCGCCTCCGATGTGCGGCTGCTCGCCGGGCTCGGCCTCACCGATGTCGGCGAGAACCGCGACCAGGAGGCCCGCCCGAAGGCCGCCGAATGCGCCGACCTCCCGCTGACCTGGCACTTTGTCGGCCGGCTGCAGAGCAACAAGGCTCGCGCGGTCGCCGGCTACGCCGACGTCGTGCACTCGGTCGACCGGTCCCGGCTGGTGTCCGCCCTGTCGGAGGCCGCCGTCCGCGCCGGCCGCACGCTGCGCTGCCTCGTCCAGGTCTCGCTGGACGAGGAGGAGGCCGCGCAAGGCCGGGGCGGAGCGGCCCCGGACGCGGTGCCGGGGCTGGCCGACGAGATCGCCGGGGCCGCCGGACTCGAACTCGGCGGCGTGATGGCCGTCGCGCCGCTCGGGGCCGACCCGCTGCCCGCCTTCACCCGGCTCGCCGGGGTCGCCGGGGAGGTGCGCCGGAACCATCCGGGCGCCCGGATCGTCTCTGCGGGTATGAGCGGCGATCTGGAACAGGCGATCGCGTGCGGCGCGACACACCTGCGGGTCGGTACGGCGTTGCTCGGCGGTCGGCGGGCAATCGTCAGGTAATGTCCCCCCAGTGGCGCCTGCCCGTACGTACGCAGGTCGCCACGGCGGATCAGTCCAACGACGGCACCGGACGCTCCCGGAGCCGCGGCCACAGGACACGGAGGGGCGTATGGCCAGCGCGATGCGCAAGATGGCGGTCTACCTCGGCCTTGTGGAGGACGACCGCTACGACGACAAGTACGGCGACTACGACGAGTACGAGGTCTACGACGACGAGACCGACACCGGGCAGGGCCGCCGTCGCGAGGACGAATCCGGCGGTCAGCTTACCCGAGCGGAGGAGACCGCGGACCGGGATCGTGACCATCACTCTCCGTCGACCATCGAGCGGCGGTCCGTGGCTCTCTACGAGACCGGTACCACCGACCTTGCTCGTATCACTACCCTGCATCCAAGGACCTACAACGAGGCAAGGACCATCGGAGAGCACTTTCGGGAGGGCACGCCGGTGATCATGAATCTGACCGAGATGGTGGACAGCGACGCCAAGCGTCTGGTCGACTTCGCGGCAGGTCTCGTGTTCGGCCTGCACGGGAGCATCGAGCGTGTTACCAACAAGGTGTTCCTCCTGTCGCCCGCCAACGTGGAGGTGACGGCGGAGGACAAGGCCCGGATGGCCGAACGTGGGTTCTTCAACCAGAGCTGAGATTTACATGCGAGAGTGTCCGTGAGCATCGTTGGATCCATAGTGCAGGGCGTCCTGTACCTCTTCCTGCTCTTCCTGATCGGGAGGCTGGTGCTGGAGGTCGTGCAGTCCTTCGCCCGGCAGTGGAAGCCGAGCGGGGTGGTTCTCGTGATCGCCGAGGTGACGTACACGGTGACCGATCCGCCGCTGAAACTGCTCAGGCGTTTCATCCCGCCGGTCCGGCTGGGTAACGTTGCGTTGGACCTCAGCTTCACCGTCCTCATCCTTGTGGTCTGGGTCTTGATCATCTTCGTCCGCTCGATATTCGGCGGAGGGTAGGTCGATCGGATACGGTCCTCCGGGGACAGACTCCAAGCGCGCCAAGGAGACGAGAGCATGCCGCTGACACCCGCTGACGTGCGGAACAAGCAGTTCAGTACCACCAGGCTGAGGCCGGGGTATGACGAGGAGGAGGTGGACGCCTTCCTCGACGAGGTCGAGGCGGAGCTCGACCGCCTCATCCAGGAGAACGAAGAGCTGCGCGCCAAGCTGGCCGAGTGCCTGCGCGGCAAGGTCCCCGCCATGGCCGCCCCCATCGTGGAGCCCAAGCCGGACGTCCAGAAGATCCCCGAGCCTCCCCGTCCCGAGCCGCAGCCGCAGCCCGAGCCGGAGCCCGTCCTCGGCCTCGGCATGTCCCCCGCCCCCACCGGCGAGGACAACATGGACACCGCGGCCCGCGTGCTCGCGCTGGCGCAGCAGACCGCCGACCAGGCGATCGCCGACGCCCGCCGGGAGGCCGACGAGACGCTCGGCCGCGCCCGCCGCGAGGCCGAGGAGATCCTCGGCAAGGCCCGCCGGCAGGCCGACCAGATCGTCAGCGAGGCCCGGTCCCGCGCCGAGGCCCTCGACCGCGACGCCCAGGAGCGGCACCGCCAGGTCATGGGCTCGCTGGTGCAGCAGCGCGAGGAACTGGAGCGCGAGGTCGACAACCTGCGCGCCTTCGAGCGCGAGTACCGCAGCCGCCTGAAGGTCTACCTGGAGGGGCAACTGCGCGACCTGGAGGCGGGCAGCACCGAGACCGGCGCGTTCGCCGCCGTCCCGGGCGCGGTCCCGGCCCCGTCCCCGCAGGCCCCGCCCCAGACCGGTCCGCAGACGGGCCCGCAGAGCACCCTGTCGCACGGCGAGAACCGCAACGGCGTCCCCGGCGCACCGTCTCCCGCGCCGGGCACGTTCCCGCCGCCCGCCGAGCACGCCCAGCAGGTCCAGCACTCGGCGACCGGCGCGTTCCACGCGGGCGGTGACAACCCGCCGCACGACAGGCGCTGACGCGGCCGCCGCAGGCGATAGGGTCGTCCCCATCTCCGGGCCGGGCGTGGCGATGGCGCCATCCCGGCGGTGCCGGACGGTCGTGCGGGACGGCCACCGGTTCCGTCCGCGGTCCGGAGCCGAGCGGCCCGAACGAGTGGGAGAGACCCTGTGATCATCCTGAGTGGCGTTCTCGTGGTGGTGGCGATCGCCCTGCTGGTAGCGGGAATCGTCGCCGGCAACGGAGACAGCGCCCAGGTCTTCGGCCTGGATGCGCTGGTGGTGATCTACATCTCGATCGCCGTCAGCATCGTCTCCGCGCTGTGCCTGGCCATCGGGGTGTTCCTGCGCCGCAAGGAGCTCTGGGGTCCCGGGGCCACGACGGCGCCGGCCCGTCCGGCCGCCAAGAAGGCCAAGAAGGACAAGCGCGGGAAGGCCGCGCCGCCGGTACCGGCCAAGGGCGCCACGAGCCTCCCGGCGGCCGCGATCCCGGCCGCCGACCCGGCCGACGACGCGTTGGAGATCCCGGCCCCGTCCGTCGACGTCCCCGACGACGCCATCGTGTACGTCGTCCGCGGGCGCAAGCGCTACCACCTCGACACGTGCCGGCAGCTCGCCGGGCGTGACGCCGAGGAACTCACCTACGCCGAGGCCATGGAGGAGGGGTTCAGCCCCTGCACCGCCTGTATGCCCGACACCGCACTGGCGGCGCGCGCCGCGGCGTCGGCCCCCGCGTCCCCGGACGCGGGTAAGGCGGCAGAGGCCGGCTCCCCGGGCCGTGAGCCCGGTGCGGAGCGCTCCAGGGGCGGCCTGGCGGGGCTCGCCGGGCCGGCGTCCTCACCTCACGCCGCGCCGGCGTCGTTCACCAGGCCCGGTTCGTTCGAGGAACCCGCGTCCTCCGGCAGGCCGGGCGCGTTCGACAGGACGGCCGAGATCCCGCGGGCGGACGAGCCCGCCGCGCCGGAGCGTCCGGCCGCGAGTCCGACCGGCCCGACGCTGACCGACGTGCCCGTCGCGGGGCTGTTCACGTCCGGTGCGGCGGCCGGAGAGCCCGCCACGGCGCCGGAGACATCCGAGGAGCCCGAACCGGCGGCGAAGGCCCCGGAGGGCCGCTCCGGCGGCGACGAGGCCGCCGAGACCGAATCCGCGTCGCCTGACGCCACCGCCGATGTCACCGCCGACCTGAGCGCCGCGGCCCCCGGGCCGCGCCATGCCGCCGACACGGCCGATGACGAGTCCGCCGAGTCCGCCGAGACCGGGGTCGCGGACGGCGATGAGGACGCTCTCGCCCCGGAACCGGCCGCCGAGCCCGAGCCGGAACCGTCCGGCGCGGCCGCGGCGGACCAGGAGCCGGCGGACGAGCCGGCGGACGACGGACCGGAGGTCCGCATCCTCAGCGGCACCAAGCGCTACCACCGCGTCGACTGCGCCCTCATCGAGGACATCGGAGACGAGGCCGAGGACCTGGAGTCGCTGTCGCGCGCGGAGGCCAAGTCGCGGGGCTGCACGCCCTGCCTGGTCTGCCAGCCCGACCGCGAGCACGCCCGCGACTGAACCCGCCGGCCGCCGCTCAGCGGCGGCCGCGCCGCTCGTCGCGCAGTTCCCGCAGCCGGTCCCGGCGCTCGTCACGCACCCGCCGCCGTTCCTCGTGCCGCTCCCGCTGCAGCTCGCGGACCTCCTCGCGGTGCAGCCGGTGGACGTCGCGGTGCCGGTCGCCGCGCCCCTTCTCGCCGACCGCGCGGCGGCTGACGGAGATGCCGCCGAACAGCAGCATCCCGGTGATCCGGATGACGGGCGCGTCCGGGTCCACGGTGTCGTCCTCCGGCAGATCGTTCCCGCCGAAGATCGCGACATTGGACCCGACGACCCGGACGCCCGGCGGGACGACCATGTTCACGCCGCCGAAGACGCACGTGACGTTGACGGTCACCTCGCCCTGGCTGAGGACCGCCTGCCGGAAGTCCAGCTCGGCGCCGCCGAACACGCAGGAGACGTTCGTGGTGGGCTCGACGAGCCAGCGGCCCTTCCGCTCCACCCCGGAGAAGATCGCCACGAGGTTGGCCGACTGCGGCGCAGGCGGTGCGAGCGCGGGTTCCTTGCGCAGGTCCACCCGCGGCCGCGGGGCCTGCTCCGCGGCCGGCAGGTCGCTGAGAACGGGCTCCAGGTCGGCGTACGTCTTGGCCCTGTAGACGGCATCGATGCGCTCGGCGTGCTCCTCCGCCGTGATGCGCCCCTCCGCCAGTGCCTCGCGCAGGCGGTCGGCCACCTCGTCGCGGTCGGCGTCGGATGCGCGCATGCTCGCGGGCGACGGTCGTGCCGGAAGCCCGGAGTCGGCGGGCTGCTCGGGAAGATTCACAACCCAATCATTGCAAACGCGATGTGTCGCGAAGAACCCCCGGCGAAAAGTTCTCCGCCGCGTCCGGACGCGTCCGGACGCGGCGGAGAGGGTCACGCCTTGCGGAGGTAGTAGGTGAGGCCCAGGTCCTCGTCCCTGGTGGCGGGGACGCCCTCGGGCCGGCCCTCGGTCACCGTGGTCGCGAGGACCTCGCCGGCCACCTCCGCGGTGTGGGCGCGCAGCGCCTCCGCGAGGTCCGTGCCGGTCGCCTCCCACCACAGCTCGATGCGGTCGGTGACCTCCAGCCCGGCGGCCTTGCGGCCCTCCTGGACCAGCCGGACGGCCTCCCGCACCAGGCCCGCGCGCCGCAGTTCGGGGGTGACGGTGAGGTCGAGCGCGACGGTCTCGCCGGCGGCGCTCTCCACCGCCCATCCGCTGCGCGGACGCTCGGTGACGATCACGTCGTCCACCGCCAGGGGCACCGTGCCGAGGTCCCCCGCCTCGACCTGCGCCTCGCCCGCGCGCAGCGCCCGCACGAGGGTCGCCGCGTCCGCCGAGGTGATCGCCTTGGCGACCTTCGGGGTGTCCTTGGCGTAGCGCCTGCCGAGCTCCCGGAAGTTCGGCTTGACCTCGTATTCGACGAGGTCACCGCCGATCGAGGACAGCTCCTCGAAGCCGAGGACGTTCAGCTCCTCGGAGATCTGCGCCCGGAGCTGCTCGGGCAGCGCCGGCCAGCCGGCCGCGCCGACGAGCGCGCGGCCGAGCGGCTGGCGGGTCCGTACGCCGCTCGCGGCCCGCGCGGAGCGGCCCAGCTCCACCAGCCGGCGGACGAGGGCCATCTGGGCGGTCAGGGTCTCGTCCAGCAGGTTCTCCTGGACCGTGGGCCAGTCGGCCAGGTGCACCGACTCGGGGCCGTCCTCCGGCCGGATGACGTCCCACACGTGGTCGGTGACGAACGGGACGATCGGCGCCATCAGCCGGGTGAGGGTCTCCAGGCACTCGTAGAGGGTGGCGAACGCGGCCGAGCCCTCGGGGGTTCCGGGGCCTTCCCAGAAGCGCCGCCGGGAGCGCCGCACGTACCAGTTGGACAGGTCGTCGATGAACTGCGAGAGGCGCCGTCCCGCGCGGGCGGTGTCGAACTCCTCCAGCGCCGCGTCGACCTCGCGGACCGTGCGGTGCAGTTCGGCGAGCGCCCAGCGGTCCAGCAGCGGGCGGTCGGCCGGGGCGGGCGCCTCCGCCGCCCGGTCCGGCGTCCACGCACGGCCCTGCGCCTCGGCGGCGTTCGCGTAGAGGACGAAGAACGACGCGGTGTTCCAGTAGGTGAGGAGGACCTTGCGGACGATCTCCTCCAGGACGCCGTGCCCGACGCGGCGGGACGCCCACGGCAGCCCGCTCGCGGCCATGAACCAGCGCACCGCGTCGGCGCCGTGCTGGTCCATCAGCGGGATGGGCCGCAGGACGTTGCCGAGGTGCTTGCTCATCTTCCGGCCGTCCTCGGCGAGGATCAGCCCCAGGCATACGACGTTCTCGTAGGACGACCGGTCGAACACGAGCGTCCCGACCGCCATGAGGGAGTAGAACCAGCCGCGGGTCTGGTCCTGCGCCTCGCAGATGTACTGGGCCGGGTAGGCCTCCTCGAAGACATCGTTGTTGCGGTAGGGGGCGCCCCACTGCGCGAACGGCATCGACCCGGAGTCGTACCAGGCGTCGATGACGTCCGGCACGCGGCGCGCCTCCGTCCCGCACCGCGGGCAGGGGAACGTGACGTCGTCGACGTGCGGGCGGTGCGGATCGAGCGCCGACAGGTCCTGCTCCGCAAGCGCGCCGAGTTCCTTGAGCGACCCGACGCAGGTGACGTGGTCCTCGTCGTCACCGCAGACCCACAGCGGCAGGGGAGTGCCCCAGTAGCGGCTGCGGGACAGGGACCAGTCGACGTTGTTGCGCAGCCACTCCCCGTACCGGCCGTGCTTGACCGTCTCGGGGTACCAGTTGGTCTTCTCGTTCTCCTCCAGCAGCCGGTCCTTGATCTGCGTGGTGCGGATGTACCAGGCGGGGAGCGCGTAGTAGAGCAGCGGCGTGTGGCAGCGCCAGCAGTGCGGGTAGCTGTGCTCGAAGTGCCCGCCGCGGAACAGCAGCCCGCGCGCGCGCAGGTCCTCGGTGAGGGGCTCGTCGGCGTCCTTGAAGAACTTGCCGCCGACCTGGGGGACCTCGCGCAGGAAACGCCCGTCCGGCCCGACCGGGTTGACGATCGGCATCCCGTAGGCCTTGCAGACGGTCATGTCGTCGCCGCCGAACGCGGGCGCCTGGTGGACGAGCCCGGTGCCGTCCTCGACGGTGACGTAGCCGCCCAGGACGACGTAGTGCGCGTCCGGGATGTCGACCAGGTCGAACGGCCGCCGGTACGCGGTGTGCTCCAGCTCGGTGCCCTGGAACGTCGCCAGCCGCTCGGCACCCTCACCGAGGACCCGGTCGAGGAGGGGCTCGGCCACGACGAGCACCTCGTCCGATCCCTGCGGCCGGGCGGCGACGTACGTGACGTCCGGGTGGACGGCGACGGCGGTGTTCGACACCAGCGTCCACGGGGTCGTCGTCCAGATGAGCAGCGCGGCGCCCATCTCGGCGAGCGGACCGGACGTGACGGGCATCCGCACGTACACCGACGGGCTGGACACCGTCTCGTAGCCGCCCGGCTGGCCCAGCTCGTGGTCGGACAGGCCCGTCCCGCAGCGCGGGCAGTACGGCGTGATGCGGAAGTCGCGGAACAGCAGGCCCTTGTCGAACACCTGCTTCAGGGACCACCACACGGACTCGACGTATTCGGCGTCCATCGTCCGGTACGCCTCGTCGAGGTTGACCCAGTAGCCCATGCGCTCGGTCATTTCCTCGAACGCGTCCACGTGGCGCAGGACCGACTCGCGGCAGCGGGCGTTGAACTCCGCGACGCCGTACTCCTCGATGTCCTTCTTGCCGGTGAGGCCGAGCTCCTTCTCCACGGCCACCTCGACGGGCAGCCCGTGGCAGTCCCAGCCCGCCTTGCGCGGGACGTGGTGGCCCTTCATGGTCTTGAAACGCGGGAAGACGTCCTTGAACACGCGGGCCTCGACGTGGTGGACGCCCGGCATGCCGTTGGCGGTGGGCGGACCCTCGTAGAACACCCACGGGGTACCGGACGCGGTGCGCTCCAGCGACCGCTCGAAAACCTTGTTCTCCTGCCAGCGGCGCAGCATGTCCCGCTCCAGGGCGGGCAGATCGACCTGCGCGGGCAGCGGCCGAAACGCTCGGCTCACGATGGCGGACCTCCGGATCGACGCGAACACGTTGACCGGAGGGACGAGGCGCGAGGCCCCGCGGTACCACCCTCCTTGACCGCGCCCGGACGGCACGGCCCGCTTCGTTCGAGTCCCGGCTGCCGGTTCTACTGCGCCCGCGGGCGGTTCCTCCGGCGGCTCCGGGGTGATCAGACCGCCGTGCTCGCCCCCGGGCTCACACCGTCCCCGGGTCGCTCATGGCCGCGTGCGGCGGCAGGTGTCCCCATCAGCGCCTGCCGTACAGACTGCTCGTCTGAACTTTAACGCACCCGGCCTGCCCACTCTTCCCGGTTTCCCGGCCGGCCCGCGGTTTCCCGGCCGGCCCGCGGTGGTGTCCCCGTGGGCCGACCACACCCACCCTTTGCGATCTCGTGCGTTGCGCTGGGGTTTCCGGGCGTTCGGCGGGCGGGCATAAGCGGTCGGTAACACGGCCCAGGTTGTTTACCGCTCCCGAGAAAAGGGGACTTATGCTGCCCGTCGAGGCGATCAGCGCGAGGGAGGCCGACATGGCCGGCGCGACGAGGGACGCGAAGCCCGCCGAGGAGACGCCCACCGCGGCGAAGACCCGGGACAAGACGTCCGGTGCGAAGAACTCCGCCGGAAAGCGGGGCAGACCGGCGGCCGGGCGCGGTCCCGCGAAGACGGGGAAGGCGGCGCGGGACGGCCGGGCCCCGGCCAAGGCGGCGGCCGCGGAGCTGCCGGTCCGCGAGGGGGAGCACCGCTGGACGCCCGGCGAGCTCGCCGAGGTGCGGGCCGGGCTGCAAGAGCAGATCGAGACCCTGCGCGCCGAGATCGCCGCGTCCGCGAGCCAGATCGCCGAGGGCGACGCCAGCGACGGCGCCGGCGACGACCAGGCCGACGCGGGCGCCAAGACCTACGAGCGTGAGCACGAGCTCGCGCTGGCCTACAATTCACAGGACCTGCTCGCCCAGATCGAGCGGGCCGTCCAGCTGATGGACGCCGGCACGTACGGGATCTGCGAGTCCTGCGCCAAGCCGATCGGCAAGGCGCGTCTCCAGGTCTTTCCGCGTGCGACCCTGTGTGTGACATGCAAACAACGCGAGGAACGTCGCTGAGCGACTCAACGAACCCAGAGCGCGGGGCCGGGGAATCCACGGGATCTCCTCGGCCGCGCCGCGTCGGCGTGCTGGTCGCCGTGGCCCTGGCCGCGCTCGCCGCCGACATCGTGTCCAAGATCATCGTGGTGGCGACGCTGCAGGACCGGGAGCCGGTCCGGCTGCTCGGCGGGGCGGTGACGCTGCTGGAGACCCGCAACAGCGGTGCCGCGTTCTCGATCGGCACCGGCTACACGGTCGTGTTCACCCTGATCGCCTGCGGCGTGGTGGTCGCGATCCTGCGGACCGCCCGGAATCTGCGCAGCACCCCGTGGGCGGTGTGCCTCGGCCTGCTGCTCGGCGGCGCGCTCGGCAACCTGATCGACCGGCTGGTGCGGGCCCCGGCGCCGCTGAAGGGCCATGTCGTCGACTGGATCCAGTTGCCGCACTGGCCGGTGTTCAACCTGGCCGACTCGGCGATCGTCTGCGGCGGCGCCCTCGCCGTCCTGCTGGCGGCCCGCGGCCTGCAGGTCGACGGGACCCGCATCTCCGGCAAGGGCGACGACCCTGAGGCCGACGACCCTGAGACGGAGCGGCCCGAGGCGGAGCGGCCTGAGACCGGGAAGCCGGACACCGCCGGGGACGGCGGGCCCGGAACCGGCGCCGAGGTCGCGACCCCGGAGGAGAAGGCCTGATGGGCGGCGAGGTGCGTAGCCTTCCCGTGCCGGACGGGCTGGAGGGCGAGCGGGTCGACGCCGCGCTGGCACGGCTGTTCGGGCTGTCGCGCAGCAGCGCCGCCGAGATCGTCGCCGCCGGCGACGTGCTGCTGGACGGCACCGCGGTGGTCACCAAGTCCGAGCGGCTGCACGCCGGCGCCTGGCTGGAGGTGACGCTCCCGCCGCCGCCCGCGCCGCCCGCGCCGGTCGCCGAGCCCGTCCCCGGAATGAGCGTCCTGTACGAGGACGACGACATCGTGGTGGTGAACAAGCCGGTCGGTGTCGCGGCGCACCCCACCACCGGCTGGACGGGCCCGACCGTCCTCGGCGGGCTGCTCGGCGCCGGGCACACGATCGCGACCAGCGGTGCGTCCGAGCGGCAGGGGATCGTCCACCGGCTGGACGCCAACACCACGGGCGCGATGGTCGTGGCGAAGAGCGAGGTCGCGTACTCGCGGCTCAAGCGGGCGTTCAAGGAGCGCCGCATCGACAAGCGCTACCGGGCGCTCGTACAGGGCCATCCGGACCCGTTCCGCGGGACGGTGGACGCGCCGATCGACCGGCATCCGTCCGGCGACGGCCGGTTCGCGGTGGTGGCGGGCGGCAAGCCGTCGGTCACGCACTACGACACGGTGGAGGCGTTCCGGGCGGCGACGCTGCTCGACATCGACCTGGAGACGGGCCGCACGCACCAGATCCGGGTGCACATGGCCGCGATCCGGCACCCGTGCGCGGGCGACCTGGCGTACGGCGCCGATCCGACGCTGGCGGCTCGGCTCGGCTTGAAGCGGCAGTGGCTGCACGCCGTCCGGCTCGGGTTCGAGCACCCCACGAAGGGCGAGTGGGTGGAGTTCGAGAGCCCGTACCCGGACGACCTGGCCCGCGCCCTGGAGATCGTCGAAGCGGAGTCGTGACCGCTACAGGCCGAGGAGGCGCAGCCCGGCGGTGACGGCGGCGGCGGCGATCAGGACCACCAGGAACGGCGCCCGCAGCGCGAGCGCGGCGACGGCCGCGCCGAGGCCCGCCAGGCGGGCGGCGTCGAACTCCAGGGACCTGCCGTCGGCCAGCGCCTGGACGGCCGTCAGCGCGGTCAGCAGCGCCACCGGCACCAGCCCGGTGAACCGGCGCACGCGCGGGTCGTCCAGGACCCGCTGCGGGATGACGAGCCCGGAGAGCTTCAGCGCGTAGCAGCCGAGCCCGGTGGCCAGCACCGCGATCCACACGCTCACGACGCGGCCCTCCCGCGGAGCAGGGCGGGCAGCGCGGCGACGGCGGCCAGCATGACCGGCACGCCGGGCGGCAGCAGCGGCGTCGCGGCCACCGCGATCACGGCCGCCGCCAGGGCGGTCCGCACCGCGTCCCCGCCCCCGGTCAGCCGGGGCCACAGCAGCGCCAGGAAGGCGGCGGGGCCGAGGACGTCCAGGCCGATGGCGTCGGGGTCGCCCAGCCGGGCGGTGCCGGCCGCGCCGAGCAGCGTGGTGGCGTTCCACGCCAGGTAGAGGCTGATCGCGGTGGTGTAGAACCCGGCGCGGGCCGCCGCCCGGCCGTGCTGCGCGGTCGCGACGGCGGCGGTCTCGTCGATGACGGCCTGCGCGGTGAGCAGCCGGCGCCAGCCGCGCACGCCGAGCGTCCCGGCGAGCCGCAGCCCGTACAGGGCGTTGCGCCCGCCGAGCAGCACCGCGCCGAGCGTCCCGGCGACCAGCCCGCCGCCCCCGCCGATCACCCCGGCCAGCGCGAACTGGGACGCGCCGGTGAACGTCAGCAGGCTCAGCACGCACGCCTGCGCGACCGTGAGGCCGGCGGTGACCGCCGCCGCGCCGAACGCGAGCCCGGACACGCCCACGGCGATGCCCACGCTCAGCCCGTCCCGGACGGCGGCCGCCCGCGCGCGCTCGTCCCGCGCGGCCGCGGGGTCGATCACCTGGTCGTGCATGACGGATTCCCTCTCGTGCTGCGGCGGGCCGCGCAGGGAGGCCGATGCCCGGGGCCGCGCCTGGCCGGCGGAGAAGCGGAGCCCGGGAGGGGCTCCGCCTCGGCCGGCTCCGGGGTCGTCGCTCAGGTCGCGATGGCGACCGGCTCGCCCGGAGCCGGCGGCGTGAACCCGCAATGGCGACGTTTCATGCCCGGGAGCGTATGCGCCGCCGGGTCCGCGTGTCGAACTGCGGACACGTCGTCCCGCCTGCTGAGACACCTGGACGGCGGCGCCGGGATCGGGCGCGTCGGGGCGCGTGGGACCCGCGATGAGGGTTAGGCTCTCAGCATCGCGTCATCCCGACGCTCCCGTCCGGGTTGACGGTCTTCCCCCGGGACCGATAACGCCACCACGTGCCGGCCAAGCACGTGGGCGGTCGCATGCGACGAGCAGGAGGCGCAACAGGCATGGCCGACTCTTTCGTTCATCTGCACGTCCATACGGAGTACTCCATGCTGGACGGCGCCGCCCGGCTGAAGCAGATGTTCGAAGAGGTGGACCGGCAGAAGATGCCGGCGATCGCCATGACCGACCACGGCAACATGCACGGCGCCTACGAATTCCACAAGCACGCGACCGCGGCCGGGGTCACCCCCCTCATCGGGATCGAGGCGTACATGGCGCCCGAGTCCCGGTTCCACAAGAAGAAGGTCCAGTGGGGGGAGCCGAGCCAGAAGCGCGACGACGTCTCCGGCGGCGGCCTGATCAACCACATGACCCTGTGGGCGCGGAACAGGACCGGCCTGCACAACATGTTCAAGCTGTCGAGCCGCGCCTACACCGAGGGCTTCGTCTTCAAGTACGCCCGCATGGACGAGGAACTCCTCGCCGAGCACGCCGAGGGCGTGATGGGCACCACCGGCTGCCCGTCCGGCAAGATCCAGACCCGGCTGCGGCTCGGCCAGTTCGACGAGGCGCTGAAGGCCGCCGCCACCTTCCAGGACATCCTCGGCAAGGAGAACTACTTCCTGGAGCTGATGGACCACGGGCTGGAGATCGAGCGCAGGGTCCGCGACGGCCTCATCGAGATCGGCAGGAAGCTGAACATCCCGCCGGTGGTCACGAACGACTCGCACTACACCCACGAGTCGGAGGCCACCGCGCACGACGCGCTGCTGTGCGTCCAGGTGGGCAAGCAGCTCGCCGACCCCGACCGGTTCCGGTTCGACGGCAGCGGCTACTACCTCAAGACGGCGGACGAGATGCGCGGCATCGACTCGTCCGACATCTGGGCCGAGGGCTGCAGGAACACGCTGCTGGTCGCCGAGCGCGTCGACCCGGCGGGCATGTTCGAGTACCGCGACCTCAGCCCCCGCTTCCCCGTCCCCGAGGGCGAGACCGAGGAGAGCTGGTTCCGCAAGGAGGTCTGGAAGGGGCTGGAGCGCCGCTTCCCGGACGGCCTCCCCGACGGCTACAAGGAGCAGGCCGAGTACGAGATGGGCGTCATCCTCGGCAAGGGGTACCCGTCCTACTTCCTCGTCGTCGCCGACTTCATCATGTGGGCCAAGCAGAACGGCATCCTGGTCGGGCCGGGGCGAGGGTCCGCCGCGGGCTCGCTGATCGCCTACGCGATGGGCATCACCGACCTCGACCCGATCCCGCACGGGCTGATCTTCGAGCGGTTCCTGAACCCCGAGCGCGCGTCCATGCCCGACATCGACATCGACTTCCCTGAAGACCGGCGCGCCGAGGTCATCAGGTACACGACGGAGAAGTGGGGCGCCGACAAGGTCTCGTTCATCGCCACGTTCGGCACCATCAAGGCGAAGGCCGCCATCAAGGACGCGGGCCGGGTCCTCGGTTTCCCGTACGCGCTCGGCGACCGGATCTCCAAGGCGTTCCCGCCCGCCGTGATGGGCAAGGACATCCCGCTGTCGGGCATCTTCGACGACAAGCACCCCCGCTACGGTGAGGCGGGCGAACTGCGCAAGCTGTACGAGGAAGAGACCGACGTCAAGCAGATCATGGATCTGGCGCAGGGCCTGGAGGGGCTGATCCGCCAGACCGGCGTGCACGCCGCCGGGATCATCATGTCCGGCGAGACGATCACCGACCACATCCCGATCATGCGCAGGGACGCCGACGGGGCGATCATCACGCAGTTCGACTATCCGACCTGCGAGACGCTCGGCCTGCTGAAGATGGACTTCCTCGGCCTGCGGAACCTGACGATCATCGACGACGCGCTCAAGGGCATCAAGAAGAACAAGGGCGTCGACGTCGACCTGCTCGCGCTCCCGCTCGACGACAAGAAGACCTACGACCTGCTCGCACGCGGCGACACGCTGGGCGTCTTCCAGTTCGACGGCGGCCCGATGCGCTCGCTGCTGCGGCTGATGAAGCCGGACAACTTCGAGGACATCTCCGCCGTCGGCGCCCTGTACCGTCCCGGTCCGATGGGCGCGAACTCCCATACCAACTACGCGCTCCGCAAGAACGGCCAGCAGGAGATCACCCCGATCCACCCGGAGCTGGAGGAACCGCTCAGGGAGATCCTCGACACGACCTACGGCCTGATCGTCTATCAGGAGCAGGTCATGGCGATCGCGCAGAAGGTGGCGGGCTACACGCTCGGCAAGGCGGACCTGCTGCGCCGCGTCATGGGCAAGAAGAAGAAGGCCGAGCTGGACGCGCAGTTCGTCGGGTTCGAGAAGGGCATGATCGACAACGGCTTCTCCAAGGAGGCCGTCAAGACGCTGTGGGACATCCTCGTCCCGTTCTCCGACTACGCGTTCAACAAGGCGCACTCCGCCGCGTACGGGCTGGTCTCCTACTGGACGGCCTACCTGAAGGCGAACTACCCGGCCGAGTACATGGCGGGCCTGCTCACCTCCGTCGGCGACGACAAGGACAAGAGCGCCCTCTACCTGTCGGAGTGCCGCCGGATGGGGCTGAAGGTCCTGCCGCCGGACGTCAACACCTCCGAGGCCGACTTCACCCCGCTGGGCGACACCGAGATCCGGTTCGGGCTGTCGGCGGTCCGCAACGTCGGCCACAACGTGGTGGACGGGATCGTCGCGGCCCGCAAGGAGAAGGGCGCCTACACCGACTTCAACGACTTCCTCGGCAAGGTCCCCCCGCAGGTGTGCAACAAGCGGGTCGTGGAGTCGCTGATCAAGGCCGGCGCGTTCGACGAGCTGGGCCACCGGCGCAAGTCGCTGCTGATGGTGCACGAGCAGGCCATCGACTCGGTCATCGACATCAAGCGCAAGGAGGCCGTCGGCCAGGACTCCCTGTTCGGCGCGCTGGAGGACGACGGCGGCGAGGACGCGTTCGCCGTGGCGATCCCCGAGGGCGAGGAGTGGGACAAGACGACCCTGCTCGCGTTCGAGCGGGAGATGCTCGGCCTGTACGTCTCCGACCACCCGCTCCTCGGCGTCGAGCACATCCTGGAGCGCGAGGCCGACTGCACGATCGCCGTCCTGAACGGGGGGGAGCGGCCGGACGGCCAGGTCGTCGTCGTCGCCGGCCTGCTGTCGGGCCTGCAGCGCAAGGTCACCAAGCAGGGCAACTCGTGGGCGATGTTCCAGCTGGAGGACCTGGGCGGTTCCATCGAGGTGATGTGCTTCCCGTCGTCCTACCAGCTGTGCTCGACGCTGCTGGCGGAGGACGCGATCCTCGTCGTCAAGGGCCGCCTCGACCGCCGCGAGGACGTCGCGAAGATCATCGCGATGGAGGTCACCCAGCCCGACCTCACGATCACCGACGCCACCGGCCCGTTCTCGGTCACGATGCCGCTCGGCCGCTGCACGCCGCCGACGGTCTCGCGGCTGAAGGAGGTGCTGATCACCCATCCGGGCACGGCGGAGGTGCACCTGCACATCCAGAACGGGCCGCGCACCACGGTCGTCCGGCTGGACGACAGGCTCCGCGTGGCGCCGTCCCCGGCCCTCATGGGCGACCTGAAACAGCTTCTCGGCCCCTCCTGCCTGGGCTGACGCTGTTCATTGCACTGCCCTCGGCGTCAGGCGCCGGAGTGCCTTCCTGCAACGGGCACCGCGGCGATCGCTGCATCGCTCCGGCTCGCCCGGCGGCTCGCCGCGCGATCGCAACGCCTGAGGTGGACGCGTGGCTCAGGCGGCGGTCGACGTGGTCGGGTTCGATGGCACTGTGCTCAGCCATGAGCGGTGCCGGACGTCAGGTGGCGACGGCGGCGGGGGTCAGTTCAGCTTTCCAGTCGACGAAGCGGCCGAGGCCGTCGAAGGTGGCGTGGGCGGTGCCGCCGCCGGGGAGCATGACCTCGGTCCGCATGTCGGTCTGCCGGTAGGCGATGCGGTGGTGCGACAGGAACCCGGCGAGCGTCAGCCGGGGCTCCCGCGGGAACAGGCCGGCCGCGTTCGCCAGCAGCCGGGGCAGCGGGACCGGGTCCCACTGGGCGGCCGGCACCCGCGGGTCGTCGACGTGCAGGTAGGCGGAGCCGCCGTCGTAGCCGACGCCGATGTAGCCGGCGCCGCCGAGGACGCCGCCCGCGGCCATCGCCATGAGTTCGCCGCCGTGCCCGGCCGGGCCCTCGTACCCGGACAGGTCGACCTCGGGGGTGGTGAACTCGGTGATGCCGAGCCGCTCGCCGAGCGTCCGGAGCAGCAGCGTCGGGACGACCGCGGGATGCGCGGCGCCGAACGGGGGGTTGGCCCACCCCCACAGCCAGGTGCGCTCGCGTACCGCGTAGCTGCCGAGCAGCGAGATCCGGACGGTGACGCCGCCGCTGGTGTAGGTGCGGGCGGTCAGGTCGGCGCTCCAGTCCTCGCGCGGCAGGAACTCGGCGAGCGTCTCCTGCTGCTGCAGGACGACGGCCGCCAGCGCGGCGCCGAGGCGTTCGAACGCGGGGCTGAATCCGGCCATGTCGGGCACATTATCCCAGTAATCGAGGCGGTCGTGGGCGGGAATCGGACACCCTTCGAGAGTCGATCGGCCGAACCGGGCAGGCTAGGCTTTCGCTGTCAGAGGACTTACCCCTAGGAGGGTACGAGGTGCGGCGACCTGCCGGGAGGCTCTTCGCGACGAGGCTCTTGGCGACATGGGCCGTCGCCACCGCCGTCGTGGCGCTGCTCGGGCCGCCGGCGGGCCTGCTGTGGGCCAAGACCGTCCCCGCGGTGACCTATGTGGTCGTGCAGGGTGAGCCGCTGATCGCCGATCCGGAAGGGCAGGGCCCGATCGGGGTGGACGCGCGGTTCGCGCTGATCGCCCTGGTCGCCGGGATCGCGTGCGGTGTCGCCGGCTATCTGGCGGGCGGCCGCGGCAACGATGTCGCGCTGCTGCTCGGGCTGGCCGCCGGGGGCTGCGCCGCGGCCGTCCTCGCCTGGAAGACCGGCCACATGATCGGCCTCGGCGGCTTCCAGGACGCGGTCCGGCACGCGCGCGACGGCACCGCCGTCACCGGCGTCGCCGACCTGCGCGCCAAGGGCGTGCTGATGTTCTGGCCGCTGCCGGCCGTGGCGGTGTACGGGCTGCTGGAGCTGGTCGTCGGGCGGCTACCCGCGGGCGATGGCGGCGACGCGGGCGCCGGTGAGGCGGACGAGGTCGGCGGGGGCGAGTTCGATCTGGAGTCCGCGCCGGCCGGCGGAGACGTAGACGGTCCCGAGCGCTGACACCGACGTGTCGATCACGGCGGGCAGCCGGCGGCGCTGCCCGAGCGGGCTGATCCCGCCGACGACGTAGCCGGTGGCGCGCTCTGCGTCCTTCGGATCGGCCATCCGCGCCTTCTTGCCGCCGGCGGCCGCCGCGAGCGCCTTCAGGTCCAGGCTGGACGACACCGGGACGATCCCGACCGTGAGCCGCCCGTCGACCTCGGCCAGCAGGGTCTTGAAGATCTGCCCGTGGGGGATGCCGAGGGCGTCGGCGGCGGCCTCCCCGTAGGACCCGGCGTTCGGGTCCACCTCGTAGGCGTGCAGGGTGTACTCGATCCCGGCGCCGTCCGCGGCGGCGGTCGCCGGCGTCCCCCGGCCGCCTTTGCCCGCCCTGTCCCGCTTGGCCTTGGCAGTGCTCATGAGGGCAGTCTGCCGTGCTCGTTCAGTTGGGGGCGAACGACCCGTCCAGGAACTGCCCGGCGGGGATCATCGGGAGCACGTCCAGGATGCGGTTCTCCCGGTCCAGCAGGTCCCGTTCGGCGGCCAGCCGCAGTGCCGCGTCCTCGCACTCCAGCAGGCGCTGCTTGTCGTGCCCGTCCAGCACGAGCGACGCCGCGATCACATACGACAGGGCGACCGGGTCGTCCGGTGGCTCGATCTCCTCGAACGGCCCTGCGCCCGCGGCGCCGAGCCGGCGCCGGTACAGCCGGAACAGCCGGCGGACCTGCGCCGCGATCGGCCCCGGATCGCTTCCGGCCTCCTCGGGGAGGAACTCGACCTCGCCCTGCAGGTAGGGGCGGGACTCGTCCAGCTCCTTCACCCGGAACCGGCGGGCCCCGACCGTCACGATGTCGTACCGCCCGTCCGGGTGCGGGGTCACCTCGTGCAGCTCGGCGACGCAGCCGACCTCGGCGAGCCGGTGCGCGGCGCCCTCGCCGACCTCGTGGCCGAGCTGGATGCCGATGACGCCGAACCCGCGGGGTTCGGGCCGCTGGAGCAGGTCGCCGATCAGCCGGCGGTACCGGTCCTCGAACAGGTGCAGGGGGAGCACCAGCCCGGGGAACAGCACGGTTCCCAGGGGGAACAAGGCGAGCCGCTCGGTCACATTCCCACTCCCGCGCTCCTGGACGCCGCCGGGAAGACGCCCTCGGGTCAGGGTACGTCCATATTGATGATCTTGGTAAGAGAGGTTTTTCAGAGTGTGAAGCCAGTGTCGCATCCGGGGGCCGGCAGGTCGATCGCGTTCATCGGCCATGCCGCCGGGCGCGGGACGGCCGGTAGCGTCGGCGTCATGAGGATTCTCGCCGTCGACGCGTTCACCGACCGCCCGTTCGCCGGAAACCCCGCCGGGGTGTGCCTGCTGGAGGACGCCGCCGATCCCGGATGGATGCAGAGCGTGGCCGCCGAGATGAGGCACTCGGAGACGGCGTTCGTGCGGCCCGTCGACGGACCCGGCGCCGACTTCGAGCTCCGGTGGTTCACGCCGGTCACGGAGGTCGCCCTCTGCGGGCACGCGACGATGGGCTCCGCGCACGCCCTCTATGAGACCGGGACGGTCGCGCCGGACCGTCCGATCCGGTTCCGGACGCTCAGGAGCGGGGTGCTCACCGTCACCCGGGAGGAGGACGGGAGCCTGGCGATGGACTTCCCGGCCGCGCCCGCCGCGCCCGCCGGCGTCCCCGGGGGGCTCGCCGAGGCGCTCGGCCTGCCGGTGCTCGGCGCCGGCCGCAACGCCCAGAACGACCTGCTGGTGGAGGCCGCGGACGAGACGGCCGTGCGCAGGGCCGCCCCGGACGTCCGCGCGCTCGCCGCGATCGACGCCCGCGGTGTCATCGTCACGGCGGCGGCCGACCCCGGGCGGGAGCACGACTTCGTGTCCCGGTTCTTCGCGCCGCGCGTGCTGCCCGGGGACGCCGAGGACCCGGTGACCGGCTCCGCCCACTGCGCCCTCGCCCCCTTCTGGGCCGAGCGGCTCGGCCGCGACACGCTGACCGGCTACCAGGCGTCGGCGCGCGGCGGGTACGTCCGCGTCGCGCTGCGCGGCGACCGGGTGACGCTGGCGGGCCGGGCCGTCACCGTGCTGGACGGTGCCCTCCTGGCCTGACGGCGCGTCTCGGCACCTGAGACGATGCGCGAGGGGCGGAGGGCACTCCGTAGACTGGGCGGGTGATTTCCCGTATCGACCTGCGCGGCTCGCTTCCCCGCGACCTGCGCTCCGTGCTGCCCCGCGCCGAACTCGACGTCGAGGCCGCCCTGGACAAGGTGCGGCCCATCTGCGCGGACGTGCGCCATCGCGGCTCAGCGGCGGTCCGGGAGCACACGAAGGCGTTCGACGGGGTGGAACTGGAGAGCACGCGGGTCCCGGTGGCGGCCGTCCACCAGGCCCTCGCCGACCTCGATCCGGCCGTCCGGGACGCCCTTGAGGAGAGCATCCGCCGCGCCCGCATCGTGCACCGCGCGCAGCGCCGCACCGACGTGACCACGCGGGTCGTGCCGGGCGGCACCGTCACCGAGCGGTGGATCCCGGTCGAGCGCGTCGGCCTGTACGTGCCGGGCGGGCGGGCGGTGTACCCGTCCAGCGTGGTCATGAACGTCGTCCCCGCGCAGGAGGCGGGTGTCGGCTCCCTCGCCGTGACCTCGCCCGCGCAGCGGGAGTTCGGCGGCCTGCCGCACCCCACGATCCTGGCCGCGTGCGCGCTCCTCGGGGTGGAGGAGGTGCACGCCGCCGGCGGCGCGCAGGCGATCGCGATGTTCGCCTACGGCACCGACGAGTGCGCCCGCGCCGACCTGGTGACCGGGCCCGGCAACGTCTATGTCGCCGCCGCGAAGCGGCTGCTCAAGGGCGTGATCGGCATCGACGCCGAGGCGGGCCCGACCGAGATCGCGATCCTCGCCGACGACACCGCGAGCCCGGTGGACGTCGCCGCCGACCTGATCAGCCAGGCCGAGCACGACACGCTCGCCGCCGCCGTCCTGGTGACCGGCTCGGTGCGGCTCGCCGACGAGGTCGAGGCCGAGTTGAAGGCGCAGGTCGCGCGCACCAGGCACACCGAGCGGATCACCGAGGCGCTCGCCGGGCGGCAGTCCGGCATCGTGCTGGTGGACGGCATCGAGGACGGCCTGAAGGTCGTCGACGCCTACGCCGCCGAGCACCTGGAGATCCAGACCGCGGACGCCGCCGAGGTCGCCGCCCGGGTCCGCAACGCCGGGGCGATCTTCGTGGGCCGGTACGCGCCGGTGTCGCTCGGCGACTACCTCGCCGGGTCCAACCACGTCCTGCCGACCGGCGGGTGCGCCTGCCACTCCTCCGGGCTGTCGGTCCAGTCGTTCCTGCGCGGCGTGCACGTCGTCGAGTACGACCGGGACGCCCTCGCCGCGGCGACCGGCCGGGTCGTCGCGCTCGCCGAGGCCGAGGACCTGCCCGCGCACGGCGCGGCGCTCAAGGCCCGCTTCGACTGGGAGATTCCTTCGTGACCTCGCTGAACGACCTGCCGCTGCGGGACGACCTGCGCGGCAGGGAACCCTATGGCGCGCCCCAGCTGGACGTCCCGTACGCGCTGAACACCAACGAGAACCCCTACCCGCCGTCCGAGCGGCTCGTGAAGGCGCTCGGCGAAGCCGTCATGGACGTCGCCGGGTCCCTCAACCGCTACCCCGACCGGGACGCCGTCGCGCTCCGCGAGGACCTCGCGGCGTTCCTCAACACCGACACGCCCGGCGCGGGCCTCACCGCGGACCGGGTGTGGGCGGCGAACGGCTCCAACGAGATCATCCAGCAGATCCTGCAGGCGTTCGGCGGGACGGGCCGCACCGCGCTCGGCTTCGAGCCGTCCTACTCGATGCACCCGATCATCACCGCCGTGTCCGGGACCCGCTGGGTGAACGCCTCCCGCGACGAGGACTTCGGCCTCGAACCCGGGCGCGCCCTCGCGGCCGTCGAGGAGCACCGTCCCGACATCGTGTTCCTCACCTCACCGAACAACCCGACCGGCACCGCCCTGCCGCTGGAGGCGATCAGGGCGGTGCTGGAGGCCGCGCCCGGCATGGTCGTCGTGGACGAGGCGTACGCCGAGTTCCGCCGCGCGGGCACCCCCTCCGCGCTGACGCTGCTGGACGGTCACCCCCGCCTGATCGTCACCCGGACGATGTCGAAGGCGTTCGCGATGGCCGGGACCCGGCTCGGCTACCTGGCCGCCGACCCCGCCGTGATCGACGCGCTGCTGCTCGTCCGGCTGCCGTACCACCTGTCGGCCGTCACCCAGGCCGTCGCCCGCACCGCCCTCGCGCACGGCGGGGAACTGCTCGGCGGCGTCGAGGCGCTGCGCCGCGAGCGTGACGGGATCGTCGCGTGGCTGCGCGCCGAAGGGTTCCGGGTCGCCGACTCCGACGCCAACTTCGTCCTGTTCGGGACGTTCCCCGACCGCCGCGGGGTCTGGGAGGACCTGCTCGAACGCGGTGTGCTGATCCGGGAGGTGGGACCGCCCGAGTGGCTGCGGGTGAGCGTCGGCACCCCCGCGGAGATGGCCGCGTTCCGCACCGCACTCAAGCAATCGCGAGGGGGGACGGCCCCCCGCACCCCCCGGGCCGGTTCCGTGGGGAACAGTGAGGAGAGCCTGTGACGCGCAAGGGACGAGTCGAGCGCGGGACCAAGGAGACCCAGGTTCTCGTCGAGATCGACCTCGACGGGACCGGGCAGGTCGACGTCGCGACCGGCGTCGGATTCTTCGACCACATGCTGGCCCAGCTCGGCAAGCACGGGTCGTTCGACCTGACCGTCAAGACCACCGGTGACCTGCACATCGACAGCCACCACACGATCGAGGACACCGCCATCGCGCTCGGCCGGGCGTTCCGCGCGGCGCTCGGCGACAAGGCCGGCATCCGCCGCTTCGCCGACGCCTCGATCCCGCTGGACGAGGCGCTCGCGCAGGTCACCGTGGACGTGTCCGGCCGCCCCTACCTGGTGCACGTCGAGCCGGACGGCATGGCCCCGATGATCGGCCCCGAGTACGACACCACGATGACCCGGCACATCTTCGAGTCGTTCGTGTCGAACGCCCGGGTGGCGCTGCACGTCCACGTCCCGTACGGGCGCAACGCCCACCACATCGTGGAGGCGCAGTTCAAGGCCCTCGCCCGCGCGCTGCGCGACGCGGTGGCCCTCGACCCGAAGGTGCACGGCATCCCGTCGACCAAGGGGGCACTGTAGCCGTGGAGATCGGCGACCTGCACTTCACCTACGGCAATGTGGCGGTCTTCGCGATCGCGGCGTTCCTGCTGGCCGGCGTCTACAGCTTCATCAAGCAGGGCATCAAGATCGGCGCGCTGATCCTCCTCGTCCTCGCCGGGCTGGCGTTCGCCGGGGGAGTGGTGTGGCTGTGACGAAGATCGTCATCCTCGACTACGGTTCCGGCAACCTGCGCTCCGCCGAACGCGCCGTGGCCCGCGCCGGCGCCGAGGTGACCGTCACCGCCGACTGGGACGCCGCGCTGAACGCCGACGGCCTGGTCGTCCCCGGCGTCGGCGCGTTCGCCGCCTGCATGGCGGGTCTGCGCGCGGTGCGCGGCGACCAGATCATCGGGCGCCGCCTCGCGGGCGGGCGCCCCGTCCTCGGCATCTGCGTCGGCATGCAGATCCTGTTCACCAAGGGCATCGAGCACGGCGTCACCACCGAGGGCTGCGGCGAATGGCCGGGCACGGTCGACCGGCTGCACGCGCCGGTCGTCCCGCACATGGGCTGGAACACGGTCGAGGTGCCCGAGGGCTCCACCCTCTTCGCCGGCCTGGCGGACGCGCGGTTCTACTTCGTCCACTCCTACGCCGCCCGCACCTGGGACCTGGAGCCCGACCCGACCGGCCTCATCGAGCCGCCGCTGGTCACCTGGGCCGAGCACGGCGACCGCTTCGTCGCCGCGGTCGAGAACGGCCCCCTGTGCGCCACCCAGTTCCACCCGGAGAAGTCCGGTGACGCCGGCGCGCACCTCCTGCGCAACTGGCTCACCACGATCGCCTGATCAGCCCGCCCCTCTGCCTCGATAGGGTTTCCGCATGACTTTGACGCTCCTTCCCGCGGTCGACGTCGCCGACGGCCAGGCGGTCCGCCTGGTCCAGGGCGAGGCCGGGACCGAGACCTCCTACGGCGCCCCGCTGGAGGCGGCGCTGGCCTGGCAGCGGGCGGGGGCGGAGTGGATCCATCTCGTGGACCTGGACGCCGCCTTCGGGCGCGGCTCCAACCGGGAGCTGCTCGCCGAGGTGACCGGGAAGCTGGATGTGAAGGTCGAGCTGTCCGGCGGCATCCGGGACGACGCGTCGCTGGAGGCGGCCCTGTCCACCGGGTGCGCCCGCGTCAACATCGGCACCGCCGCGCTGGAGAACCCCGGCTGGTGCCGCAAGATCATCGCCTCGCACGGCGACAGGATCGCGGTGGGGCTGGACGTGCGCGGGACGACGCTCGCCGCGCGGGGCTGGACGCGGGAGGGCGGCGACCTGTGGGAGGTCCTCGCCCGGCTGGAGGACGACGGCTGCCCGCGTTACGTCGTCACCGACGTCACCAAGGACGGGACGTTGCGCGGCCCCAACACCGAACTGCTCCGCGAGGTCTGCTCCCGGACGGACAAGCCCGTCGTCGCGTCCGGCGGCGTGTCCTCGCTGGACGACCTGCGCGCCCTCGCCGCCCTCACCGGTGACGGCGTCGAGGGCGCGATCGTCGGCAAGGCCCTGTACGCGCGGGCGTTCACGCTGGAAGAGGCCCTGGAGGCCGTGAGATGACGGTGGCCGTGCGGGTGATCCCGTGCCTGGACGTCGACGCCGGGCGCGTGGTCAAGGGCGTCAACTTCCAGAACCTGCGGGACGCCGGCGACCCGGTGGAGCTGGCGCGCCGCTACGACGCCGAGGGCGCCGACGAGCTGACGTTCCTGGACATCACCGCGTCCAGCGCGGACCGGTCCACGACGTACGACGTGGTGCGGCGCACCGCCGAGCAGGTGTTCATCCCGCTCACCGTCGGCGGCGGCGTCCGCACCGTCGAGGACATCGACCGGCTGCTGCGCGCGGGCGCCGACAAGGTCTCCGTCAACACGGCCGCGATCGCGCGGCCGGAGTTCCTGCGGGAGGCCGCGCACCGCTTCGGGTCGCAGTGCGTCGTCCTGTCGGTGGACGCCCGCCGCGCCGCGGGCACCGAGTCGGGTTTCGAGGTCACCACGCACGGCGGCCGCAAGGGGACGGGCATCGACGCGATCGAGTGGGCCCGCCGCGGCGCGGAGCTCGGCGTCGGGGAGATCCTGCTGAACTCCATGGACGCCGACGGCACCAAGGCCGGTTTCGACCTGGAGATGCTCTGCCGCGTCCGCGCGGCGGTGCCGGTGCCGGTGATCGCCAGCGGCGGGGCCGGCGCCGTCCGGCATTTCGCGCCCGCCGTGGCCGCGGGCGCGGACGCCGTCCTCGCCGCCAGCGTCTTCCACTTCGGGGAGCTGACGATCGCCGAGGTCAAGGACGCCCTGCGCGAGGCCGGCCACCCCGTTCGCTGAAGAGGACCCCCGCATGACCATCGCGTTCGCGACCTGTTCCCTGCTGCCGGGCGGCAGCGACGATGTCCAGGACCTGATCGGCGCCCTCGCCCGCCTGGACATCGGCGCCGAGCCCGTCATCTGGGACGCCGACGTCGACTGGTCCCGGTACGACCTGGTGGTCATCCGCTCCACCTGGGACTACACGTCCCGCCGCGAGGAGTTCGTGGCGTGGGCGCAGGGCCTGCCGCGCGTCCTGAACCCGGCCGGGATCGTCCGGTGGAACACCGACAAGCGCTACCTCCGCGACCTCGCCGACGCGGGCCTGCCCGTCGTGCCGACCCTGTGGGACCCCGGCGACATCCCGTCCGGATGGCCGGAGTACGTCATCAAGCCGGCCGTCTCCATCGGCTCGGGCGACACGGCCCGATGGGGCCCGGGCGAGGAGGACCGGGCCCGCGCCCACCTGCGTTCCCTGCGGGACGCGGGACGCACGGCGATGGTCCAGCCGTACCTGCCCGCGGTCGACACCGCCGGCGAGACGGCCCTCGTCTTCTGCGACGGCGAGTACAGCCACGCCGGGCGCAAGGCCCAGATCCTCACCGCCGGAGCCGGAATCCAGGGTCCCGTCCGCGACGACACCGCACGCGGCCAGGTCACCGCCGCGACGGCCACCGACGCCGAACTGGACGTCGCCGTCCGCGCCCTGGCGGCCGTCCCGGTCGGCGAGGACCCCCTCTACGCCCGCGTCGACCTCGTCCCGGGCCCGGACGGCGCCCCGCTCATCATCGAACTCGAACTGACCGAACCCAGCCTCTACCTCCACCACGGCCCCGGCAGCGCGGAGCGGTTCGCCAAGGCGATCGCCGCCCGCCTCTAGGCGGCTACAGGGGGTCCTCTTCGGGGGCCGGGGTCGCCGACTCGGGCGAGTGCTCGGCGATCGGGAGGATGATCGCCGACGGGCGGCCGGGGTCGTGGAAGACCTCCTGGTTCGCCTTGAGCATGCGGGTAGCGGGGGTGGCGAGGGGTTCGCCGGTGCCGGGGTTGGCGGCGACCTTGGGGTGGGCGCCGCTGGTGACGTGGACACGGACGCGGTGGCCGCGGGCGAAGCGGTGGCCGGCGGGCCACAGGTCGACCGCGATGCGGCGGACGCCGTCCGTCCCGACGGGCTTGTCGGCGACGGCGGGCAGGCGCAGGCCGCCCTCGCAGACGTTGCGGGACGTCCCGTCCGGGGCGACGTCGCAGAGCCGGACGACGAAGTCGGTGTGCTCGCGGTCGGAGCGGACGAACAGGTCGGCGCCGACCGGGCCGATCACGTCCAGGTCGCCGGTGAGGACGGGGGAGGTGAACACCAGGACGTCGGGGCGGCGCTCCAGCGGCCGGTGATCGACCGGTCGGGAGCTGCCGAGCAGGGTGGGGCCGCCGAGCGCGGGCGTCGGGCGGGCCGGGTCGAAGGTGTAGGTGCTCGGCGGGTGGTCCTGCGGGCCGTCCTCGCCGAGGCCGCGGCCGGCGTGCAGGTGCCAGCGCACCTGCCGCATGCCGGGCGGGGGCCAGTCCCGGTAGCCGCGCCACTCGCGGGCGCCCGTGATGTAGAGGCGGACGGGGTCGGGCCGCAGCCCGGACGGGTCGCCCTGCAGGTGGGCGCGGAACCAGGCGAGCGACTCGCGGATGCCGGGCAGGCCGTGCCGGGCGTCGGTGTGCCACCAGGGGCCGATGGTCAGGTACGGGGCGTGCCCGGCGGAGCGCAGCGCGAGGTAGTCCTTGATCTCCCAGGGCAGGAACACGTCGTACCAGCCGCCGAGGAGGGTGACGGGCGCGCTGACCTGGCCGACGGTCCCGCTGAAGTCGCGCCGGTCCCAGTAGCCGCCGGGGGTCGCGTGGTTGGCGAGGAGGTCCTGGTAGAAGCGCATCGACTGCCCGCCGGCGAGCATGTCCAGTTCGGAGAGGGGGCGGCCGGACCGGGCGGCCCGCACGGCCCGGCGCCGGGAGACCAGCGGCGCGGTGATCATGCCGAGCGGGCGCTGCTGCCGGTGCGTGAGGTCGGTCCAGGTGAGCGTGGACTCCAGCGCGAACGACCCGCCCACGTACGCGGCGTCCCGGAAGGAGGACGCGGTGATCTGCAGCGCCATCGCCTTCAGCTCCGGACCGGCCTCGGCGGCGAGCGCCCACGCCGAGTAGCCGAGATAGCTGGGGCCGAACGTCGCGAACGAGCCGTGGAACCAGGGCTGCCGCTTCAGCCACTCGACGGTGACGAGCCCGTCGTCGCGTTCGTGGCCGAGCGGGTCGAACTCGCCGCCGGAACCGGACGTTCCGCGCGTGCTCTGCACGACCAGCTGGAAGCCGAACGGGACGAACAGCAGCCCGTTGGCGAGGGCGGCGGGTCCGCGCCGCCCGTAGGGGGTCCGCACCAGGATCGTGGGCGGACGCTCCACACCGGCGGGGGTGTACCGGTCGGCGAGCAGCGTGACACCGTCCGGCATGGTCACCGGCAGGTCGCGCTGGACGGTGTAGCGGGTCAGCCCGTGCGGGCGGGGCAGCCTGATCGATGGAGCTGGCAGTCGGTTCCAGAGAGCCATGCCGCCTCCATCCGCGATTTCCCTACTACTCGGTAGGATATCCGCCCGCGGAGGTGGGCGGGCATCACGTTCCGGTGTCGCCCCCGGTCAGGACGTGAGCTCGCGTTCCAGCGGGGTGCGGAAGCGGGGGATCGCGCGGACGTCGCCGTACCAGGCCGACATGCGCGCCGCCTCCCGCTCGATCGCCGCCCCGGCCTCGGCGCCGACGTCCTCCAGGACGCGGACGGCGATCTCGCCGTCCTTGCGCTGCGCCCAGCCGCCGACGATACGGCCGTCCCACCACACCGACGGGCCGATGTTGCCGTTCCGGTCGAACAGCGCCGGGCCGTGGCCGCCGAGGAACCAGCCGCGCTCCCGCCAGCCCATCGGCGTCGGGTCGAGCGCGGGCAGCAGCGCCGCCCACGGCTCCGGTTCGGGCGCCGGCTCCAGGTCGTCGGACAGGACGAGCCCGGTGCCGCCGCCGAGATCGACCTCGGTGACATCGAGCGGCGCGAGGGCCTTCTTGACGTCACCGGCGGTCCAGCCCGTCCACCACTTCAGGTCCGCGACCGGGGCGGGGCCGAACGCGCGCAGCCAGCGGCGGACGAGCTCCGTGCGCGCCTCGCCGGCCGGGACGTCCTCGATGCCGCCGGGCAGCCACGCCTCGACGGGCGACCACCTGTACTGGCTGCTGGTCCACGATCCGTTGGGCCGCCCCCGCACGATGCGGCCCTCGCAGCCGAGCGTGACGAGGACCCAGGTGGTGACGCTCGTGGGACGGGAGTAGGACTTGCCCGGGGCCGGGTCGACCTGCGTCCGCAGCACCGGCACGTCGGCGCTGAGCTGGGCGCCCGTCGCCTCGCCGCGCGCCAGCAGCGCCTTGTGCGCGGCCTCCTCGGCCTCGGCGAACCAGGACGGGACGCCGGAGATGTCGCTGCCGCGCTCGATCAGCCGCGCATAGGTGGCGCGCTGCTTGGCGGCCAGCCCGTTCGCCGTGGACGCCTGCAGCACCGGAACGAGATCGACGGGCGCGACGAACATCGTCCGGCGCATCGCGAGCATCCGCAGCAGCGTCCGGTCGTCGTACAGGGCCCGCTCCACCGCGCCGGGGCCGGCCTCGACGCTGCGGGCCGCGACCGACAGGAACACCGTCGCCGGGTCGGTGGCGTGCAGGACCACCATGGACCGGGCGATGCCGAGGACGTCGTCGGTCCGGGCCGGCGGGGCGAGCCGGTGGCGGAGCGCGAGCCGGGCCCGCCGCTCCGCCGGTTTCATCGAACGCATGTGCGAATCTTAACGGGTTCAGCCGTTGTTGGAGATCTTCACGACGACGTTGTCCTTGGTGACCGACTGGACCGAGACGGTGAACCCCTCCGCCTGCTCGCCGTCGCCCACCGGCACGGTCACGGTCTGGCCCGCGATCTTGAGGGTGACCGTCTCGCCCTGCACGCTCACGAGCTCCGCTTTCACCCCGAGGACGGACGCGCTCGCGTCGACGCCCCGGTCGAAGGTCACCGTGCAGGAGTTGACGTCGCAGGAGGTCTTGCTGTTCTCGCCGCCGCACGCGGCCACGGCGCCGAGCGACAGCGCGAGAAACGGGAGGACGGCCAGCTTCCGCCGGAGGGGCAAGGAGGTCATGCCGGGAGTCTAGGGGCATGCCGGGCCGCCGCCACCCTCCCCGGGGCCGATCTCACCGGGACGAATGCGGTACCGCGCGGTGACGCGGCTGGATCTTCCGGTGACCTCGTGTTTCGCTGGACGGGTGACCGCGGATCGTGAGGACGGGGATGCGCCGATGCTCGGCCCGGTGGTGTGCGCCGCGCTGCGCGTCGAGGCCCGCGCGGTCCGCCGCGGGCTCATCCGGACGCCGGTCGTGGTCGTCGGCTACCGCGCCCGGCGCGCGGACCGGCTGCCGGACGCCTGCGCCGCCCTCGTCACCGTCGGCTTCGGCGGCGCGCTCGACGGGCGGCTGCGGCCGGGCGACGTCCTGGTCGCGGACGAGATCCGCGGCCCCGAAGGCACGGTGGTGCCGTGCAGCGCCCCGCGCCTGCTCGCCGGGGAGCTGATCCGCGACGGCCTGAACGTGCAGGTCGGCCCCCTCGTGACCACCGATCATGTCGTCCACGGCAAGGAACGCGCGGTCTGGGCGGCGCAGGGCGCGCGAGCCGCCGACATGGAGTCGGCCGTGATCGCCGCACGTGCCGCCACGCTGCCGGTCGCCGCCGTCCGGGTCGTCGTGGACGGCCCCGGGCATCCGCTGTGGCATCCGGGCACGATCGGCCGCGGGCTGGCCGCGCGGCGCGTCCTGGCGCGCACCGGCCCCGCCCTGGAACGCTGGAGCGTCCTGCTGGTCCGCGGCGGAGAGGGCACCGCGGCCCGGTGAGCCGCGGGCCGTGCCCCGGCCCGCGCCGTGCCCCGGCGCGGCTCGACGCGGCTCGACGCGGCTCGGCGGGTGCTCAGGTCATCAGGCGGGCGGCCGCCGCGGCGCGCACGTCCGGCTCCTCGGCGCCGTCGTGATGCAGCCGCTGCAGCCGCAGCCCCGTCTCGCGGGTCAGCGGCGCGTACCGGGCGGCCTCGGCGCGGACGCCCTCTTCGCAGTCCCACAGCCCCTCGACGGTGTAGGACTCGGCCGTGTGCGGGGCCGTTCTCGTCAACGCGGTCAGGATGCGGGGTCTCAGATAGGCATAGGTGGACTCGGCCCAAGCGGTCTTCAACAGCGGGACGGCCTCGCCCGCGCGCAGCCGCCCCAGCCCCTCGATCGGGCTCGCGGCACCGGCCCATTCGCGCCGGGCGACGGCCCCGCGAAGCTCGTCCATCAGCAGCGGGATGTCCTGCCGGGTGCCGTACCGGGCGAGGATCCGCAGCCCCATGTCGGCGCAGCCGCCCCGCGCGGCCGCCCACGCCCGCGCCCGCGGCAGCGTCTCCGGCCCGTACTCGCCGAGCGCCCGGCACACCGCCCCGCCGAATCTGCTCGGCCGCTGCGGCAGCAGCTCCTCCGCCAGATCCAGCAGCGCCGGCGTCCGCCGCCGGCCCAGCTCGAAGATCGCCGCGATCGCGCCCTCCCCGCGCCGCCGCGCCAGATCCAGCAGCTCCGCGTCGCTCTGAGTGTCGCGGGCCGGGGCCGCCACCATCGCCCGCCGCGCCGCCCGGCCCGCCTCCCGCTGCCGCGCCAGCGCCTCGGCCACCCGCGGCTGCCGCGCCGCCCACGCCTCGATCACCGGGTTGCGCCGGCCCGGGATCAGCAGCGTCAGGTCCGCGTCGTCGCACCGCGCCGCCACCAGCTCGTCCAGACCGGCCGCCAGCGACGGATCCGCGAGGTCGATCAGCTCGGCCACCGCGTCGAACCACTGCGCGCCCTCCTCGGCGTACCGCCGCAGCGGCACCGCCGCCTCCCGCCGGCTCAGCCGCACCAGGTCCGCGAGCACGCCCAACGCCAGATCGACCCGCCACTCGTCCGGATCGGTGTGGTCGGCCGCATCGAAGAGATGCTCCGCCAGCGGCCCCGACGACAACTCCAGGTCCACCATCAACCGGGCGTAGTACAACCGCCGTGACTCGCACTGCCGATCCCACCGCGGATCCCGCCGGATGCAGGCGTACACGTACTCGCCCGCCCCCGGCCTGTCCGCCGCGCGGCGCGCGGCCCTCCCCAGACCTCGCTGCAGCTGACCGTGCAGCGTGCCCGCCGATTCCACCACGACCTCATTGCTCACCCCAGCAGAATGCGCACGAGACCAGATAACGGGCAAGTAGTTTGTGCTCGCCCGTCACAGGGTGCGCTGGGCGATCCAGGAGGCGTGCAGGTCCGCGTAGACGCCGGGGCGGCTCACCAGCTCGGTGTGGGACCCCCGCTGGACGATGCGGCCCGCTTCGAAGACGATCACCTCGTCGGCGGCCTCGGCGGTGGAGAGGCGGTGGGCGATGGCGATCGCCGTGCGGCCCCGCGTCACGCCGTCCAGGGCGCGCTGGATGCGGACCTCGGTGGCGGGGTCCACGGCCGAGGTCGCCTCGTCCAGGACGAGGAGGTCCGGGTCGGCGATGTAGGCGCGGGCCAGGGCGACCAACTGCCGCTCACCCGCCGAGAGGGACTCGCCGCGCTGGCCCACGGGGGTGCCGAGGCCCTGCGGGAGACCCTCCAGCCAGTCGGCCAGGCCCAGTTCGGTGAGCGCGAGGACGAGGTCCTCATCGGACGCGCCGGGCCTGCCGTAGCGGATGTTGTCGCCGAGGGACGCGTCGAACAGGAAGCCGTCCTGCGGCACCATGACGATCCGCTCGCGCAGCGAGGAGAAGCGGACGCGGTCGAGGGGCACCCCGTCCACCAGGATGCGGCCCGAGGCGGGGTCCATGAGCCGGGTGAGGAGCTTGGCGAACGTCGTCTTGCCGGAGCCGGTCTGGCCGACGATCGCGACGCGGCTGCGGGGCGCGATGTCCGCGTTCACGTCGTGCAGGACGGGCGGGCCGCCCGGGTAGGCGAAGCCGACCGACTCGAACCGCACCTCGATCGGGCCGCGCGGCAGCGTTTCGCCCGCCTCGCCCGGGTCGGCGACGTCCGGGACGGCGTCCAGCACGCCGAGCACGCGGCGCCAGCCCGCGACCGCGTTCTGCGCCTCGTTCAGGACCTCGGTGGCCGTCTGCATCGGGCTGACGAACAGCGTGACCAGGAACAGGAACGCGATGAGCTTCCCGGCCGACACCTCCCCGGCGATGCCGAGCAGGGTGCCGGCGACGACGACACCGGCGGTGGCGACGGCGGCGACCAGTTCGGTGACCGGGAACGTCAACGCGACCATCGCCTGCGCGCGGGTCTGCGCCGAGCGGTACGCCTCGACGGTCTCGTCCACCCGCCGGCCGGTGCGCTCCTCCGCGGCGTACGCGCGGATGACCGGGGCGCCCACGACGGACTCGCCGACCGCGGCCAGCAGGTCGCCCATCCGCTCCCGAACTCCGAAGTACGCCGCCGACAGGATCCGCTGGAAGCGGCGCAGCGCGAACGCCAGCGGCAGGAACGCCGCCCACACCAGCAGCGCCAACGGCCACGAGTAGACGGCCATCAGCACGCTCGCCACGAGCAACTGCCCGATCGAGACGATGAACATCAGCCCGCCGGACTGCATGAACTGGCTGATCTGGTCGACGTCGCTCGTCACCCGCGACACCAGCGCGCCCCGCCGCTCCCCGCTCTGGGTGAGCATCGACAGGTCGTGGACGTGCCGGAACGCCCGCACCCGCAGCCCCGCGAGACCGCCCTCGGAGGACCTGTAGAGCCGCACGTTCATCAGGTACGCGCACACGGCCGTCACCAGCACGGCCGCCGCGCACAGCAGCACCGCCGTCCGGATGAAGGCGATGTCGGGGCCGTCCGGGCGGCCGAGGCCCTTGTCGATCGTCTGCTGGACGGCGATGGGCACCACCACGCGTCCCGCCGTCGACGCCAGCGCGAGCGCCAGCGTCCCGGCCAGGCCCGCGCGGAACTCCGGGCTCAGCCGCAGCCCGCGTCTCAGGGTGCTGATCGCGCCCTCGGCCGCCGCCGTGCCGTTCAGGACCGTCATGCCAGTGCCTCCTCGCCGCCTTCGACCGCCTCTTGCTCCGCCTCGGCCCGCTCGTAGGCGTTGACGAGGTTGCGGTAACCCTCCGGGCCCTCCAGCAGCCCGGCGTGGGTGCCGCGCGCCACGACGCGGCCGTGCTCCATGTAGACGACCTCGTCGGCCAGCGCGATCGTGGCCTTGCGGTAGGCGACCACCACGACGGTCGCGCGGCCCGCCTCGTCCGACCGCGCCTCCCGCAGGCTCTGCAGGATGCGCGCCTCCACCTGCGGGTCGACGCTGGACGTCGCGTCGTCCAGGACGAGCAGCCGGGGCCGCCGCACCAGCGCGCGGGCCAGCGCGAGCCGCTGCCGCTGACCTCCCGACAGGGTCGCCCCGCGCTCGCCCACCTTCGTGTCGAGCCCGTCCGGGAGCGCCGCGACGAACCCCTCGGCCTGGGCGAGCCGCAGCGACTCCCAGACCCGCTCGTCCGGGACGTCCAGGCCGAGCGTGACGTTGCCGCGCACGGTGTCGTCGAACAGGAACGTCTGCTGCGGGACGAGCGCCGCCGTCGCCGCGACCCCGCCGCGCCGGACGTCGCGCAGGTCGACGCCGTCCAGCAGCACGGCCCCGTCCGCCGGGTCGACGAGCCGGACCAGCAGCGAGGTGAGCGTCGACTTGCCGGACCCCGTCGGGCCCACCACCGCGACCGTCCGGCCCGGAGTCGCCGCGAACGACACGTCGTGCAGGACGCGGCGCTCACCGTCCCCGTTCTCCTCGGCCGTCTCGTAGGCGAACCGGATCTCGCGGACCTCCAGCTCGGTCGCCGCGCCGGAGCCGCCCAGCACCCCGTCCCCGTACGGGAGGGAGCCGCTCGCGTCCAGCACGCCGCGGACCCGCTTCCAGCCGACGACGCTGCGCGGCACCTCGCCCAGCACCCAGCCGAGCGCCCGGATCGGCCACGACAGCAGCGTGAACAGGTAGGCGACGTTCACCAGGTCGCCCGGCGACATCGCGCCGGACTCCAGCCGCACCGACCCGATCAGCAGGACGGCGAGCACACCGAGGTTCGGCAGCGCCTCCAGCACCGGGTCGAACAGCCCGCGGATCCGGCCGACCGCGATGTTGGCGTCGCGCAGCGCCTCGGCCCGCTCGGCGAAGCGCCGGGTCTCCGCCGCCTCCCGGCCGAGGGTCTTGACCACCAGGCCGCCCTCGAAGCTCTCGTGCGCCACCTCGCTGACCTCCGCGCGCAACTGCTGCGCCCGGGTCGCCACCGGTGACAGCCGGCGCTGGTAGACGATGTTGATCAGCGCGACGGCGGGAAAGACCAGGAAGCCGACCGCGGCCACCACCGGGTCCGTCACCAGGATCGACACCGCCGCGATCAGCAGCATGAACACCACCCCGACCGCCATCGGCAGCGGCGCGATCGGCGCCCACACCGCCTCCACGTCGGCGTTGGCGTTCGACAGCAGTTGCCCGGTCGGGTGCCGGTGGTGCCACGCCAGTGGCAGCCGCAGGTACTGCCGGGTCACCGAACGGCGGTAGGACGCCTGCAGCCGGTACTGCATGAGGCCCGCGTAGAACCGGCGCCCCGCGACGCCGAGCGCCTTCAGCGCCGCCACCGCCATGATCACGGCGGCGGCCCCGGCCAGTGCCCCGGCCGTCGTGTGCCCGGCCGCGAACGCCGGCAGCACGACCTTCTCCGCCGCCCAGCCCAGCACCCGCGCGGTCGCCACGGTCATCGCCGCGTACAGGGCGCTGGCGAGCACCGACACCGTGAACACCCGGGGCTCGGCCTTCACCGCCACCCACAGCACGCCCATCCCCTCCCTGAGCACGTGTGGGCTGACGCGTCTGGACGCAGGTGGCACGGCGACTCCTCGATCACGACGGTGCCCGGGACAGGTCCCCGAGCGACCGCGCCAGGGGGTGTACCGGGCCTGCCCATTGCCTACCATCCGGCCGCGGCGCTTATTCCCGGCGGTCCCCGGACGGCTTACGATCACCAGATGAGCACCTCCGAGGACGGCCCCGCCGAGCCGGGGCCCGTCCGCCGCGAACGGCTGCTGCTGGCCGCCGCGCTGGCGCAGGCGGGACCGGACGCGGCCACGAAATGCGCCGGCTGGACCGCCCGCGACCTGGCGGCCCATCTCGTCGTCAGGGAGAACCGCCCGGACACCGCCCCCGGAATACTGCTGCCCCCGCTGTCCTTCTACACCGAGCGTGTTCGGCGCCGTACGGCGCGGTCCGTCCCGTTCGACCGGCTGGTGGAACGCTTTCGGGACGGACCGGCGAAGTTCTCGCCCTACGCGCTTCCTGGAGTCGACAAAATCGCGAACGGTGTCGAGTTCTTTGTTCACCATGAGGACGTCCTGCGCGCACGTCCCGACTGGGAGCCGCGGGAGATCTCCCCGGAACTCCGGGAAGTGCTCTGGCGACGGATAAAAATTGCCCGCTTTGTCCTAAGAAAGGTTCAGGTCGAGGTAACGCTGGTGCAACCGGACGGCCGGAGCCTGCGGGTGCCGGCGCACGGCCGGCACCCGCGCGGAGCCGTGCGCGTGCACGGCCCGGTCGGCGAACTCGTCCTGTGGGCGCTGGGCCGCCGGGACGTCGCGAACGTCCGTATCACCGGGGACACGGGCGCTGTCAAGGGCCTGACCGAGGTCGGTTGGAGTCTTTAACGGGCAGGTAACGGCAGGGTTCGCCAAGAGAAGAATCACGTGCCTTGCGGCTCCTCCGCTTTACGGCGGAGCGGTGATACTGTGGGGCGGTCGGTTGCAGTCGTGGTTCTCGATCGTGCAGACGCCCGCGGACTGATGGCAGCGGGCGTTTTGGCTTTTCCGGGACCGTACCGGGGGCGAGAGCGTTCCGCAGCGACCGCACGGGCCCGCGAGGTGTGGGCCCAGGTTTTGCCGCAAGGAGAAAGACATGCCCCAGCAGGGCACCGTGAAGTGGTTCAACGCCGAGAAGGGCTTCGGATTCATCGCCGTGGACGGCGGCGGTCCGGACGTCTTCGTGCACTACTCGGCCATTCAGAGCTCCGGCTACCGCACGCTGGACGAGAATCAGCGCGTCCAGTTCGAGGTGACGCAGGGCAACCGAGGCCCGCAGGCCGACCAGGTCGTCCCCCTGTAACACCCGATAGCCGTACGTCCGGGCCCGCCCCCTCCGCCGGGGGAGCGGGCCCTTCGTGCCGGTGGGGGCCGTCGCCCGCCGAGGTCGGAGGCGGACGCGGCTGCAATAAACTCTCGGTCATGTCCGTACGACCGTCCAGCAATCTGGACCCGAAGATCGCAGCTCGACTGAAGCGCGACCCGAACGGGCTCGTGCCCGCCATCGCCCAGCAGTACGACACCGGCGAGGTGCTCATGCTCGGCTGGATGGACGACGAGGCCCTGCACCGCACCCTCACCACCGGCCGCTGCACCTACTGGTCGCGCAGCCGGCAGGAGTACTGGGTGAAGGGTGAGAGCTCCGGCCACCAGCAGTGGGTCAAGTCGGTCGCGCTGGACTGCGACGCCGACGCCGTGCTGGTGAAGGTCGACCAGGTCGGGGGCGCCTGCCACACCGGCGACCGCACCTGCTGGGACGCCGACGTCCTTCCCGCCGTGGTCGGGGAACGCCCTGACCCGACCTCATGACACCCGGGCGTGAACGCGGACTGACGGCGCTGCTGTGCGCCACCGGCGCGGGCCTGGTGCTGCTCGCCGCCGGGCGCGGCTGGGCCACCGTCAAGGCCGAGGACGCCATCACCCCGTTCACCCAGACCCTCACCGGCGGCGACCTCGGCGGCGCGGCGGGCGCCCTCGGCTGGGCCGGCCTCGCCGGGCTCGCCGCCCTGTTCGCCACCCGCGGCCGGGTGCGCGCGGCCGTCGGCGTCCTCATCGCGCTGTTCGGCGTCGGGATCGCCTGCGCGTCGGCCGCCGCCGTCCGGCGTCCGAACGTGCTGTCCGCGGCCGGCGACAAGAGCGCCCTGCTGAAGCTCGGCGCCGACCCGGCCCTGCACGTGAACCTGTGGTGGACGGTCTCGGTCGCCGGCGGGATCCTGCTGGTCGCCGCCGGTCTCCTCACCGCCGCCCGCGGGACGCGCTGGCCCGGCATGTCGGCCCGCTACGAACGCGCAGCCCCGCGCGGGCCCGCCGCGAAGGAAGCCGCCGTGCCGGACGACCCGTCCGCGATGTGGCGCTCCCTGGACCGCGGTGAGGACCCGACCGCCCGGCGGAACGGGCGGTCATGAGCACCGACGGTGGCGGTGGCCTCGTCCTCGTGATCGAGCACGATCCCGCCGTCGCCGAGTTGCAGCGCCGCTACCTCTCCCGGGAGGGCTTCGACGTCGAGATCGAGGCCGACCCCGGCCGGGCGCCCGCCGCCGCCGAACACAGCCGCCCCGACGTCGTCGTCCTCGACCTGTCCACCGCCGCGCTGCCGGCCGACCTCTACCGGCGCGTCGCCGACGCCGCCCGTCCCGCACCGGTCGTCGCCGTGACCGGCCCCCTCGACCCCGCCGCCGCCCGCGTGCTCGGCGACCACCACATCGCCCGCCCGTTCGGCCCGCGCGCCCTCGTCGGCGCCGTCGCCGAGGCCCTCCGCCGCGGTACCCCCGCCGCCGCGCCCGCCCCCCTGCGGGCAGGCTCCATCGCCCTCGACCCGCATGACCGGATCGCCGTCGTCGGCGACCGCCGCGTCACCCTCACCGTCACCGAGTTCGACCTCCTCGAATACCTCATGGCCAACCCCGGCCGCGTCTTCACCCGCGAGCAGCTCCTCGACGCCGCGTGGGGGCCGGGCGCCGGCGCCGGAAGCCGCACGGTCGACGTCCACATCGCGCAGCTCCGCGCCAAACTCGGTGAAGGGAGCCCCATCCGGACCGTCCGCGGCGTCGGTTACGTCCTGGACGGGTGAGGGCGCTCGGGGGGTGTCGCCTATCGTGGACCCCGTGACTGGCGTATCCGTCCCACCGCAGGAGCACGCGCACGGACCCGCGCGGCACGGACCGGCACGGCACGGACCGGCACGGGCGCTCCTGCCCCAGGCGGCGGTGCTCGGCGGCGTCGTCGCCGGAACCCTGATCGTGGCGTTCCGGGGCGACCCCAACGAGGCGGGCCACTACCCGAGCTGCCCGTTCCTGATGATGACCGGGTACTACTGCCCCGGCTGCGGGATGACGCGGCTCGTCTACGCGCTGGCCCACGGCGACGTGGGCACCGCGTTCGGGTTCAACCCGCTGCTGTTCCTCATGCTGCCGGTCTTCGCCTACCTGTACGTGAGGTGGACGGTGATGACGGCGCAGGGGCTGCCCATGCGGACCGTCCTGTTCAAGCCGGCGGTGGTGTACTCGTTCGTCGGCCTTCTGATCGTCTACTGGGTCGTCCGCAACCTGCCGTTCGCGCATGTACTCGCGCCCTGAGCGCCACAAGCCCGCCGGACGGCCCTCCCGGGTGGGGAAGGCGTCCGAGGGGGCGGCTACGATCGGTGCACGGAACGACCTGAAATAGGGGGCCTGCGACCTTGAGTGTTTTGGACGAGATCATCGAAGGCGTCCGGGCCGATCTCGCCGACAGGCAGCGCGAGGTCCCGCTCGACGCCCTCAAGGAGAAGGCCGCGAAGGCCCCGGCCCCGCGGGACGCGCTCGGGGCGCTGCGCGGTCCGGGCGTGACGGTCATCGCCGAGGTCAAGCGAAGCAGCCCGTCCAAGGGCGCGCTGGCCGCGATCGCCGATCCCGCCGCGCTCGCCCGCGACTACGAGGCCGGCGGCGCCAAGGTGATCAGCGTGCTGACCGAGCGGCGCCGGTTCGGCGGCAGCCTGGACGACCTCGCCGCCGTCCGCGCGAACGTCGACGTCGCCGTCCTGCGCAAGGACTTCATCGTCACCTCCTACCAGCTGTGGGAGGCGCGGGCGGCGGGCGCCGACCTCGCGCTGCTGATCGTCGCCGCCCTGGAGCAGGACGCCCTCGTGTCGCTGGTCGAGCGGGCCGAGTCCATCGGGCTGCTGCCGCTCGTCGAGGCCCACACCGAGGAGGAGGCGGCCCGCGCCGTCGACGCCGGCGCCAAGGTCATCGGCGTGAACGCCCGCGACCTGCGCACCCTGCAGGTCGACCGGGGGGTGTTCGCCCGGGTCGCGCCGACCCTCCCCAAGGAGGTCGTCAAGGTCGCCGAGTCGGGGGTGCGGGGCCCGCACGACCTGCTCGCCTACGCCTCCAGCGGCGCGGACGCCGTGCTGGTGGGGGAGAGCCTGGTCATCGGCCGGGACCCGCGGGCCGCGGTCGCCGACCTCGTCGCCGCCGGCGCCCATCCGGCGCTGCGGCAGGGCGGCTGACCCGCGTTGCCGGGACGCGGGGGCGTTCCCGCCGGCGATGGCCGGGCCGGGCCCGCGGACTTGATGGACGGACTCGATAGGGTCTCGATAGCCGGACTCGATAGGGTGAGGGGCATGCAGGTCGAACCGCTCCGGGAGCGATGGCGGGGCTAGTCGAGGACCCCACCGATCCGACGGCCACTTCTCCCACGACAGGACGCGTTTACCCATGACCATGGACACCGCCGCGCGCGGTGCTGAAGCCGTACCCGACGCCACCGGCCATTTCGGACGCTTCGGCGGCCGGTTCGCGCCCGAGGCGCTGATGGCGGCGCTGGACGAGTTGACCCACGAGTTCGAGGCGGCCAAGCAGGACCCCGCCTTCACCGCCGAACTGGAGGACCTGCTCGCGAACTACGCGGGCCGTCCCAGCCTGCTGACCGAGGCCGAGCGCTTCTCCGCGCACGCGGGCGCCCGCGTGCTGCTCAAGCGCGAGGACCTCAACCACACCGGCTCCCACAAGATCAACAACGTGCTGGGCCAGGCGCTGCTCACCCGCCGGATGGGCAAGTCCCGGTTGGTCGCCGAGACCGGCGCCGGCCAGCACGGCGTCGCCACCGCCACCGCCGCCGCGCTCCTCGGCCTGAGCTGCACCGTCTACATGGGCGAGGTCGACACCGAGCGGCAGGCGCTCAACGTCGCCCGGATGCGGATGCTCGGCGCCGAGGTCATCCCGGTGAAGACCGGCAGCCGCACCCTCAAGGACGCCTGCAACGAGGCGTTCCGCGACTGGGTCGCCACCGTCGACCACACCCACTACTGCATCGGCTCGGTGATGGGCCCGCACCCGTTCCCGGTGATGGTCCGCGACTTCCAGCGCGTCATCGGCGTCGAGGCGCGGCAGCAGTGCATCGACATGACCGGCGCCCTGCCGGACGCGGTCGTCGCCTGCGTCGGCGGCGGCTCCAACGCGATCGGCACCTTCCACGCCTTCATCCCGGACGAGTCCGTCCGGCTGTACGGGTTCGAGGCGGGCGGCGACGGCGTCGCCACCGGCAAGCACGCCGCGACGCTCGTCGGCGGCTCCCTCGGCGTCATCCACGGCATGCGGACCTACCTGCTGCAGGACGACAACGGCCAGACCCTCGACACCCACTCGATCTCCGCCGGCCTCGACTACCCCGGCGTCGGCCCCGAGCACGCGTGGCTGCACGACACCGGCCGCGCCGAGTACCGCGAGATCACCGACGCGGAGGCGATGGAGGCGTTCGCGCTGCTGTGCCGCACCGAGGGGATCATCCCGGCGATCGAGTCCGCGCACGCGCTCGCCGGCGCGCTCAAGGTCGGCGGGGAACTGGGCCCGGACGCCACGATCATCGTGTGCCTGTCCGGACGCGGCGACAAGGACATGCACACGGCCGCCACCTTCTTCGGCCTGATGCCCGAGGAGGAGGGCCGGTGACCGTCCAGACCACCTACGACAAGGCCAAGGCCGAAGGGCGTGCCGCGCTCGTCGGCTACCTGCCCGCCGGGTTCCCCACCTGCGACGGCGCCGTCGCGGCCGCCAAGACCATGGTCGACGCGGGCTGCGACGCCATCGAGATCGGCCTGCCCTACACCGACCCGATGATGGACGGCCCCACCATCCAGGACGCCGTCCACCGGGCCCTCGTCGGCGGCACCCGCGTCGCCGACGTGTTCCGCACGGTCGAGGCCGTCGCCGCCACCGGCGTCCCGACCCTCGTCATGACGTACTGGAACCCCGTCGACCGCTACGGCGTCGACCGGTTCGCCCGCGACCTGGCGTCCGCCGGCGGCTCCGGGCTGATCACTCCCGACCTCACGCCCGAGGAGGGCGGCGAGTGGCTGGAGGCGTCCGACGCCCACGGCCTGGACCGCGTGTTCCTCGTCGCGCTCAGTTCCACCGACGAGCGCATCGAGACGATCACCGGGGCGTGCCGCGGCTTCGTGTACGCGGCCTCGCTGATGGGCGTCACCGGTGCCCGCTCCGCCGTCGACACCGGCGCCCCGCGCCTGGTGGAGCGGACCCGCGCGATCATCGACAAGGCCGGTACCGGGCTGCCCGTCGGGCTCGGGCTCGGCGTCGGCAACGGCGCCCAGGCCGCCGAGGTCGCCGGCTTCGCCGACGGTGTGATCGTCGGGTCGGCGTTCATCCGCCGCCTGCTGGACGCCCCCGACCTCGCCTCCGGGCTGGCCGGTGTCCGCTCGCTCACCGAGGAACTGGCGGCGGGCGTCCGCGCCGGCCGCTGATTTCGTACGGTCCCGTGACGGCGTTCCGGACCGCCGGAGCGCCGTCACGGGAACTCGGGACGACCGCCGCCGAGTTCATGCTTGTGGCGCCGGCGCCCTCCACTAGGGTGTGTCCGCCGGCGAAGGCGGTTCCGGAAGGATCACGATGACGCAAGAGATGGCGGCCAAGAGCCGGGCCAAGGCGGCGGCGTCGCCGCTGCCTCCCGCGTGGTTCCAGGTCGCGGCCTGGGTGCTGACGCTCACCGGGCTGGGGATCTCCGTCTATCTGACGATCACGCACTACGACGAGAAGGCGCTGGTGTGCTCGGCGTCCTCGACGATCGACTGCCACGCGGTCACGACGAGCGAGTACTCCACCCTGCTCGGCATCCCGATGCCGCTGCTCGGCCTGGCGTTCTTCGTCGCGTTCGGCGCGCTGCTGACGCCGTGGGCGCTGCGCTCGACCTGGCCGCCGCTGCGCTGGGGCCGGGTGGCGAGCGTCGCGGTGGGCATGCTGTTCGTCGTCTACCTCGTGACCGTCGAGCTGGCGATCCTGCACAAGATCTGCCTGTGGTGCACCGGGGTCCACGCCGTCACCGTGCTGCTGTTCCTCCTCGTCCTGGCCGACGAATTCCGACGGATCGGCCAGGTCGACTAATCTCGCCGTTACCGCGCCGCAGGGTGGCGGCGCCGGGTCCGCATACATAGGAGAACCAATGAGCAAGGCCGCACGAGAGCGGTCCGCGAGAGAGCGCCTGGCCGCTGAGCGCAAGCGGCAGGCGGCGCGGGAGAAGCAGCGGCGGCTGCTCACCATCGTCCTCGGATCGGTGGTGGCCGTGGCGGTGATCGTGGTCGCGACCGTCCTGATCGTCGACCAGCAGCGCAAGAACGGCCGGGCCGAGGCGCACAAGGGTCCGCTCGCCCCGCTCAGCCGGCAGGCCGACGGCTCCATCGTGATGGCGAAGGCCGGGGTGACCAAGCCCGAACTGGAGATCTTCGAGGACTTCCAGTGCCCGGTCTGCAAGCAGTTCGAGGACGCCACCAGCAAGACCGTCCAGGAACTGGCGCTGCAGGGCAAGGTCAAGGTCGTCTACCGGCCGTTCCACCTGTTCGGCGGGCAGCCGGACCCGGTCCGGAGCAACTCGCTGCGCTCGGCGGAGGCGGCGCTGTGCGTCCCGGCCGACAAGTGGATCTCCTACCATGACGCGCTCTTCAAGTTCCAGCCCGCCGAGGGCCAGAAGGGCTTCTCGCCCGACGACCTCGTCAAGTGGGGCAAGGACGTCGGCGTCACCGACCCGAACTTCGAGAAGTGCGTCCGGGACGGGCAGAAGAAGTCCACGGTCGACGCGATGACCAAGTACGCGTTCCAGGACCGCGGCGTCCAGGGCACGCCGACGGTGTTCCTGGACGGCAAGAAGCTCGACCAGGAGCAGTTCATGAACCCCGCGGGGCTGCGCGTGTCCATCGACGCCGCCCGCGCGGCCGGGAAGAAGTGACCCCGCCGGGCGAGTGACCCCGGCCCGGCGCTTCCGGGCGCCCCGGCCCGCCGCCCCCGCTACGCTCGTAGGTGCATGGAAGTACGCAGAGTAGTGGCCGATCGGGGGATCGATGAGCGAGCAGGGCAGGGAGCCGACCGCACGGCGGCGGCTCGCGGAGGAACGGGCACGGGCGGCGGCCCGGGGACGGCGGCGGCGCGCGCTGCTGGTCGTCCTCGGCGCCGTCGCCGCCGCGGCGGTCGTGGTCGTGGTGGTCGTGGTCGCGCTGTCCGGCCGGGGCGGCTCGCCCGCCCCCCGCGGCTACCAGGGCGCGCTCGCGCCCGCGACCCGGCAGCCGGACGGCTCGGTCGCGATGGCGCAGCCGGGGGTGAACGCCCCCGTCCTCGACGTCTGGGAGGACTTCCAGTGCCCGGCGTGCAAGGCGATGGAGGCCCGGCTCGGCGGGACGATGAAGCAGCTCGCCGCGGACGGCCGGCTCAAGGTCGTCTACCGCCCCTTCCAGCTGTTCCAGCAGGAACCGCTGATGTCGAACTCGCGGCGGGCCGCGAACGCCGCCGCCTGCATGCCCGCCGGTCATTGGGTCAAGTACCACGACCGGCTCTACGCCGAGCAGCCCGTGGAGGGGGACAAGGGCTTCGAGCCGCAGGAACTGATCAGGTGGGCGGCCGACCTGGGCGTCACCGACCCGTCCTTCGCCTCCTGCGTCAACGGTGAACAGCAGATGAAGACCGTGAACCAGGCGAGTGCCCAGGCCGGGAGGGCCGGGGTCGACTCCACCCCGTACCTGGCGCTGAACGGGAAGAAGGTCGGCAACGATGTTCTCGGCTCGCCCGACGCACTGAAGAAGGCCGTCGCGAAGGCCGGCGGCAACGCGCCCACGTCCGGCGGCCCGCGGTCCAGCGGCGCGGCGACCGGCGGGCGGGACGGCACGTCGCAGGCCGCGGCCTCGTTGCGGTGGTAGAGAGGGCGCGCGCCGCGCCCGGGAGGCGGTAACGTCAACGGTCATGCACCAGCTCGCCTACATTCCGAGTCCCTCGCAGGGCGTCTGGCACCTCGGGCCCGTCCCGATCCGCGCCTACGCCATCATGATCATCCTTGGCATCGTCGCCGCGGTCTGGCTGGGCGAGCGGCGCTGGGCCGCCAAGGGCGGCGCCCCGGGCGTGATCGTCGACGTGGCCGTGTGGGCGGTGCCGTTCGGCCTGGTCGGCGGGCGGCTCTACCACGTGGTCACCGACTACCAGCGGTACTTCGGGGAGGGCGGCGACCCCGTCCGGGCGCTGGAGATCTGGAAGGGCGGCCTCGGCATCTGGGGCGCGGTCGCGCTCGGCGCGGTCGGCGGGGTCATCGGCTGCCGGCGGCGCGGCATCTCGCCCCTTGCGCTCGCCGACGCGGTGGCGCCCGGCATCGCGCTGGCGCAGGCGATCGGCCGCTGGGGCAACTACTGGAACCAGGAGCTGTACGGCCGCCCGCTGGACACCTTCTGGGCGCTGGAGATCGACCAGAACCACCGCCCGATGCTGGACGGCGGGCCCGCCCTCGACCCGAAGTACGCCGACGTCGCGACCTACCATCCGACGTTCTTGTACGAGTCGCTGTGGTGCGTCGGTGTCGCCGTCCTCGTCATCTGGGCCGACCGCCGCTACAAGCTCACCCACGGGCGCGCGTTCGCCCTCTACGTCGCCGCCTACACGGTGGGACGCGGCTGGATCGAGGCGCTGCGCATCGACGAGGCCCACCACATCCTCGGCCTGCGGCTGAACGACTGGACGTCGATCATCCTGTTCCTCGGCGCGGTCGCCTACCTGTACCTGGCCCGTGACCGCACCGGCCCGGAGAACGTGGGCCGCCCGGTGGCCGAGACGGCCTCCGGAGCCCCCGCCGCCGTCCCCGCGACGGCGGACACCGGGGCTGCGGACACCGAGGCTGCCGAGACCGGGACGAAGGCCGGCGCGGCGGACGAGGCGGATCCCGCGGACGAGGCGGATCCGGCGGCCGAGGCCACCGGCGACGCCGGGGAGCCCGCGGACGGGGCGGACGGCGAGGAGGATGCGTCCGGCCCCGAGGACGAGACGGGCGCGGACGAGCCGGAGGAGGGCTCCGGCACGGACGAGCCGGCGGACGAGGTCCCGGACGAGGCCCCGGAGGCCGAACCGGTTCCCGAGACCGGCGACAATGAGGACGACGGTGCCACCGAACCCGGCCGGGTGCAAAAGGGGGAGCCCGTCACGGACGGGAAGTAGGAAACGGCGACGGTGTCGGACGCAGGCGAGATGTCCGGTGAGAAGTCCGGTGTGCGACCGGAGCACCACCACCAGCACCGCGACGTCACGGGGGGCTGGCTGCGACCCGCGGTGTTCGGCGCGATGGACGGGCTGGTCTCCAACTTCGCGCTGATCGCGGGTGTCGCGGGCGGCCAGGCGAGCCAGAAGGTCGTCCTGCTGGCCGGTCTCGCGGGCCTGGCGGCGGGCGCGTTCTCGATGGCGGCGGGGGAGTACATCTCGGTCGCCTCCCAGTCGGAGCTGGCGGAGGCGGAGATCGAGGTGGAGCGGCTGGAGCTCGCCCGCCATCCGGCCGCCGAGGAACGCGAGCTGGCCGAGGTCTTCGAGGCGCGCGGCGTGGACCCGGAGACCGCCGCGGAGGTCGCCCGGCAGCTGTCCCGCGACCCCGACGAGGCGCTGGAGGTGCACACCCGGGAGGAACTCGGGGTGGCGCCCGGCGACCTGCCGTCGCCGGTGCTGGCGGCGGGCTCGTCGTTCCTGTCGTTCGCGATCGGCGCGGTCCTGCCGGTGCTGCCGTACCTGCTGGGCGCCACCTCGCTGTGGCCCGCGGCGATCATCTCGGCGCTCGGCCTGTTCGGTGCCGGTGCGCTGGTGTCGCAGATCACCGCCCGGCCCTGGTGGTTCGGCGGGACGCGGCAGCTGCTGTTCGGCGCCGCCGCCGCGGGCATCACCTACGCCGTCGGCGCGCTGATCGGCACTAACGGGTTGTAGCTCATACGAATACGGATGAAGCGCCCTTTCGGTCACGCGAAGGCATCCGGACCGCTAAGCTCCGGGGCGTGATCGAGGCTCGTGACACAGATTCCGCCGAGGCCGCGCAGAAGGGCCGCGGGCGGGACTTCTGGCCGGATGACAAGCCCGGCCGCAAGCTCCCCAGTCCAAAACTGCTGTTCGGCGGGGCCGCCGCGGCGGTCGTGCTGATCGCCGCCGCCGTGGCCGTCGTCCTGCTGACCGGCGGGGGCGGGGAGCCGGCGCCGAAGACGGCGGTGCCGACCGCGTACACCCCGGACTACCTGGGGGAGGGCTTCGGCCAGATCGCGTCCCGGTCCGCCGACGGCCGCGCGATCACCGAGGGCGAGGCGTTCTCCGCCAAGAACGTGAAGTCGGGCCAGTACGCGTTCACGCTGGCCGCGTCCAAGCTGGCGGCCGACTGCAAATCCGGCACGTGGGGCGCGCGGCTGCAGGGCGACCTCGCCAAGTACGGCTGCAGCCAGCTCGTCCGCGCCGCGTACGTGAGCGCCGACAAGAAGCACGTCGGCCAGTTCATCGTGATCAACCTGGCGAGCGAGGACGGCGTCAAGCAGATCCTGCGCGACCTGGACCCGGCGACCGGCGCCGGCTGGGTCGTGCCGCTGAAGGCGCCGGGTGTGCCCGCGTTCGGGCCCGGGTTCAGCGCCGCCTACGCCAAGACCTACGGCCACTACGCCGTGATCACGTGGGTGGAGCGGGCCGGCGGGCGGCAGCCCGCCTCGCTCAACGAGATGATCGATGTGAGCCTCGCCATCGAGAACGCCGCCGACTTCCTGTACGGGCGGCTCGAACTGGCGTCCGGAAAGCCGGGGCAGTGAGCGGCCCGCACGCGGGCGCGGCACCGGCCGGCGGGCGGTAGTCTGCGCGCCCGTGGACTCCGATGAACCCCGCCGCCGCG
>NZ_BCQQ01000028.1 GCF_001552155.1 Actinomadura formosensis NBRC 14204 | reverse complement strand
CTCCTATGGGTCCCCGACGGCCTGATCTCGTCCTTCCCGGTCACCACGAGAGCCGACAAGTGGGAGATCGTCCGGGGCTCGTTACAAATGTGCGCATTCCTTGTGGGGGCGGGGCGGGGCGGGGCGGAAGCCCGTTAGTCTTGCTGACCGCTGCCTGACTGACTGGTGACCGTTCGTGTGTCTGGAGTGGAGATCGTATTGAGTCATCCGAACCGGGTCGCGCAGGCACTGGGAACGCAGACCAACCATGCGCCCGCGCCCTCCACGCCGGGCTCCCAGCCGCCGGGCGGCGCGCAGCCGTCCATGAGGCCGGTGCCGCCGAAGTCGCCGTTCGGGAACATGCCGGTCTCCACGGGGTCGGGCGAGGTGCGCTTCAAACCGGACGACATCGTGCGGCTGGGCAACGAGCTCATCGCCAAGTTGGGGGACGACCTGAGCCAGGCGCGCCGCCACGTGAACGGTGCCCCACGCGAGGTCGAGGCGGGCGCGTTCACGACGTTCTGCGCCCATCTGGCGCACGCGTACGTGCAGGGCACGGAGTACGCGGACGTCGATCTGGTGACCAAGCTGCGCCAGCTCAAGGAATTCCAGGGCGGGCTGAACACGACAGCCAAGATCATGAAGATGGCGGAGGAGAAGAGCGCGCCGAAGACGCAGTAGGTCTTCGGTCTGAGCGGAGGCGGATCCCCATGGCTCCCAGTGGAATGGACAACCTGGCCGAGATGGCCAAGATCGCTTTAGACCTCTCGACGGCGGCCGCCTTCGTGATCCCTTCGGCGTGGCCGTCGGTCTCGGTCATGTACATGGCGCAGTCGGATCCTGCGCAGCTCTGGGATGCGGCGGAGGACTGGAAGAAGGCCGTTGACAAGATCAAGGCAGCGCGCGACCGGATCGATGACGAGTTGCGCTCGCTGCCGGAGGACAGCTGGACCGGCAAGGATCGGGACGCCTTCGAGAAGAAGATGAACGACTACGCCAACCAGTTGATGCTGGCGTTCGCGTACGCGTTCGTCATGTTCATCGTGCTCACGATCATGGCGCTGCTGATCGCCATGTTCATCATGATGATGCTGGTGTGCGCGTTCGTCCTCGTGGTCTTCGCCGTATGGGTGCTCATTGCACGGGCCTTTGTGTGGGTGCTGGGAGTCGGCGAGGCGCAGTTGGAGGCGGCGGAGATGGGAGCGAGGCAGGCCGCGCAGTCCGTGCGACAGATCCTCCGCATGGGTGAGATGGCGCTGGAGAAGGCGGGTTCGGCGTGTGCGGCGGCCATCGCCGCCGCCACCGGGGTCGATGTGGTCGGCCAGATGCTCACCGGTAACACCCATGCCTACCCGGACTTCTTTGAGGCGACTGTTCGCAGTGCCGATGATGTGGCCATCGGCCGACTTGCTCTCATTGAGCAGAAGATCACGGGGCAGTTCATGCGTGGCAGGGCTTTCGGCGGTACGGGGTACGGGAAGTTCCGCCTGCCCATGGTTCGGCTTCCGCAGAAGTACAAGCGGCTCTGGTCTGGCCTCGGTGGCGCCAAGGGGGCCTGGGACACAGGTGTTCCCTATACCCCGGACGGCATCCTGAACCCAGGGGCGCCGTGGGTTAACAAGGGGATTACCTCGCTCACTGGCAGCGAGGGATATGGGGACGATTACGTCAAGCGGACGAATCCGATCCCGGCCGACACAGGTAAGGAGCTCGACTGATGACAGCTCCCGAGGATTTCAGGGTCGTCCTTCGGGATGCGAGGCAGGGGACGCCGACGATGCTCTGCATGATGGCGTTTCTGTGCGCCTTGTGCACGTGGGGGGCGGTAGCGGTGGACAATGGCTGGCGCTTCGTGCTGGCCGTGCTGGCGGTGCTGCTCGCCGTGGTGCTTCTGCTGGTCGTCGTCCAGCTCTTGCGCGGTGCCGAGTACCTCACATACATCGACGCTCGGGGCCTGGTCGTGAGGAGGAACAAGAAGCCTGAGCAGATCCTTCCGGCCGAGCGGTTCGGGCGGTTCGAGGTCGTTGACCCGGGGGACGGCGGGGCGGTGACGCTGAGGCTGCGCTACAGCAAGGAGGGCTCCTACGAGCCGCCGAGGGCGATCCAGGCCATGGAGGAGATTCCGGGGCGCCTTCACCTCGCGATGATCAAGGACGGTGAGGGGGGCGGTTCTCTCAGCCTGGAGGATCTGTGGCGGCTCCGCCGGTTCGTTGAGGAGATGGGGGCGGGCACGTGGGAGGATCAGCCCCGCCGTTACTGACATGTGTCAGCTTTGCTGGAAGGCCCGCCGCATGTTGTCGATGATCGCGGTGGTCTCCTGGAGCGTGCCCTCGAAGGTCGAGTGCATGTCGGTGACGAAGGCGGCGGCCGTCGCCGCTACCGGGGTCGGTGTGGTCGGTCAGATGCTCACCGGTAACACCCATGCCTATCCGGATTTCTTTGAGGCGACTGTCCGCAGCGCGGATGATGTGGCCATTAGTCGGCTCGCTCTCATTGAGCAGAAGATCACGGGGCAGTTCATGCGTGGCAGGGCTTTCGGCGGTACGGGGTACGGGAAGTTCCGCCTCTCGATGCAGCGGCTTCCGCAGAAGTACAAGTGGCTCTGGTCCGGCCTCGGTGGCGCCAAGGGGGCTTGGGACACCGGTGTTCCCTACGCCCCGGACGGCATCCTGAACCCGGGGGCGCCGTGGGTTAACAAGGGGATCACCTCGCTTACCGGCAGCGAGGGGTACGGGGACGATTACGTCAAGCGGACGAATCCGATCCCGGCCGACACAGGTAAGGAGCTCGGCTGATGACCGCTCCCGAGGATTTCAGGGTCGTCCTCCGGGACCCGAAGCAGGATGCGCCGAGGATCCTCGCCCTCTTGGCCTTTCTGTGCGCCTTGTGCACGTGGGGGACGGTGGCAGTGGACAATGGCTGGCGCTTCGTGCTCGCCGTCCTGGCGGTCCTGATTGCCGCGTTGTTGCTGCTGGGCGTCTACCCGCTCCTGCCCGGGAACGAATTCATCGTTTACATCGATGCTCGGGGCCTGGTCGTGACGAGGGGCAAGAAGCCCGCGCAGATCCTTCCGGCCGAGCGGTTCGGGCGGTTCGAGGTCGTTGACCCGGGGGATGGTGGGGCGGTGTCGCTGAGGCTGCGTTACAGCAAGGAGGGTTCCTACGAGCCGCCGAGGCTGATCCGGGGCATGGAGGAGATTCCGGGGCGTCTCCTGCTCGCGATCATCGAGGATGGCGAAGGAGACGGCTCTCTTAGCCTGGAGGATTTGTGGCGGCTCCGCCGGTTCGTTGAGGAGACGGGTGCGGGGACCTGGGAGGATCAGCCCCGTCGTTACTGACATGCGTCAGCGTTGCTGGAAGGCCCGCCGCATGTTGTCGATGATCGCGGTGGTCTCCTGGAGCGTGCCCTCGAAGGTCGAGTGCATGTCGGTGATGAAGGCGGCGGCCTCCTCCGCGCTGGGCGGTGCCGCCATCGGGTCGCCGTTCGGCCCGAACGAGTCGGTTGTCAGCTCGGCCGCCTGGCGTTCGAACTTCCGCTGGGCGTCCTGCACGGTCTCGGTGATCAGCTCGCCGAGGTCGGCGGCGGCCATGCGCAGCGCCCTCGGGTCGAGGTCGACGCCGGCCAGGCCCGCGCTGGTCCAGCGGGCCTTCACCCGGCCGTCGGCGGACTCGGCCTCTGTCTCCAGTTCATCGATCCGGCGCCGCAGATCCTCGGAGTTGGCGGCGAACTGCTGGGCGCTGTCGGCCAGCGCACCGAGATCGAAGACCATGAAGCCTCTCGTTTCGTCGTGGGAGCAGGGGCCGGCGCCGGCCGACCTTCGAGTATGCCGGTTACGGGGTGCGCTGGGCCTGGAGTTCGCAGGCGACCTCGGCCGCTATCGCCAGGCCCATGAGGAGGAACCGCCAGCGTTCGCTGTCGTCGGGGCACTGGATCGTCGTCATGCCGCCGCTGGTCGAGACGTGTCCGATGGGCATGTTCCGTGAGTCCATAACCTCGAAGGCGGTGTAGGTGGGGTCGCCCTTGATGGTGCCGAAGGGCTCCGCATGCGCGTCGGCTGCCTGGAACAGGTTCGCGGTCATGACCTCCCGGCCGGTGCGCTGCAAGGTCGCGATCCGGGCACCGGAGCCGTCCTCGATCCAGAGGAGATCGATGTCCCGCGTCCGCTGCGACGGCATCCGGAACAGCAGGGTTCCGTCCGGGGACACGACCCGTACCTCCTGGGCGGAGGATCGGAACAGGTCGCGGAAGGACCACCGCGGACGTTCGATGACCGCGAACTCGCTCCCCCTCCAATCCACGAACTTGTCGCTGGTCATCAGGAATTGACGCCGGTCGGTCTCCTGGGAGGTCATCGTCCGCCTTCGGGTCGGCCCGTCCATGCCCCGATCATCCGGGTCGGCGACCGAGCATAGTGGCCTTCGCCCGGCGTGCCGGGCGAAGGCGGAAAAGCCGGACGTCCTGTCCCTGCCGCTCGTTAGGGTGTGATCGCCCAAATGGTGATCAGGAGGCGGATGGTGGCGGAACAGGCATTCCAGGTGGATCTGCGCGGGGTGGTGGATCTGCTGAGCCGCCATCTCTACGCGAGCCCGCGCGTGTACCTGCGTGAGTTGCTGCAGAACGCGGTGGACGCGATCACCGCGCGGGGTGAAGGCGGCCGGGTCGAGATCGAGACCGGTGGCGGGATGCTGCGGGTCCACGATGACGGGGTCGGGCTGACCGAAGACGAGGTCCATACGCTGCTCGCGACGATCGGACGGTCGTCCAAGCGGGACGAGCTGGGGTTCGCGCGGCACGACTTCCTCGGCCAGTTCGGGATCGGGCTGCTGTCGGCGTTCCTGGTCGCGGACGAGATCGAGGTCGTGACGCGGTCCGCGAAGGGCGGCGGCGCGGTCCGGTGGACGGGCCGGTCCGAGGGCAGCTACCAGGTCGAACCCGCTGAACGCGGCACGCCGGGCACGACGGTGACGCTGCGGGCGCGTCCGGGGGCGGCCGAGTTGCTCAGCCCGCCGGTCGTGGCCGAGCTCGCTCGCACCTACGGGTCGCTCCTCCCGGTCGATCTCATCGTGGACGGCGTCCCCGTGACCGGGGAGGGGCCGCCGTGGCGGGCGTCCTACCGGGATCCGGCCGCGCGGCGGCGGGCGCTGGAGCGGTACTGCGAGGAGCTTTACGGGTTCACGCCGTTCGACGTGGTTGATCTCGACGTGCCGGAGGCGGGGCTGACGGGTGTCGCGTTCGTCCTGCCGGAGCCGGTCTCGCCGACCGCGCGCGGTGCCCACCGCGTCTACCTCAAGCGGATGCTGCTGGCCGAGAGCGTGGCGGGCCTCCTGCCCGAATGGGCGTTCTTCGCCCGCTGCGTCGTGGACGCGGGGGAGCTGCGCCCGACCGCGAGCCGCGAGGCCCTGTACGAGGACGAGCTGCTCGAATCCACCCGGCAGGGCCTCGGTGACGTGCTGCGGCAGTGGCTGGTGAAGCTGGCCGAGACCGACCCGGCGCGGCTGCGGGCGTTCCTGCGGCTGCATCAGCTCGGCGTGAAGGCGATGGCGCTGCACGACGACGACATGCTGCGGATCGTGGACCGCTGGCTGGAGTACGAGACGTCCGCCGGGCCGATGACGCTGCACGAGTTCCGCCGCCGGCATCCGGACGGCCGGTTCACCGCGAGCGTGGAGGAGTTCCGCCGGCTGTCGGCGGTCGCGGGCGCGCAGGGCGTCGGGCTGGTCAACGGCGGCTACGTCCACGACACGGAGATCATCGAACGGCTGCCCGACCTGGACCCCGGCATCCGGCTGGCCCGGCTGGACGCGGCGGAGCTGACCACCACGTTCGGGGTCCTCGACCCGGCGGCGGAGCTGGCGCTGCGGCCGTTCCTGGCGGCGGCGCAGCGGGCGGTGGAGCGGCTGGGCTGCGAGGTGGTCGTCCGCGAGTTCGATCCCGCGTCGCTGCCCGCGCTGTACCTGACCGGCCGGGACGCGCAGTTCCGCGAGGAGCTGACGCGGGCGCGGGAGGAGGCCGGCGAGCTGTGGGCGGACGTGCTCGGCGCCGTCAACGCCACCGCCGGCGTCGAACGCCCGCAACTGGTGCTGAACCACCGCAATCCGCTGGCCCGGCGGGTCACCTCGCTCGGCGATGACGGGCCCGTCGAACTGGCCGTCCAAGCCTTGTACGGGCAGGCGCTGCTGCTCGGCCACCATCCGCTGCGGCCCGCCGACACGGCGGTGCTGAACCGTTCCTTCATCGGCCTGCTGGAGTGGGCCGTCCACTCCCCGGAGGCCCCCGAATGAGCACGGACGACGTATATACGCTGATGGCGCGGTCGCAGGAACTGCCCTACGGGGAGGCCCGCACCGTCCTGGTCGAGGACGCGCTGCGCCGCGCGGAGGCGGCCGGTGACGAGGTGCTGGCGTTCCACGTGAGGGTCCGCCTGACGGACGCCTACCGGTACGGCGGCGAGCCCGCGAAGGCGTTCGCGACGTTCAGCCGGACGCTGGCCGACCATGACCGCGACCCGGGCCGGTTCGACGACGCGCACGGCCTGCTGTGGCAGATGAAGGCGGTCGTCAGTTCCCTCACCCTGTTCCCCGAGATCCCGCTCGACCGCACCTACGCCGTCCTGGACGACATGGAGCGGCGCTACAAGGCGGGTGGGCACAGCCTTCAGGCGGTGTATCACTACCGGAACGTGGTGGCGCGGCACGTCGGGGACGGGTCCGCCGACGAGTGGTACCTCAAGTGGCGCGCGGCCGAGCGCGACGAGCTGTCGGACTGCGAGGGCTGCGACCCGACCGGCATGGTCCGCCACCTCGTGGAGGCCGGACGCCACGAGGAGGCGTTCGAGATCGCCGCGCCGGTGCTGAGCTCGCGGCTGTCGTGCAACGAGCAGCCGCAGTCCATCCAGACCGCGCTGCTGCCGGTGTACCTGCGGACGGACCGCGCCGAGCAGGCCGCCGACGCGCACCGCCGCGCCTACCGGGTGCACCGGTCCCGGCTGGCCGACCTCAGCGACATCGCCGAGCACCTGGAGTTCTGCGCGGTCACCGGCAACGAGGCGCGCGGGCTGGAGATCCTGCAGCGGCATCTCGGCTGGCTGGACCGGGCACCGAGCGCGCACGCGGACATGGACTTCTGCGCCGCCGCGGCTCTCGTCCTCCGCCGGGTCGCGGCGGCCGGGCACGGCGCGGCGACGGTCCGGCGTCCCGCCGCGGACGGCCGCCCGGCCGCCGACGTGCCGGTGGCCGACCTGCACGCCGAGCTGGCGGACCGCGCGACGGCGCTGGCGGACCGGTTCGACGCCCGCAACGGCACGTCCCACCAGGGCGACAAGGTGCGTGCCACGCTGGCGGCCGAGCCGGTCGCGGGCTTCGTCCCGCTGGCCGCCCACCATCGCCGTCCGGAGCAGGCCCCGGCTCCCGTGCCGCCGCCCGTCCCGCAGGACGACGACCTCGCCCGCGTGGACGACCTCGACGAACTCCTCGGCATCGCCGACGAGCGCCGCACGGGCGGCGACATCCCGCGGGTGCTGGCGGCGTGGCGGCGGTTCGACGTCCTCGCCGGGAAGACCGAGCCGACGCCGCTGCAGAAGGCCCGCCGCCTGGACGGCCGGGGCGTCGAGCACGCCGTGGCCGGCGACGGGCCGAGCGCGGTCGCGTGCTGGGAGGAGGCGGCCCGGCTGTTCGGTGAGCTGGGCGACGAGACGCGCCGGCACCGCACGCTCGGCCGGCTCGGCATGGCACGCGTCGACCTCGGCGACGAGGGCGGCCTGGAGCAGGTGAGCGCCGCGGCCCGGCACCTGACCGCGCATCCGGGGGAGGACGGCGACGCCGCGGCCGCGCTGCTCCGCCTCGCGACCGCGCACATCAGGCTGGAGCATCCCGCCGAGGCCCTCGCCGCACTGGACCAGGTCGTCCCGGACGAGGCGCCCGACCGCGTCGGCGAGCTGTGGTTCCTGCGGGGGCAGGCGTTCCTGCTGGCCGATCGGGCCGGCGAGGCGGTGGCGGCGCTGCGCCGTTCGGTGGCGGCGGCGCGAGCGTCCGGCGATCCCGAGCTGGTCGCCGCGCCCGCGCTGCTGCTGGCCCGGACGCTGGCGCGGCGGGACAGCGGCCCGGACGAGGAGACGTTCGCCCTGCTGGACGAGGTGATCGCCGCGCTGCGCGACGCCTCGCCGATGCGCGCCGCGGCGTACTCCGAGCGCGGCCTGGCGTTCCTCGCCGTGGACCGCCCGGCCGACGCCGCCGCCGACCTGGTGGAGGGCGTCGCGGGATGGGCGGCCGAGGGCCTGCACGAGCAGGCCGTCCACCTCCGGGTGGATCTCGCCGCCGCCTACCTGTCCACGGACCGGGCCCTGGAGGCGGCGGAGGCCGCCGAGGAGGCGCTGCCGAACCTCGACGACGACGCCGCGCGGCGCTGCCGCCTCATCCTCGCGCACGCGCAGAAGCGGCTGGGCGAGAAGGACGCCGCCACGCTGTTCACCGCCCTCGCCGAGGAGGCCGGGCAGGCCGGCCGGCACGACGCCGCCGCGCACTTTTTCACCGAGGCCGCCGACGTCCTGACGGGTCTCGACATGGACGCCCCGGCCGCCGAACGGTACGCCCAGGCCGCCGAGGCGTGCGAGAAGGCCGGCGACCCCTACGGCGTGGCCCGCACCCGCCGCCGGGCCGCGATGTGCCTGATGTGGAGCGGCAACGCGGACGAGGCGGTGACCGCGATGGACACGGCCCGCGCGGCGCTGGCCGGCCTGCCGCCGGACGACGAGCCGACCCGCGTCTGGGAGACCGCCCTGACCTCCTTCGAGCAGGCCCGCGTCCTGGCCCAGGTGGGCCGCCTCGACGAGGCCGCCTCGCACGCGTCCGCCGCCGTGGACGGTTTCACCGCCATCGACCAGACCGCCCCGGCCGAGGACGCCACCCGCCTCCTGGAGGACATCAGGGCCGCGCTCGGCTGACGCGCCGCGCCCCGTCCGACGGAACCGCCTCCAGGAACTCCGGCGGCGTCCAGCCGCGGCCGGCGTAGGCGGCGATGATCGCCTCCCGCACCTGCCCGGCGCGGGAGGCGGCCGTCAGGACGATCACGGAGCCGCCGAAGCCGCCGCCCACCATCCGGCCGCCGCGGGCGCCCGCCCGCAGCGCCGTGTCCACGGTGACGTCGGCCTCGGGCCACGACACCTCGAACTGGTCCCGCAGCGACAGGTGCGACGCGTTCAGCATCCCGCCGAACTCCGGCAGGGCGCCCGCGCGCAGCAGGCCGACGCTCGCCTCGACGCGGTGGTTCTCGGTGACGACGTGCTGGACGCGCCGGCGCAGCACGGGATCGCGCAACCTCGCCAGCGCCCCGGCCAGATCCTTGACGTCGCGGAGGGCGTCGACGCCCAGCAGCGCCGCCGCCTCCTCGCATTCGGCGCGGCGGCGGCCGTACTCGCCGCTGGTCAGCGCGTGCGACGCGCGCGTGTCCACGACCAGGAGCGTCAGCCCGGCCGCGGCCGGATCGAACGGCACCTGCGCGGACAGCCCGCTCCGGCAGTCCAGCATCAGCGCGTGCCCGGCCGTGCACAGCAGGGACGCCGACTGGTCCATCAGCCCGCACGGCATGCCGACCTGCTCGTTCTCCGCGCGCTGCGTCAGCCGCGCCAGCGCCGGGCGGTCGATCTCGACGCCGTGCAGCTCGCAGAGCGCCAGCGCCGTCGCGCATTCCAGCGCGGCGGACGACGACAGCCCCGCCCCCTGCGGCAGGTCGGAATCGAACAGCAGGGACGCGCCGCCCGTCCCGTGCTCGCGCAGCACCCGCGCCACCCCGACCGGATACGCCGCCCAGCCGCGCTCGGCGGGCCAGCCCTCGGAGACGACCGGCGGGCCGTCCACGGGCGCGGCGACGGCGGTGGCGGCCTGCCGCGACCGCACCTCGATCACGCCGTCGTCCCGCCGGGCGGCGGCCACCGAGACCCCGAGCGACGGTGCGAACGGCAGCACGAACCCGTCGTTGTAGTCGGTGTGCTCGCCGATCAGGTTGACCCGGCCGGGCGCGCGCCAGACGCCGTCCGGCGCGCGCCCGAACGCCCGGGTGAACGCCTCGGTGATTCCCTCGGTCATCGCGAGCGCAGGAACGTCCACGCGTCGCCGATCATCGTGCGCAGGTCGCGCTCGGGCTTCCAGCCGAGTTCGGCCTGGATCTTCTCCGACGAGGCGATCAGCGCGGCCGGGTCGCCGGGCCGGCGCGGCACGACCTCGGCCGGGATGTCGCGGCCGGTGACCTCGCGGCACGCCTCGACGACCTCGCGGACGGAGTAGCCGCTGCCGCAGCCCAGGTTGAAGATCTGGTGCGTGCCCGGCGCGCAGGCGTCCAGCGCCAGCAGGTGGGCGCGGCCGAGGTCGACCACGTGGACGTAGTCGCGGACGCAGGTGCCGTCCGGCGTCGGGTAGTCGTCGCCGAACAGCTTCACCGCCGCGCCGTCGCCCTGCGCGATCTTCAGCACGTTCGGGATCAGGTGGGTCTCGACGGTGTGCCGCTCGCCGAGCCGCCCGTAGGCGCCCGCCACGTTGAAGTACCGCAGCGACACGCCGCCGATGCCGTGCAGCCGCGCGTACTCGGCCAGCGCCGTGTCGATCGCCAGCTTGGACGCGCCGTAGGGGTTGGTCGGACGGGTCGGGTCGGTCTCCAGGATCGGCGTCGACTCCGGCTCCCCGTACGTCGCGGCGGTGGAGGAGAACACGATCCGGGGGACGCCGGCGCGGCGCATCGCGTCCAGCAGTGCCAGCGACTCGCCGAGGTTCTTGTCCCAGTACAGGCCGGGCTTCTCCACCGACTCGCCGACGAGGGACTTGGCGGCGAAGTGCAGCACGGCGTCGAACCCGGCTCCGGCGAGCAGGTCGGCGGCCGTGTCGCGCAGCGTGCCGCGCACCAGCCTGGCGCCTTCGGGCACCGCGTCCTCGTGGCCGGTGGACAGGTCGTCCAGCACGACGACCTCGTGCCCCGCCTCCAGGAGCAGAGCGGAGACGACGCTGCCGATGTAGCCGGCGCCTCCGGTGACGAGCAGCTTCACTGACGGACCTCCATGATGGGACTCTCGGGCCGGGCGGGGTGCGTCCAGGCTATCCGGAACCGCGGACGGGGAAGGGTGAACGTATGGACCGCACGCCGTCCCTGCCGCCGGGCGCCCTCGCGCGGCCCCTGGTGTGGCTGCTGTCGAGATCGACCGACCTCGTCGTGCGGCTGTCGGGCGGCGACCCGGAGGCGCTGCGCGAGGAGATCACCGCGGAGCGGATGCGGGCGCTGGTGGCCGGGAACACCCAGCTCACCGCGGACGAGCGGACGCTGATCGGGGAGGTGTTCGCGGCGGGGGAGCGGCCGCTGCGCGAGGTCCTGGTCCCGCGCACCGAGGTGGTGTTCCTGGACGCGGCGCTCGCGCTGGCCGAGGCGGCCCGGCTGGCGGCCGCGAGCCCGCACTCCCGGTTCCCCGTCTGCCGCGACTCCCACGACGAGGTCGTCGGATTCGTCCACATCCGTGACCTGCTGGCCCCGGACCCGCCGGAGCGCGATGCCCCGGTGGGCGAGCTGGTGCGCCCCGTGAAGTTCCTTCCGTCCTCCAAACGGGTGCTGCCCGCCCTGTCGGAGATGCGCCGCGAGGGCTGCCACCTGGCGATCGTCATGGACGAGTACGGCGGCGTGGCGGGAATCGTGACCCTGGAGGACCTCGTGGAGGAGCTCATCGGGGACATCCGCGACGAATATGATGTGCAGGACGCGCAGGCACGGCGCCTGCACGGCGGGGTTGTCGAGGTCGACGGCCTGCTCAACCTGGACGACTTCGCCGCCGAGACCGGCATCCGGCTGCCCGCCGGCCCGTACGAGACGGTCGCCGGGCACATCATGGCGGTACTGCGCCGGGTCCCCGCCGAGGGCGACTCGGTGGAGGTCGCGGGCCGCCGGCTCGCGGTGGCCCGGATGGACGGCCGGCGGGTGGCCCGCGTGCGCGTCATGCCCCGGGCGATGCCGCAGGCCGTACCGGTGCCGCCCGGCACGCCGTCCGCGACCCCGCGGGCGGTGCTCGGCGACGCCGTCGCCGGCCCTTCCAGCGGGCGGGCCGTGGGCGGCGGAGCCTCCGGTGACACCTGAGAGAATCGGTCCGTGCAGATGCCCGAAGCGCCCAACCCCGAAGCGTCCGACGCCGGAACCACCGCGGCCCCGCCGCGGGTGTTCTCCGGCATCCAGCCCACCGCCGACTCGTTCCACCTCGGCAACTATCTGGGCGCGCTCCGGCAGTGGGTCGCGATGCAGGACACGCACGAGGCGTTCTACTGCGTGGTCGACCTGCACGCGATCACCGTCGAGCAGGATCCCGCGCAGCTGCGCCGCCGCACGAAGGTCGCCGCCGCGCAGCTGTTCGCGATGGGCGTGGACCCCGCCCGCGCCACGGTGTTCGTGCAGAGCCACGTCCCCGAGCACGCCGAGCTGGCGTGGATACTGGGCTGCCTCACCGGGTTCGGCGAGGCCGGACGCATGACCCAGTTCAAGGACAAGTCGTCCAAGCAGGGCACGTCCGGGACGAGCGTCGGCCTGTTCACCTACCCGATCCTGCAGGCCGCCGACATCCTGCTCTACACCCCCGAACCGGTCGCCGGGCGCCCGCTGCGCGTCCCGGTGGGGGAGGACCAGCGGCAGCACCTGGAGCTGACCCGCACGCTCGCGCAGCGGTTCAACCACCGCTTCGGGGAGACGTTCGTGCTGCCGGACGCCCACATCCCCGAGGGCGCCGCGAAGATCACCGACCTGCAGGAGCCGGCCGCGAAGATGAGCAAGTCGGCGTCCTCGCCGCAGGGGATCATCGACGTGCTGGAGGAGCCGGGACCGATGCGCAAGAAGATCATGCGCGCGGTCACCGACACCGGCACCGAGGTCGTCTACGACGAGGAGAAGAAGGCCGGCGTCACCAACCTGCTGCGGATCTACTCCGCGCTGGAGGGCACGTCCATCCCCGATCTGGAGGCCCGCTACAAGGGCTCCGGCTACGGGCAGTTCAAGAAGGACCTCGCGCAGGTCGTCCTCGACACGTTCACGCCGATCCGGGAGCGCACGCTCAAGCTGCTGGACGACGAGGAGCACCTCGAACGGCTGCTCGCCCAGGGCGCCGGGCGCGCCTCCGAGGTCGCCGTGCGGACGATGGAGACCGTGCGCGAACGGGTGGGATTCGTGGGACGTGGTCGCTGACCGCTCACCCCGAGGCGATGCCGCGGAGGGCCGGGTGCGGGCCCCCTCCGCGGCCGAGACCACGATGGTCGGGGGCCTGCCCGGCGCCCGCCCGGCCGGGGCCCGCGCGATCGGCGTCGCCATCCCGATCCCCGACCCGCACGGGACGTTCCTGCAGTCCAGGCGCGCCTCGTTCGGCGACCCCCTCGCGCACGCGATCCCGACGCACATCACGCTGCTGCCGCCGACCGAGGTGCACGAGTCCGCGCTGGACGCCATCGAGGAGCATCTGCTCGCCGTCGCCCGCACCGAGCGCCCGTTCCCGATCAGGCTGCGCGGCAGCGGAACGTTCCGGCCGGTGTCCCCGGTCGTGTTCGTGGCGCTCGCCGAGGGGATCGGCGGCTGCGAACGCGTCCAGGCGAAGGTCATGTCGGGGCCGCTGTCCCGGCCGCTGCCGTTCCCGTACCACCCGCACGTCACGATCGCCCACCGCCTGCCCGACGACGTCATGGACCGCGCGTTCAAGGAACTCGCCGGCTACGGCGCCGACTTCCAGGCGTGGGGGTTCTCGCTCTACGAGCACGGGATGGACGGCATCTGGCGGCGGCAGTGCGACTTCGTGTTCGGGGACGGCGCCGTCCCCGCGCCCGGACACCGATCGCCCGGACGTTAACGGTTGATTACCGTCCGCGGCATCGACTTGGCGCCTCTGGGTACGTTGCGTACATGCGGCAGGTGATCAATAGGGCGCAGGGACGGATCGAGTCCCTGTTCGGCGAGGGAAAAGACCTGCTGCGGGGCGCACGCGACCGCTGGCGCTGGCTCGACCACCAGGCCCGCGCGTTCGAGCGGTACCGGGAGCGGCGCGGCGACCGGCTCGCCGCCGCCCTCACCTGCTACGCCTTCCTGTCGTTCTTCCCGCTGCTGGCGCTGGCGTACTCGCTGCTCGGCTACCTCGTCGGCGTCAGCGCGCAGGCCCGCGACTACTTCGTGCGGGCGGTCAACTCCCAGCTGCCCGGCCTCGCGGGGCAGCTCCAGGTGGAGCAGATCGCCCAGTCCAAGACGGCCGTCGGGGTCGTCGGCCTGGTCGCGTTGCTGTTCACCGGGCTCGGCTGGGTGCAGGTGCTGCGCGAATCGCTGCGCGACATCTGGGGCAACGAGCCGGACGGCGGCGGCAACTTCTTCCTGATGCGGCTGTGGGACTTGGCCGTGCTGGCTTTCCTGGGCGTGATCCTCATCTGCGGCGTGGCGGTGACGACGGTCACGACGTCCGCGACGCACACCGTCCTCGGCTGGCTCGGTCTGGAGCACGTCCCCGGCGCCGGGACGGGCCTGCGGCTGCTGTCGCTGGCCTGCGCGATCGTGTTCGACACGGTCGTGTTCCTGGTGCTGTTCACCCGGCTGTCGGGGACGCGGGCGCCGTGGCGGCGGATCATCCGGGGCGCGCTGTTCGGCGCCGTCGGCTTCGAGGTCCTCAAGCAGATCGCGACGCTGCTGCTCGGGCGGACGACCCAGAACCCGGTCTACGGCACGTTCGCCGTCCTGGTCGGGCTGATGGTGTGGATCAACATCGTGTCCCGGTTCTCGCTGTTCACCGCCGCGTGGACGGCCACCCGCCGGGTCGTCCTCACCGCCGACGCCACGAATCCGGAGAACTGCGCCGACCGTGCGGAGGCCGAAGCGCTCCAGGAGCGCGCCGAAGCGGAGCAGAACGGGGCGGAGCAGAACGGGGCGGAGCAGAACGGGGCCGGCCGGAACGGGACGGGGGCGCCTTCGGAACACCGGAAGGCGCCGTCCCCGCGCTGACGTCCCCGCGCTGATCTACCGGCCGGAGTCGTGGCCGGAGCGGGCCGCCTCCAGGCGCCGGCGGCGGCGCAGCACCACGAACAGCACCACGATCGCCAGCAGCGCCCCGGCCGCGCCGCCGCCCACGAGCAGCCACCTGCGGGTCGAGTCGTCCGAGGCGAGCGGGGCGTCCGGCAGCAGGCCGGAGTCGCCGTCCTTCTTGGCCCGCTCGGGCGTGCCGGGCGGGACGAGCGTCCCCACCGGCCGCACCTTGCCGCGGGTGGCGAAGCCCCAGTTCAGCAGCTTGGCCGCGTAGGGGGACGGCGGCATGTCCGCGCCCATCAGCGAGATCACGATGGTGTGCCCGCCGCGCCGCGCCTGGGCGACGAACGTCTGCCTGGCGGCGATCGTGTAACCGTTCTTGCCGCCGATCATGCCCGGGTAGGCTTCCCGCTCGCCCGGCATCATGTGGTTGTGGGTGTGGATCGGGTATCCGCCGACCTTCTTGCCCTTCTTGCGCTCCTTCTTGGTGGGCGGCGCGGGGAAGTGGAAGTCGATGGCCTGCATGTACCCGCGGTAGGCGGGGTTCTTCATCCCCTCGCGCAGGATCAGCGCCAGGTCGTACGCCGAGGTGTGCTGCGTGCGGACGTTCAGCCCGAGGTCGCGGTCGAGCCCGTTCGGTGACCCGGCGAGCGTGTCGCGCGCGTTGATCCGCCGGGCCTCGGCGTTCATGTCGGCGAGTGTCCTGCGCATCCCGCCGTCCGTCTCGGCGAGCGTCACCGCCGCGTCGTTGGCGGACATCATCAGCAGCGCGTGGAACAGGTCGGAGACCTTGTACTGCATCTTCGGCGTCATCCCGACCTTGGTGCCCTCGACGTCGCACGCCTTCTGCGAGGGCCGGACGAGCCGGTTCGGGTCCAGCCTGGGGACGAGCGCCAGCGCGGTCAGCGTCTTGAGCGTGCTCGCCGGCAGGTAGTGCCCGTGCGGGTCCTTGGCGGCGAGGACGTCCCCGGTGTCGGCGTCCGCGATCAGGTACGAGGCGGCCTTGATCTTGGGCAGGGGCGGCAGGCCGGGGGCCGGGTTGACGACGATGCCGCGGCCGGCGAGCTGCGGCCCGCCGACGGTCTCGGCCGGCGGTGCGGCGGCCGGGGCCGCGGCGGTGGCGGGCGGCGCCACCAGGACGGGGCCGGCGGCCAGCGAGACGGCCGTGACCGGAACCGTGATCACCGTCAGGGCGCGGCGGACGCCGGCCGGCCCTGGTCGCTCAGCTCGCAAGCTCTCGACGCTCCTTTTTCCCCTGGAAGCGCGATCGCTCCCGACGCGCATGCGCCCAACGCCCATGACTCCCCCGAAGACTAGGCGACGTGTCCGGCGAGGAGGTACCCGACCGCGCAGGCGGCAAGCTCGGGACGGGAGCGACACACGGTGCATAAGTGATCTTACGGTACGTAGGCGGCAGGCTGGATTGGTTACAGTCCGTCATTGACGGTATTTTGGGACGGGCTGACTAGTTCGATCTAGTGATGCCCTGGACGAGACCGATGATCGAAAAGGATGACGCCCGAGCTTCCGCCGACCGCCCGCATGAGTCAAATGATCCGCAAAGGGCAGGGACACCCGGCAGGGTGGCGGGCACGGGCGCCATCATGGAGCGAACACGTGACCCTGGACCGGCGTTTGTCCAGGCTTAGGGACCCGCTGGCTGAATTGCGCCACGTGCCACGCAACGACCTGCAAGGATTGTGGACGGAGGTTGGCCGTGGCCATTGACTTCAACGCATCGAACGGGGCGACGCTCGGCGTCGAGTGGGAGATCCAGCTCGTCGATGCGGGGACGAGGCACCTGCGGCAGGACGCACGCGAGGTGCTCGCCGCCTTGCCTTCGCTCAGCTTGGAGGGAGACAACCCCCGCATCCGGCACGAGCTGATGGAGTCGATGGTCGAGGTCGTGACCGGCATCTGCGACACCGTCGGCGAGGCCAAGGCCGACCTGTCCGGCACGCTCACCGCGCTGCGCGCCGCCGCCGCCGAACGCGGCATCGCGCTGGCCTGCACGGGCACCCACCCGATCAGCGACTGGCGGGACGCGGTGATGGCGCCCATGGGCCGCTACGCCAAGCTGATCGAGGAGATGCAGTGGCTGGCCCGGCGCATCCAGACGTTCGGCGTTCACGTCCACGTCGGCATCTCCGACGGCGCCAAGGCGATCCCCATCGTCAACGCGCTCTCGTCCTATCTTCCGCACTTCCTCGCGCTCACCGCGTCCAGCCCGTTCTGGAGCGGCGGCGACACCGGCCTCGCGTCCTGCCGGGCGGTGGTCTTCGGTCAGCTGCCGACGGCCGGACCGCCCCACTTGCTTGACGACTGGGGGGCCTTCGAGGATTACATGGACACACTGATGCGTTCTGGAACCATCCGGAGCATCAAGGAAGTGTGGTGGGACATCCGCCCGCATCCCGACTTCGGGACGGTTGAGATCAGGATGTTCGACGGCATTCCCACCATGCGTGAGGTGGGGATGGCCGCGGCGCTGTGCCAGAGCCTGGTCACGCTGTTCGATCAGCAGCTCGACCGGGGCTACACGCTGCCGAGGCCGGCCGCCTGGGTGGTGCGCGACAACAAGTGGCGCGCGACCCGGTACGGGCTCGACGCGATCGTCATCACCGACGACGCGGGCAACACCGCGCCGCTCCGCGACGAGCTGTACGAGCTGATCCGGGAGCTGGAGCCGGTCGCCGACCGGCTCGGCTGCGCCGAGGAGCTCAAGGTCGCGGGCGAGGTCCTGGAGCACGGGGCCCCGTACGAGCGGCAGCGCGCGATCCGCGCCGGAGGCGGCACGCTGGAGAACATCGTCGACGCGGCGATCACCGAGCTCGCGGAGGACCGGTTCGTCACACCGGGGGAGGTCGTACATGCCGGACCGTGAGAGGCCGGAGCGGACGACCCGTCCCGCGAACCCGACCGTGAACCCGAACGAGCCGAAGAGCGAACAGGGTGCAGAGAACGTTCTCGAAAACGAGGACACCAACGGGCGGACGCCGTCCGGCTCCGCCGTCGCGCAGGGGGCGCACATGACACATCCGGGACCCGGGGTGATGCCCGGCCTTGAACCACCCACCGCCGCGAGCCCCGTCGGCCGGGACGCCGGCACCGCCGACGTGAACGGCATCGCCGACGTGAACGGCATCGCCGGCATGAACGGGGCCGTGGCGCCCGGCGAGGCGGTGAACGCGGTGACGGTGCCCGGCGCGAGCCGGCCGGTGGCAGTGCCCCCGGTGCTCGGCGGCGCGGCCCTCCAGCCGCAGCTCGACGCGTTCCTGGCCGACCACGAGGACGAGCTGATCGCGTTCCGCCGCGATCTGCACATGCACCCCGAGCTGGGCTACGCCGAGCACCGCACGACCGGGAAGATCGCCGAGCGGCTGCGCGCGGCGGGCCTGGACCCGGTGATCCTCCCCAAGGGCACCGGCCTGTTCTGCGACATCGGCCCGGCCGACGGCACCACGGTCGCGCTGCGCGCCGACATCGACGCGCTCCCGCTGGAGGACGAGAAGGAGGGCGTCCCGTACCGGTCGACGGTCCCGGGCGTCGCGCACGCGTGCGGCCACGACGTCCACACCGCGATGGTGCTGGGCGCCGGCCTGTTCCTCGCGCAGCAGGCCGAGGCGGGGCTGCTGCCCGGCCGGGTCCGGCTGCTGTTCCAGCCCGCCGAGGAGACCCCGGGCGGCGCGCTGGACGTGATGGCCGCCGGCGGCCTCGCGGGCGTGGACCGCGCGTTCGCGCTGCACTGCGACCCCCGCATCGAGGTCGGCCAGCTGGGGCTGCGCACCGGCCCGATCACCGCGGCCTGCGACAAGGTGCATGTGAAGGTCACCGGGCCCGGCGGGCACACCGCCCGGCCCCACCTGACCGCCGACCTGGTGTACGCGCTCGCCAAGATCGTCACCGAGCTGCCGTCCGCGCTGTCGCGGCGCGTCGACCCGCGCTCCAGCCTGTCGCTGGTGTGGGGGCGGATCTCGGCCGGCTCCGTCGCCAACGCGATCCCCGACGACGGGATCGCCGAGGGCACCGTCCGCTGCCTGGACGACGAGGCGTGGCACCGGGCGCCGGAGATGATGAAGGCGCTGCTGCAGTCGGTCGCCGCCGCCTACGACGTGGAGGCGTCGCTGGAGTACGTCCGGGGCGTCCCGCCGACCGTGAACGAGGCGACCAGCGTGCAGATGCTCCGGGACGCGGCGGCACAGGTCATGGACGAGGACGGCGTCGTCCCGACCCCGCAGAGCCTCGGTGGGGAGGACTTCGGCTGGTATCTGGAGTCGATCCCCGGCGCGCTCGCCCGGCTCGGTGTCCGCACCCCCGGCTCGTCCGGCGAGTACGACCTGCACCGCGGCGACTTCGACGTGGACGAGCGGTGCATCGCGGTCGGCCTGCGGGTGCTGAGCGCGACCGCGCTGACCGCGCTGTGGGAGGGCGGACGTCCCGGCGATGCCGAGCCGATCGAGGGCGCGGCACTGGCCTGACCACGCGGTCACGGCACGTGACCGCCTGTCCCCCCGAACACCTCCCGTCCCCGGTGTGACCGGGCCCCACCCGCGGTGCCGACGTCGCCGCTGACCTGTGGCGATATGTCTACGCATTGGTAACGGAGCTATTGCGAATCCGTGCAAGCGGGAGGTTTGCCCTTGTTCGCGAGGTAGCGTCCGATCGATTTCGGTGATCGGATCGGTCGCCGGACCGTGGGTGGGGAACGGAAGGAGCGCTACCTTGCGCCGTGGACTGAAGACTTCGCTCGTCACCGCGACGGGGGCGGCGCTGCTGCTCAGCGCCTCCGCCTGCGGTGGCAAGAAGGCCGACGCCGGTGGCGATGGCGACGGTGGCGGCAAGAAGACCCTCAAGATCGGCCTGGCGTTCGACATCGGCGGCCGCGGCGACCAGTCCTTCAACGACTCGGCCGCCGCGGGCCTGGACAAGGTCAAGAAGGACCTGAACGTCCAGACCGAGGAGATCTCGGCCAAGCCGGACGAGCCCGACTCCGACAAGGAGTCGCGTCTGCGGCTGCTCGCCAACAAGGGCTACAACCCGGTCATCGGGGTCGGCTTCGCCTACACCTCCTCGCTGGTCAAGGTCGCCAAGGACTTCCCGAACACCAAGTTCCTCGTCGTCGACGCCGACCAGTGCAAGGTCGAGGGCGCGAACGTCAGCGGCGCCTGCTTCGCCGAGGAGCAGGGCTCCTACCTGGTCGGCGCCGCCGCGGCGCTGAAGTCCAAGTCCGGCAAGATCGGGTTCATCGGCGGCGTCAACGTGCCGCTGATCACCAAGTTCTTCGCCGGCTACCAGGCGGGCGCGAAGCAGGTCAAGCCGGGCATCAAGATCCTGCCGGCGAAGTACCTGACGCAGCCGCCGAACTTCAACGGCTTCAAGGACACCGGCCTCGGCAACGAGGCCGCCAAGGGCCAGCTCGACGAGGGCGCGGACGTCATCTACCACGCCGCGGGCGGCGCCGGCATCGGCGTCATCAAGACCGTCGGCGCGGCGGGCAAGTGGGCCATCGGCGTCGACTCCGACCAGTACAACCAGCCCGCGGTCGCCGGGGTGAAGGACCACATCCTCACCTCGATGGTCAAGCACGTGGACGTCGCGGTGTACGACTTCGTGGAGAGCGTCGCCAACGGTTCGGTCAAGGCGGGCACCAAGCAGTACGACCTCAGCAACGACGGGATCGGCTACGCCCCGACCGGCGGCCACGTCGACGACATCAAGGCCAAGCTGGACGAGCTGAAGGCCAAGATCGTCAGCGGTGAGATCAAGGTCCCGACCAAGGCCTGACCCGGCGGACCGGAAGTGCGGGGACGTCCCCGCACGGTGACGTGAGGGCCGTTTCGCCCGGCCGTAACCGCGCACCGGGAGTCACCTCGGCGGGTGGCTCCCGGTGCGGCGTCACGTTCCCCCTGTACACAGCACGTTCGAGGCAGGAGGAGGGGCACCCGTGCCTGACCAGGTGCCGGCCGTGCGGCTGACATCGATCACCAAGCGGTTCCCCGGAGTGGTGGCCAACCGCGACATCAACCTCACCATCGAGCGCGGCGAGGTGCACGCGCTCTGCGGGGAGAACGGCGCCGGCAAGTCCACGCTGATGAAGATCCTGTACGGGATGCAGCGGCCGGACGAGGGCACCATCGAGCTCGACGGCGAGCAGGTCTCCTTCCGGACCCCGGCCGACGCGATCGGCCGCGGCATCGGCATGGTCCACCAGCATTTCAAGCTGGCCGACAACCTGACCGTCCTGGAGAACGTGGTCCTGGGCGCCGAGCCCCGCGCCAAGGGCCGGCGGCGCGGCCGGATCGACTTCGCCGCGGCCCGCGTGAAGATCGAGGAGATGTCGCGGGCGTACGGGCTGCACGTCGACCCGGACACGCTGGTCGAGTCGCTCGGCGTCGGCGAACGGCAGCGCGTGGAGATCCTCAAGGTGCTCTACCGGGGCGCCCGCGTGCTGATCCTGGACGAGCCGACCGCCGTGCTCGTCCCGCATGAGGTCGACGAGCTGTTCGGCAACCTGCGGGAGTTGCGCGCCGAGGGCCTGACCGTGCTGTTCATCTCGCACAAGCTGGACGAGGTGCTGACCGTCGCCGACACCATCTCGGTGATCCGGCGCGGCACCACCGTCGCGACCCGGCTCGACCCGCGGGAGGTCACCTCGCGGCGGCTGGCCGAGCTGATGGTCGGGTCCGAGCTGCCCACCCCGGAACTGCGCGAATCGACCGTCACCGAGGAGGTCGACCTGGAGGTCGGCGGGCTGACCGTGCTGACCCCCGAGGGCCGTCCCGTGGTGGACGGCGTGTCGCTGCGCATCCGCCGCGGCGAGATCGTCGGGCTGGCCGGCGTCGAGGGCAACGGGCAGACCGAGCTCATCGAGGCGATCATGGGCATCCGGCAGCCGGACGCCGGGACGATCGTCTACCGCGGCGACGACATCACGCACTGGCCGACCCGGCGGCGCCGCGAGGCCGGCATCGCCTACATCCCCGAGGACCGGCACCGGCACGGGCTCGTCCTGGAGGCGACGCTCTGGGAGAACCGGATGCTGGGCCACCAGACCCAGCGGCCGAACGTCCGCGGCCCGTGGATCGACCGGCGCGGCGCCCGCGGCGACACGACCCGGATCGTCCGGGAGTACGACGTCCGGACGCCGGGGATCGAGGTGCCCGCCGCCGCGCTGTCGGGCGGCAACCAGCAAAAGCTCATCGTCGGCCGGGAGATGTCCGGCGACCCGCACCTGCTGATCGCCGCGCATCCGACGCGCGGCATCGACGTCGGCGCCCAGGCCGCCATCTGGGACCACCTGCGGCGGGCCCGCGCGGACGGGCTGGCCGTGCTGCTGATCAGCGCCGATCTTGAGGAACTCATCGGTATGTCCGACACCCTGCACGTGATCCTGCGGGGGCGGCTGGTCGCGGAGGTCGATCCGCGGACCGTCACCCCCGAGGAGCTCGGCTCCGCCATGACCGGCGCCGGTGGCGCCCCATGAGCGAGGAGAAGGAGCCGAAACCGGCCGGCGCCGAGCCGAAACCGCCGCCCGGCGGCGCGGCGGCCGGGCCGGAGCCGGCGGTGCCCGAGCCGGTGCCGTCGTGGAAGGCCGTCCTGCGCGGGCTCGGCCCGCGGGGGCTGGGGCTGAAGATCGGCGCGCCGGTGCTGGCGCTGCTGATCTCGCTCGGCATCACGATGATCCTGCTGCGGGTCACCGGCGCCGACCCGTTCAGCTCGATCCAGAGCATGATCGAATACGGCACGACCGAGAACTCGATCGTCGACATCGTCAACCGCGCGACCCGCTACTACCTGTCGGCGGTCGCGGTGGCGATCGGGTTCCGGATGGCGCTGCTGAACATCGGCGTGGACGGCCAGTACCGGCTCGCCGCGTTCCTCGCCGCCGCGCTCGGCGGCGCGGTCGCGCTGCCCGCGCCGTTCGGGCAGCTGCTGGTGATCGTGGCGGCGATGGCGGTCGGCGGGCTGTGGGCCGCGATCGCGGGCGTGCTGAAGGTGACCCGCGGGGTCAGCGAGGTGCTGTCCACGATCATGCTGAACGCGATCGCGACCGGGCTGATCGCCTACCTGCTGAACGACCAGCGGCTCGCCGAGGTCCGGCCGGGCAGCAACAACGTCGCGACCGCGCCGATCCCCGAGTCGGGCCGGGTCGGCGGGCTGAACGGCTTCCTGGCCTCGATCGGGATCGACCTGCCCGGCGCCGTGTACGGGCTGCTGCCGCTCGCGGTCCTCGTCGGGATCGTGTTCTGGGTCGTCATCAACTACACGCGGTTCGGCTTCGACCTGAAGATCTCCGGGCTGTCCACGTCCGCCGCGCAGGCCAGCGGCGTCAACGCCCGCCGCATGATCGTCTACACGATGATCGCGTCCGGGGTGGTGGCCGGCCTGATCGGCATGCCGGAACTGCTCGGCGCGTCGTATGAGTACTCGCTGAACTTCCCGGCCGGGCTCGGCTTCACCGGCATCACGGTGGCGCTGCTCGGCCGTAACCATCCGGCCGGCATCGCGCTCGCCGCGCTGCTGTTCGCGTTCCTCGACCAGACCTCCGACGTGCTGCAGGAGGTCGACGTGCCGAAGGAGATCGTCGGGGTCATGCAGGGCGTGGTCGTGCTGACCGTCGTCATCGTGTACGAGCTGGTCCGGCGCTGGGAGATCCGGCGGCAGCAGCATGCCGTCGCGGCGGAGCTGGCCACCGGCAACGATCTGGCCCGCGAGGCCGCTGGGAGCGCCTCATGAGCGCGGTGACCGAGACGGCGGCGCAGAAGAAGGCCGTGAACGGCGCGTTCCGGCTGCGCTGGCCGCACTACCTGCTGATCTCCGCCGGGATGCTGGTGCTGCTGTCGCTGGTCCGGGTGATCGACGACGCGGAGCCGGTGACCTCCAGCGGGACGGTCAGCGCCTCGCTGCGCCTCGCCGTGCCGATCTTCCTGGCCGGCCTGGGCGGGCTCTGGTCCGAACGGTCCGGCGTGATCAACATCGGTCTTGAGGGCATGATGATCCTCGGGACGTGGACGGGCGCGTGGGCCGGTTACCAGTGGGGCCCGTGGATCGGCGTCCTCGCCGGGATCATCGGCGGTGCCCTCGGCGGGCTGCTGCACGCCGTCGCGACGGTGTCGTTCGGCGTCGACCACATCGTGTCCGGTGTCGCGATCAACATCCTCGGGCTGGGGCTGACGCAGTTCCTCGCCGGGCTGATCTTCGACACCGGGGAGGCGAAGGCGCTGGGCGGCGGGCCGCGGCAGTCCCCGCCGGTCGACCCGATCGCGACGCTGACGCTGCCGGTGCTGTCCGGTGGCAAGGTCGGCGGCTGGCAGAGTCCCGACTGGCTCGGCTCGCTGGAGGGCCGCCACTGGTTCCTGGTGTCCGACATCGCGGGCATCACCCGCGGGCTGACCAGTGACATGTCGCTGCTGACGCTGGTGTCGCTGCTGCTCGTCCCGCTCAGCTTCCTGATCCTGTGGCGGACGCCGTTCGGGCTGCGCATCCGCTCCTGCGGCGAGGACCCGTACGCCGCCGAGTCGCTCGGCGTGCAGGTCTACCGGATGAAGTACGCCGCGGTGATCATCTCGGGCGGGTTCTCCGGCCTGGCCGGCGCGTTCCTCGTCACCGTCGCCGCCCCCCTCTACCAGGACGGGCAGACCAACGGGCGGGGCTTCATCGGCCTCGCCGCCATGATCTTCGGCAACTGGCGGCCGGGCGGGCTCGCCGCGGGCTCGCTGCTGTTCGGCTACACCGACGCGATGAACGTGCGCGGCGGCGGGCAGTCCGTCCACGCGCTGCTGCTGTTCGTGGCGATCCTGCTGATCGGCGTCGCGGTGTGGCAGGCGGTGCGCGCGGGCCGGCTGCGTTCCCAGGTGGTCACCGACCTGGGTCGCCGCGAGGTGCGCAGCGCCTACCTCGGTGCCGCGCTGTCGCTGGTCGCGGCCGTCGGGCTGCTCGCCTGGTTCATGATGAGCGAGATCGTCCCCGGTGAGCTGGTCTCGTTCACGCCGCACCTGACGACGCTGCTCGTCCTGGCGCTGGCCAGCCAGCGGCTCCGCATGCCCGCCGCCAACGGGCTGCGGTACCGCCGCGGCGAGGCACGCTGACCGGGGGGCGAAGCGGAGTGGAGGCCGCCGGTCACCGGTCCTGCCGGGGGGTTTGGGGGATCGTCCCCCCAGAAAGGTAGATCCGTATGGAGATCGACTGGCCTGCCCTGCGCGACGCCGCGCGGGAGGCGATGACGCGGGCGTACTGCCCGTACTCCGGTTTCCCGGTCGGTGCCGCCGCGCTGGTGGACGACGGCCGGATCATCACCGGATGCAACGTCGAGAACGCCTCGTACGGGGTCGGCCTGTGCGCGGAGTGCGCCATCGTGTCGGCGCTGCACGGCCCCGGCAAGTCGGAGCGGCCGCGGCTGGTCGCGATGGCGGTCGTCGACCGGCACGGGAACCCGCTGATGCCGTGCGGGCGCTGCCGCCAGCTCCTGTGGGAGCACGGCGGCGCCCCGATGCTGCTGGAGACCGTCCGCGGCATCCTTCCCATGTCGGAGGTCCTGCCGGACGCGTTCGGCCCCGACGACCTGATCGAGAGGGCGTGACCCGTGGACGCGATCGATGTCATCCGCGCCAAGCGGGACGGCGGGGCGCTGACCCCGGAGCAGATCGACTGGGCGGTCGACGCCTACACGCGCGGCGCCATCGCCGAGGAGCAGATGGCGGCGCTGGCGATGGCGATCCTGCTGAACGGCATGACCCGCCCGGAGGTGGCCCGCTGGACGGAGGCGATGATCCGCTCCGGTGAGCGGATGGACTGGTCGTCCCTCGACCGTCCGACCACCGACAAGCACTCGACGGGCGGCGTCGGCGACAAGATCACCCTGCCGCTGGCGCCGCTGGTGGCGGCGTGCGGGGCGGCCGTCCCGCAGCTGTCGGGCCGCGGCCTCGGCCACACCGGCGGGACGCTCGACAAGCTGGAGTCGATTCCGGGCTGGCGGGCGTCGCTGTCGAACGCGGAGATGCTGGACGTGCTGCGCTCGGCGGGCGCGGTGATCTGCGCGGCGGGCGGCGGCCTGGCCCCCGCCGACCGCAAGCTGTACGCGCTGCGCGACGTGACCGGCACCGTGGAGTCGATCCCGCTGATCGCGTCCTCGATCATGTCGAAGAAGATCGCCGAGGGCACGGGCGCGCTGGTGCTGGACGTCAAGGTCGGCTCGGGCGCGTTCATGAAGACGGTGGACAGCGCCCGCGAGCTGGCCGAGACGATGGTCGCGATCGGCACCGACCACGGCCTGCGCACGGTCGCCCTGCTGACCGCCATGGACCGTCCGCTGGGCAACGCGGTGGGCAACGCCGTCGAGGTGGCCGAATCGGTCGGGGTGCTCGCCGGGGGAGGCCCCCGCGACGTGGTGGAGCTGACCCTAACCCTGGCCCGCGAGATGCTCGCCGCCGCCGGGATCGCGGGCAAGGACCCGGCCGACGCGCTGAAGGACGGCTCCGCCATGGACGTCTGGCGCCGCATGATCACCGCCCAGGGCGGCGACCCCGACGCGCCCCTGCCGTCCGCCCGCGAGACCCACACGATCACGGCCCCGTCCTCCGGCGTCCTGACCAGCCTGGACGCCTACGGCGTCGGCGTCGCCGCCTGGCGCCTCGGCGCCGGCCGCGCCCGCAAGGAGGACCCGGTGTCGTTCGGCGCGGGCGTGACCTGCCATGCCAAGCCGGGCGACACCGTCCACCGGGGGCAACCCCTCCTCACCCTGCACGCCGACGAGGAGGCCCGTTTCGCCCGCGCCCTGGAATCGCTGGAGGGCGCCTACGAGATCACCGAGAACGGAACCCCGTCCCTCCACCCACTGGTCATCGACCGCATCGCCTGACCAGGGTCGTTCAAGAAGCGCCGGCCGAGCCCGGACGGCTCGGTGAGGAAGACCTCATAATTCTCGACAGCCGGGCGGTCCGAAGACTGGTGCCTCTGGCCGTGGGACAGGCGCGGGACGTCGCGGATCATCGGTGTCGTGACTACCGACGCGTCCCCCGCCATCCCGAACCGCCGCACGTTCCTCTCCCTCTCCACGGCGGCCGCCGCCATGGCGACCGCCGGCGTCGCGCTGACCGCCTCGCCCGCCGCCGCGGCCGAGCCCGGCTGGCCGGACGGCCCCGGCAGGCCCATCGCGGACCAGCCGCCGGACGCCGAGTTGCGCGCGCTGCTGCGCGAGATCGATGAGGACCGCATCGAGGCGAACGTCCGCAGGCTGGTGAGCTTCGGCACCCGGCACACCCTGTCCGCCCAGGACGACCCGGACCGCGGCATCGGCGCGGCCCGCGACTGGATCCTCGCGGAGATGACGCGGTACGCCGCCGCGTCCGGCGGGCGGATGACCGCCGAGTTGCAGTCCTACATCCAGGAGCCCGCGTCCCGTATCCCCGCCCCGACCCGGATCACCAACGTCGTCGCGACGCTGCGCGGGTCGGCCGCCCCCGACCGCGTCTACGTGGTGTCGGGCCACTACGACTCGCGGGTCACCGATGTCATGAACGCCACGGCGGACGCGCCCGGCGCCGACGATGACGCGTCCGGTGTGGCGGTCGTCATGGAACTCGCCCGGGTCATGGCGAAACGGCGGCCCGAGGCGACGATCGTGTTCACCGCCGTGGCCGGCGAGGAGCAGGGCCTGTACGGCTCCAGGTATCAGGCGAAGCAGTACAGGTCCGCCGGTGCGGACGTGCAGGCGATGTTCACCAACGACATCGTGGGCAGCAGCACCGCCGACGACGGCACGCGCGACCCCCGCTCCGTGCGGTTGTTCGCCGAGGGCGTGCCCACCGCCGAGACTCCGGACGAGGCGAGCACGCGGCGCGCGGTCGGCGGCGAGAACGACTCTCCCGCCCGGCAGCTCGCCCGGTTCGTCTCTTCCGTCGCCGACAACCGGGCGACCGGCATGCACGTCCGGGTGATCTACCGCCGGGACCGCTACCTTCGCGGCGGCGACCACATCGGCTACCTGGAGCAGAGATATCCCGCCGCCCGCTTCACCGAGCCCAACGAGAACTTCGACCACCAGCACCGGGACGTCCGCGTGGAAGGCGGAAAGCAGTTCGGCGACCTCCCCGAGTTCTGCGACTTCCCCTACATCGCCCGCGTCGCCAAGGTGAACGCCGCCGCCCTCTGGTCGCTCGCGCGGGCCCCGGGGACACCCAAGAACGTCCGCGTCCTCACCCGCCGGCTCACCAACGACACTGACCTGGCCTGGGACCGCGGCCCCGAACCCGACCTCGCCGGATACGAGATCGTGTGGCGGGAGACGAGCAGCCCGGACTGGACCCACGTCATCCCCGTCGGAGACGTCACCGGAGTTCGCATCGACCTGTCCAAGGACAACGCCTTCTTCGGCGTCCGCGCCGTCGACAGGGACGGGCATCGCAGCCCGGTCGCATTCCCTGTACCGGGCTGAGCACACCAGAGATCGCCCGCTGACGTAACCCCGAGGCAGGCTTCGCGGCGGGGCCGAGCCGGCTCAGTGAGGACCGTGCAGGACGGCGAACGGGGCGCGGTTCTCGGTGCCGTCCGGTGTCCGCCAGGGGGCGGTGACATGGCCCTGGGCGTCATCGGCCGTGTGCGGTCGCAGTACGCGTGACACGCCGATGGTCAGGGTGCCGCGCGGTTCGGCCGTCACCACGATGTCGGTGCGGTCCCGCCCGTGCTCGACGGCCGTCACGGCGGCCGGCGTCCCGAAAGGGGCGCCGGTGAAATGCGGCACGACGGACGGGTCGGGGGTGTTGCTCACGCTTTGGTGCTGCGGCTCGGCGCGCCCTTGGAGGAGGGCGAGGAGCTGGGCCACGAGCACCGGGTCGTGGGTGCCGTCGTACACCCATCGCCGTCCCAGGACCCCGTGCTCGGACGTGCCGACGAGCGCCCGCTCGGCGCCGTCCAGCGGCGCGCCGCGGTAACTGAGCGGCACGTGGTAGGAGACCGGGCGGTCACCGGAGGTGTCCGTGACGACCATGAACTCCATGCCGACCTCGCCGTCCGGGTCTTCGAGCCGGAAACCGCCCGCCTTGGCCAGTTCCGGCTCGCGCCCCGTACCGGCGTACCACGGCTGCGCGGGGAGCCACGAGGTGAGCAGCTCCAGCTTGCCGGGCGCCATGGACGTGTTGTAGATGACCGCCATACGGCTTTTCTACAGGATTACCTGGGTTAGGAACGTCGGTGGTGGTGAGGTTCTCCCCGAAAACGCTCCCCTCAGGTGCGACAGGTTTTCGGGGGCGAGGGCGGGGTGTGTCGAGTGTGATGGCTATCACACCAACTTTTGGGGCCGAATTCTGATCATGTGTGGCGTCGGCGGTGCGGGGAAAAGGGCCGAACCAAACCGGAGTGCGCCTCATCGTATAAGAGCATAAGGGGGCACGGATCCGGAGCTGAAAGTCGAGTAAGCCGCCGTGTCGTAATGGAGGGGACATGCGACTCGGAAAGGCGTCCGTCTTCGGGCTCGTCATCGGCACCATGACGATCGGTCTCGCCGCGACGCCCGCGATGGCCGACCCCGGCGATGTGGTCGTGAAGCCGGGGCAGGCGCGTCCCGGTGAGCAGGTCACCGTCGTCGGCAAGAAGTGCGAGGTGGACGGCGAGACCGGGTCGCTGGCCTTCGTGGGCGGGGCGGTTCCGTTGAACGGCTCGGAGGAGGTCGAGGGCCGGGCGGGTCTCGCGACCATCAAGCAGGACACCTTCCCGGGCGACTACACGGTGCTGGTGCGGTGCGGTGCTCACAAATCGGTGGGCACGATCCACGTGCTGGAGGCGAAGACGCCTTCGAAGACCCAGCAGCCCACGCCGGGCGGTTCGGCGCAGCCCACGCCGATGGGCAGCGCGCGCCCGACCCCGAGCGGCGGGCCCAAGACCGGTGTCGGCGGCGGCGCCGGTGGCGCGGACACCGCCCTGCTGGCCGGTGGCGGCGTCCTGCTGCTGGGGGCGTTCGGTGCCGGCGCCGTGGCCGTCCGCCGGCGGAGCGACGCGGACGCCTGAGGCGCGGCATCGGTGGCCGTCTCCTTCCGGGGGCGGCCACCGGCCTTTTCCGCGACCCTTCAGGGAGCCGCGAACCAAATTTCAGACGAGCGCATCTCAATGGGCAGTGGTGAATTCTCGCCGAGTGGGTGGATGACAATGCTGGGAAAGGGCGGCCTGTGGGCGCTGGCGGTGGCACTGCTGGCCGCCGGCCTTTTCACGGTGGGGCTCGGGCTGCGCGGTCCGGGCGGCCCGCCGCAACCGCCCGCGTGGGCGGCGGACGCCCGGCCGGTCGCGCACGACGGGCCGGTGCTGCCCCGCTCCCTGCCCGTCCAGGTCGCCGTCCCGTCGATCGGGGTCCGGGCCCCGCTGATCCGCCTGGGGCTTGACGCCGGCGGCTCGGTCCGGGTCCCCTCGGCGGATCGTCCGGGCGAGGCCGGCTGGTACGACGGCGGCCCCACCCCGGGCGAGCGCGGCGCGGCCGTGATCCTCGGCCATGTCGACTCCGCGAAGGGCGCCGCGGTCTTCTACGACCTGGGGCGGCTGAGGCCCGGACATCGCATCGAGGTCGTCCGCGCGGACGGCAGGGTCGCGGTGTTCACCGTCGAATCCGTCGAACGGGTCGCCAAGGACCGCTTCCCCACCCGGCGCGTCTACGGTCCGCTGGACCACGCCGGGCTCCGGCTGGTGACCTGCGGTGGTTCGTTCGACCGGGCGAAGCGCAGCTACCGCGACAACATCATCGTCTACGCCGCCCTGACCGCCGTCCGGTAGTAGCTTGGCCCTCGGTCAACGCGAGGGGGCGGGGTGGGCGGACGGTCACTGGGGCGCGGGTTCCGGTGGCTGTGGACCTCCTACGCGATCAGCGCGGCCGGCACATGGCTCGCCCTCGACGCCTTCCCGATGATCGCGATACTCGTCCTGGACGTGGGGCCGGCCCAGGTGTCGCTGCTGGCCTCGGTGGGGCTGGCGGTGGGCGCGGTGGCCGCGGTGCCGCTCGGGCCGTGGGTGGAGTTCCGCCGCAAACGGCCCGTCATGATCGCGATGGATCTGCTCCGGTTCGCGGCGCTGCTGAGCGTGCCCGCCGCGTTCGCCCTCGGATGGCTCACGTTCGGCCACCTCCTGGTCGTGTCGGTCATCGTGGCGGCCGCCGGCATCGCGTTCCGGGCGGCGAGCGGAGCGTGCCTGAAAGCGCTCGTGCCGCGCGCGGACCTCCTCGTCGCCAACGGGCGGTTCGAGTCCACCACCTGGACGACCACCCTGCTCGGCCCGCCGCTCGGCGGCGCCGCGATCGGGCTGCTCGGCCCGGTGGCGACCGTGGTGGCCGACGCGGTCAGCCACCTGCTGTCGGCGGGGGCGGTCCGCGCGATCGGCGGGACGGAGCAGCCCCCCGCCCGCGCGGGCGCGAAGAGGTTCCGGGCCGGTGACCTGCTCGAAGGCTGGCGCTACATCCTGACGCACCCGGTGCTGCGCCCGCTGTTCCTCCACACGGTCATGGTCAGGGGGCTGATCCTGGCCACGTCGCCGCTCCTCGTCGTCCTCATGCTCGGCGACCTCGGGTTCGCGCCCTGGCAGTACGGCCTCGCGCTGGGCGTCCCCTGCGTCGGAGGTCTCATCGGCTCGCGGCTGGCCCACCGGCTCGCCGCGCGGTCCGGGCGCCGGAAGGTCATGCTCACCGCCGGGACGCTCCGCGCGTGCTGGCCCCTCGGCCTGGCCTTCGTCGGCCCCGGTGCCATGGGGCTCGCGCTCGTCATCGCCGTCCAGTTCGGGTTGATTCTCTGCATAGGCGTGTTCAACCCGATCTACGCCACCTACCGGCTCGACCAGACCCCGAACGACCGGGTCGCCCGCACCCTGTCCGCGTGGTCGGTGACCGACAACGCCGCCGTCGCGGCCCTGACCGCCCTGTGGGGCGTGCTCGCCGGACTCACCGGCCCCCGCGCCGCGATCGCGATCGCGGGCGTCCTCATGCTGGCGACCCCGCTGCTCCTCCCCTGGAAGGATCATGCGCCGCGGCCCGAGCCGGAGCTCGCAGGCGCTCCGGCCTCGTCCGGCACGCCTTGACGCAGGTTCGGCGCCGGTGCGAGCGTGGGAGGTGATGGCGAAAGGGGGGACCATCATGACCGAGATCAAGAGCATCGAGAAGCCGGACGACCGGAGGGACTTCCCCAACGGGCACCTGGAAGTCGTCAACCTCACCGGCCTCGTCTTCGGGAAGGCGACGTTCGAGCCCGGCTGGCGCTGGACGGAGTCCGTGAAGGACATCGCGGGCACAGACCTGTGCGAAGTCCACCACAACGGCTACGTCGTCCAGGGACGGATGCGGATGCGGACGCGGGACGGCGCCGAGAGCGAGGTCGGCCCCGGGGACGTGTTCGTGCTGGCGCCCGGCCATGACGCCTGGGTCGTCGGCGACGAGGCCTGCGTCATGTTCGACTTCGCCGGCGGCATGGGCGAATACGCCAAGGCCACCGGCTGACCGGATCCATCCCGGCGGGGACACCGGACGTGCCCCCGCCGGACCACACCCCTTCCGTCACGCGCGTGCTCGCGGGCACCGAGGTGTTGGTGAGAGTTGACGACGTGGGGCGGGACGGCGCCGGGTAACGTCAAGGGATGAACAAGCGGCCGACTCTTGAGGACATCCGGCGTGCGCCGAAGGTGCTGCTGCACGACCACCTGGACGGCGGGGTCCGGCCCGCGACCATCATCGAGCTGGCGCGGGACATCGGCTACGAGGGGCTGCCCGCCACCGATCCGGAGAAGCTGCGGACGTGGTTCGAGGAGGCCGCCAACTCGGGGTCGCTGGAGCGCTACCTGGAGACGTTCTCCCACACCGTCGGGGTGATGCAGACCATCGACGCGCTCACCCGGGTCGCGTACGAGTGCGCGGAGGACCTCGCGAACGACGGCGTCGTGTACGCGGAGGTCCGGTACGCGCCCGAGCAGCATCTCGGCATGGGCCTGACGCTGGAGCAGGTCGTCGAGGCCGTCCTGGACGGTTTCGCGCGCGGCCACCGGGACTTCGGCATCCGGGTCGGGACGCTGGTCACGGCGATGCGGCACCAGGCGCGCAGCATGGAGATCGCGGAGCTGGCCGTCCGGTACCGGGACCTCGGCGTCGTCGGGTTCGACATCGCGGGCGCCGAGGCGGGGTATCCGCCGACCCGGCACCTGGACGCGTTCGAGTACCTCCAGCGGGAGAACGCGCACTTCACGATCCACGCGGGCGAGGGGTTCGGGCTGCCGTCGATCTGGCAGGCGATCCAGTGGTGCGGCGCCGACCGGCTCGGGCACGGCGTCCGGATCATCGACGACATCGAGGTGGACGGTGACGACGCGCGCCTCGGACGGCTGGCGAACTATGTCCGGGACAAGCGGATTCCGCTGGAGATGTGCCCCACGTCCAACATCCAGACGGGCGCGGCGAAGTCGATCGCGGAGCACCCGATCGGCCTGCTGCGCCGCCTCAGCTTCCGCGTCACGGTCAACACCGACAACCGGCTGATGAGCGGGACGTCGGTGTCCGAGGAGTTCGCGAAGCTCGTCGAGGCGTTCGGCTACGGCTGGGACGACCTGCAGTGGTTCACGGTGAACGCGATGAAGTCGGCGTTCGCGCCGTTCAACGAGCGGCTCGAGTTCATCAACGGCGTCATCAAGCCGGGCTTCGCGCAGCTCAAGTGGAGCGGTGCCAGGCCGCTGGCATGATCGAGCCATGACCATTCGTTCCACCCTCGGGCGCGTCGTCGCGTACGCGTGGCTGGTGTTCGCCGGGCTGAACATCATCGACCTGTTCACCGGCATCACCGGTGACCCCGACTATTCGCTGATGACGATCTCGATCACGTTCGTACTGCTGCTCGGCTGCGGGATCGCGTACACGATCGGCCTGCGCCCGGCGATCGTCGGGGACGAGGAGGCGCTCACGATCCGCAACCCGCTGCGGGACGTCCGGGTGCCGTGGGCCGCGATCCACAAGATCGAGGGCACGAACGCGGTCACCGTGCGGTTCACCGGCCCGGACGGAACGGACCTGGAGACCCGCGCCTGGGTGCACCAGACCTCACCGCGCGCCCAGGCCAAGGCGGAGGCGCGCGCCGAGCGGCAGGCCCGCAAGTCCGAGGCCCCGGCCCTCGACCTGCGAGGCCGCACCCCCACGGGCTTCGCGGCCCGGCAGCTCAACGAGATGCGCGACCGCCACCGTCCGGAACCGGGCTCGGGCGCCCCCGGCAAAGCCGCCGCGGTCAAGACGGACGCCCCCGCCAGGGGAACCGTCCAATGGTCCCTCCCCGCGGTGGCCTCCCTGGTCGTCCCCCTGGTCGCGCTGGTCGTGCTCCTGATCATCTCCATGCTCGACTGACCGCCCACCCCCCGCTAGGTGAGGGCGGCGGATAGGGCGGTGCGGAGGGCTTCTAGTTCGGTGGTGGCGCGCGCGCGGACTTCGGTGATGTCCCCGTCAACGGGGAGGACGACCTCCAGGTAGCACTTGAGCTTTGGTTCCGTCCCTGACGGGCGGATGACCACGCGTGCGCCTCCGGCCAGGCGGAAGCGGAGGCCGTTGGTGGGCGGGAGGCCGCCCGCGCCCTGGGACAGGTCGTCGAACGACTCGACGGAGCGTCCGGCCAGTTCCCGCGGGGGAGCGGCGCGCAGGCGGGTCATCGCGGCGGTGATCAGGGAGAGGTCGTCCACTCTCATCGAGAGCTGGGACGTGGCGTGGAGGCCGTACGCGCGGGCCTGATCGTCCAGCAGGTCCAGGAGCGTGCGGCCGGCTCGTTTCGCGCCGGCGGCCAGCGCGGCGATCGCGAGGGCGGCGCCGATGCCGTCCTTGTCGTTGACGAGCACGCCCCGGTCGTCGCCGACGCTGTAGCCGAGCGCCTCCTCGTAGCCGAAGACGAGGCGGTCGGCCGGGCCGCCCGCCTTCATGATCCACTTGAAGCCGGTGAGCGACTCGGCGAAGCGGACCCGGTGCGCCGCCGCGATCGGGCGCAGCAGGGACGACGACACGATCGTGGTGACGACCAGGCGGTCATCGCCGGTGGTGTGCCGCAGCACGTGCTCGGCCAGCAGCCCGCCGACCTCGTCCCCGGTCAGCGTCCGCCAGCCGGACGGGGACGGGACGGCGACGGCGCAGCGGTCCGCGTCCGGGTCGTTGGCGATCACCAGGTCGGCGCCGCGGGCCTCGGCCAGCGCCAGGGCCAGATCGAGCGCGCCCGGTTCCTCCGGGTTCGGGAACGCGACGGTCGGGAAGTCGGGGTCGGGCTCGGCCTGCTCGGGGACGACCAGGGGAGCGGGGAAACCGGCCCGTTCGAAGGCGGCGAGGAGCACGTCCCGGCCGACGCCGTGCATCGGCGTGTAGACGATCGAGACGTCGCGGTCGCCGCCGAGCCGGAGGGACGACACCGCGTCCAGATAGCGGCCGGTGCCGGTGTGGACGGGCCAGCCGGAGCCGAGGGGGAGTTCGTCCACGCGGCCGACGGCGTCGATGGCCGCGGAGATCTCCGCGTCCCGCGGTGGGACGATCTGCGCCCCGTCCGCCCAGTACACCTTGTAGCCGTTGTCGCGGGGCGGGTTGTGGCTGGCCGTCACCATGACGCCGGCCACGACGTCGTCGAACGTCCGGGTGAAATGGGCCAGGACGGGCGTTGGAACGGGATCGGCGAACACCTCGGGACGCAGGCCCGCCCCGCTGAGCACGGCCGCCGTGTCGTCGGCGAACCGGCGCGAGCCGTGCCGCGCGTCGAAGCCGATGATCACCCGGCCGCCGGCGGGCAGGCGGGCGGCCAGGCCCGCGGCGGCGCGCATGACCGTCACCCGGTTCATCCGGTTCGGGCCGGCGCCCAGTTCGCCGCGCAGGCCCGCCGTGCCGAACTCCAGCCGGGAGCCGAAACGGGCGGAAAGGGCATCGTCGTCGTCCAGGATCGCCCGGAGTTCGGCGCGGGTGGCGGGGTCCGGGTCCTGCGCCAGCCACTCCTCGGCCCGTGCTCGCAGGTCGCTCACAGCTTGGCCAGGACGGTGGCGAGCAGCGTGCCCATGCGGCCGGCGGACGCGCGGCCCGCCGCGAGGACCTCCTCGTGGTCGAGGGGCTCGTCCGACAGGCCGGCGGCGATGTTGGTGACGAGGGAGATGCCGAGGACCTCGGCGCCGCCGCGGCGCGCCTCGATCGTCTCCAGCACGGTCGACATGCCGATCATGTCGGCGCCCAGCGTGCGCAGCATCCGGATCTCGGCGGGCGTCTCGTAGGTCGGGCCGCGGAACGCCGCGTACACGCCCTCCGAGAGCGTCGGGTCGACCTCCTTGGCGAGGTCCCGCAGCCGTTCCGAGTACGCCTCGGTCAGGTCGAGGAACGTCGCGCCGGTGAGCGGGTTCGCGCCCGACAGGTTCAGGTGGTCGCTGATCAGGACGGGGTCGCCGACCCGCTGGTGCTCGGGCCGCAGCCCGCCCGCCGCGTTGGTCAGCACGACGGTCTGCACCCCGGCGGCGAGCGCCGTCCGGACGGGGTGGACCACGGCGTCGACGCCGCGCCCCTCGTACAGGTGCGTCCGGCCGAGGAACACGAGGGCGCGGTGCCCGGCGACCTCGACGACCCGGATCCGCCCCGCGTGGCCCTCCACGGCGGGAGGCGCGAAGCCGGGCAGTTCGGTCACCGTCACCTCGGTGACGGGCTCGCCGAGCTTGTCGGCCGCCGGAACCCAGCCCGAGCCCATCACGAGGGCGACGTCGAAGGAGTCGATGGACGTGCGGTCGCGCAGCGCGTCCGCGGCGGCCCGCGCCAGTGCAAAAGCGTCGTTGCTCACGACGCCGACACTACCGGCGCGAACCGGTCAGTCGCCGAGCGACGTGCAGGGGCGTGTCCGCAGGTCCTTGACGTAGTCGTCGGGGGCGCCGGCCTTCTCCGCCGCGTCCGCGAGGATGCCGAGGTAGCGCGCGGACGGCAGCCCGCCCTCGTAGTCGTCCAGGACGTAGATCCAGCACAGGACGTCGCCGTCCAGCGTCTGCACCCGCACCCTGATCTTGCGGTAGACGCCGAGCGCGGCCCCCTCCCACGCGTCGAGTTCCTTCTCGTCCCAGGCCGGCACGTCGTACATGACGACGAAGACCTGCTCGGAGTCGTCTTCGACGACCGTTGCGAGGGCCCCCTCCCAGCCCTTGTCCTGCCCGCCGAAGGTCAGCCGCCAGCCGGCCAGCCAGCCGGTGTCGCGCATCGGGGAATGCGGAGCCCGGCTCGCCATCTGCTCGGGATCCATGTTGGAGGCGTACGCCGCGTACAGTGCCACGTTGGCCAAGGCTACGCCACACCTGTCTCGGGGTGTGGGGGTTGTCCCCCACGGGTGGTTCGCCACGCTTGTCTCGGGGGTGTGGGGTCGTCCCCCACAGGTGGTTCGCCACGCCTGTCTCGGGGTTTGGGGACGCCCCAGGTGACACGCCCCGTGCTCTGTCCATGGCGGGGGCGGGACCTTTCACTACCCGGAGTAGGAAACAATGGAGATGTGACCCGCATCGTGATCATCGGAGGAGGCCCGGGCGGTTACGAGGCCGCGCTCGTCGCGGCCCAGCTCGGCGCGGACGTGACCGTCATCGAACGGGACGGTCCGGGCGGCGCCTGTGTGCTCACCGACTGCGTGCCCTCCAAGACGCTCATCGCCACCTCGACCCGTATTTCCGTCATGTCGGAGTCGGCGGGCCTCGGCCTGCGGTTCAACGGCGGCCCGGACGGGATCGTCGGCGCCCTTGAGGCCGACATGCCGACCGTCAACAAGCGGGTGAAGGACCTCGCGCGGGCCCAGTCGTTCGACGTCGCCGAACGGCTCGCCTACGAGGAGGTGAAGATCGTCCGCGGTGAGGGGCGGCTGGTGGAGCCGCACGTCGTCGCGGTCGGCGACCGGCGCATCCGGGCCGACATCGTGCTCGTCTCGACGGGCGCGACGCCGCGTGTGCTGCCGGGCTCCGAGCCGGACGGCGAGCGCATCCTGAGCTGGCGCCAGCTGTACGACCTGCCGGAGCTGCCCGAGGAGCTGATCGTGGTCGGCTCCGGTGTGACGGGCGCCGAGCTGGCGGGGGCCTATCTGGCGCTCGGGTCGAGGGTGACGCTGGTGTCCTCGCGCGACCGGATCCTCCCGACGGAGGACGCCGATGCCGCGGCCGTCCTGCAGGAGGTGTTCCTGCGGCGCGGGATGAACGTCATGTCGCGGTCCCGTGCGGCGGGGGTGGAGCGTTCGGGCAACGGTGTGATCGTCACCCTGGAGGACGGGACGAAGCTTGAGGGCACGCACTGCCTGATGACCGTCGGGATGGTGCCCAACACCAAGGGGATCGGCCTGGAGGAGGCCGGCGTGCGGCTCGACGCGCGCGGTTTCGTGGAGGTCGACAAGGTGTCGCGGACGTCCGTCCCGCACATCTACGCGTCCGGTGACTGCACGGGCGTGCTCATGCTCGCGTCCGTCGCCGGCATGCAGGGACGCATCGCGATGTGGCACGCGCTGGGGGAGGCCGTGCAGCCGCTCAAGCTCGGCTGGGTCTCCTCCAACATCTTCACCGATCCCGAGGTCGCGTCGGTCGGTGTGACGCAGCACATGGTCGACTCCGGGGAGGTCAACGCCCGGACGGTCATGCTGCCGCTGTTCACCAACGCGCGCGCCAAGATGCAGGGCTTCGAGGACGGTTTCGTGAAGCTGTTCTGCCGGCCGTCCACGGGGATCGTGCTCGGCGGCGTCATCGTGGCGCCGCGGGCGAGCGAGCTGATCCTGGGCGTGTCGCTGGCCGTCCAGCAGCACCTCACGGTCGACCAGGTGGCGCACACGTTCGCGGTCTACCCGTCGCTGTCGGGCAGCATCACCGAGGCGTCCCGGCGGCTGATGTCCGAGCACGCCTACTAGGCGACGCGCCCGTCCACACCGGGAACGACCCCCATATCGGCATCACGCATTATGTATCCGCGCAGGTGGGGAAGGGTCCGCGTCGTGCCCCGCGCCTAGGATGAAGGCGAGACCGGAGGTGATCGGGTGCACACGCGCGAGTCCGCCACCCGGATACTGCTGGCCGACGACCACGCGCTGGTGCGCCGGGGGCTGCGCCTGATCCTGGACGCCGAACCCGACCTGACCGTGGTCGCGGAGGCGGCCGACGGCGCGGAGGCGATCGACGCGCTCGCCGCCGGCGGCGTCGACCTGGCGATCCTCGACATCGCGATGCCGCGCATGACGGGGCTGCAGGCCGCCCGCGAGATCTCCCGGCGCTTCCCCACGGTTCGGACGCTGATCCTGTCGATGTACGACAACGAGCAGTACCTGTTCGAGGCGCTGAAGGCGGGGGCGTCCGGCTACGTGCTGAAGTCCGTCGCCGACCGGGACCTGCTGAACGCGGTCCGCGCCGCGATGCGCGGCGAGCCGTTCCTGTACCCGGCGGCGGTGACCGCGCTGATCCGCGAGTATCTCGCCCGGGAACGGGACGGGCACGGCCAGGGCGGCATCCTCACCCCGCGCGAGGAGGAGATCATCAAGTTGATCGCGGAGGGGTACTCGTCCAAGCAGATCGCGGAGACGCTCACGATCAGCGTGAAGACCGTCGACCGGCACCGCGCGAACATCCTCGGCAAGCTCGGCATGCGGGACCGGCTGGAGCTGACGAAGTACGCCATCCGGGTGGGGCTCGTCGAGCCCTAGCCCGCCGCGCGCCGCGAAGCCGCCGGCGGGATCTTCAGCTCGACCTCGGTTCCGCCGCCGCCGGCGGGCCCGATCGTCAGCTGCGCCCCGATGAGCATCGCGCGTTCCCGCATGCCGTGGACGCCGGAGCCGGCCGTGTCCTTGGAGAGCGGACGTCCCCCCGTGCCCCCCGCCGCGCCCGCGGCCGTGATCTCCGCGGGCGGGCCGGAACCGTCGTCCACGACCCGCAGGACGACGCATCCGTCCTCGTCCTGCGTCAGCGACAGTTCGGCGCTGCGTGCGCCGGAGTGCCGCCACACGTTGGTGAGGCTCTCCTGCGCGATCCGGTAGATGACCAGCTCGGTGTCCGGGCCGAGGCCCGCCAGCCCGCTCTGGACGCGGCGGGTCACGCGCGGCCCGCCCGTCCCGGAGAAGTCCGCCGCGAGGGCGTTGAGCGCGCTGGTCAGGCCCAGGTCGTCCAGGACGCCGGGGCGCAGCCGCCGGGCGACGCGGCGCACCTCGTCCAGGCTGGACCGGACGACCTCCTGGACGCCCCGCAGCTCCTCCGCCACCTCCCGCGGTGCCCGGTCCACCACCGACTTCAGCTCCAGCAGCACCACGGTCAGGGACTGCCCGATCTCGTCGTGGAGTTCCTGGGCGATGCGGCGCCGCTCGGCCTCCTGCGCGTCCAGCACCACCGCGGTGCTGATGCTGCGGTCGGCCTCCAGGCGGTCCAGCATCGCGTTGAACTGGTCGACGAGCTGGAACAGGTCGCCGTTGCCGGTGGCGGAGAGCCGGTCGCGGGAGCGCAGCGAGTCCAGCCGCGCCATCAGCGCGGTGAGCCGCTCCAGCGGCGACAGGCTGGCGCGCAGCAGCACCGCGTTCGCCGCCATCATCACGACCAGCCCGATCACCAGGACCGCGAGCTCCCGCAGCAGGATCGGGGAGGAGATGGTGACGGGCGCCACGGCCAGCAGGACCGTCCCGATCGCGAAGATCAGCCCGTTGATGCCGAGGATGCGCCAGTACAGTGCCGAGGCGGGAGTCCTGCTCATGGCACCACGTCACCGCATGAGGCCGTCCCTTGTCCATGCGGGGTGCCTGGACGCCGGCCTGCACGGTGCGCACCCCCGGCCATGGGCACCGGACCCGATGGCACCGCCGCGGGCCGGGGCCGCGCCGCCCGCCGCCGCCCGCGGCACCGGCGTCCGCGCCGCTCAGAAGCCGCCGAAGTCGCCGCCGCCGCCGAAATCACCGCCGCCGAAGTCCCAGCCGCCGCCGACGTCTCCGTCACCTCCGCCGAAGCCGTCACCGCCGAACCCGTCGCCGCCCCAGCCGAGGCCGTGCCCCATCATCGAGCCGAGCATGGTGCCGACCATCAGGCCGCCGAGCATGTCGAACCCCCCGTAGCCGTAGTAGTAGCCGCCGGCGTAGGGCGCGTACGCGCGGCCGGCGTTCCAGTACGGCTGCCGGGCACCCTGGTACGGGACCATCCGGATGTCCGGCTCCGTCCCGTGCAGGACGGCCTCGGCGTCGGCCGCGCACGCGGGGACGGACCGGGCGCTGCCGCCGGGCGGTGCCCACACGACGTCCTGGACGGACGGCCCGTGCTGCGGGTTGAAGAAGCACGGTGCGCGCCGTTCGGGGATGGGCTCTCCGGCCAGCCGGGCGCGGGTCGCCATCATGTAGTAGCGGCCGTCCTCCAGCGCGGTCGTCACGGCCTGCATGTCCTGCGGACGGCCGGCGCGCTCCGTCGCCGTCTTGGCGCTGTCATAGGAGTCCATCGCGCGCTCGTAGTCGGCGCGGATGGCGGGGTCGAGGTCCCTGTCCATGACGTTGAGGTCCAGGCGGGCGATGTCCTCGCCGAGGAGGGTGACATCCTCCTGAACGCCTTGCTTGAGGTCGGCCATCTCCCTGGCCTCGCGCTCCTGGCGCCGCTTGCGCGCGGTAAGGAACACGCCCGTGCCCGCCGCCACGATCAGCACGAGCACGCCGATCACGACGTATCCGACGATCGCACCGGACTGGGCCTTGTCGTCGACCTTCTTCTCGGCGCGGTTCCCGAAGTCGATCAGCCGCTGCTTCAGCGGTGCGCCGTTGGTGCGGGTGATGATCTGGTTGATCTCGCTGCCGTCGAGCTTCTTGGAGACCGCGGCCATCCTGCTGCCGTCGGCGGTGACGGCGACGTACGTCTGCCCCTTGCCGACCCGGTCGGCGACGGCCGGGAGCAGTTGCCTGACCTGGCTTCCCGTGACGTTGTTGCTGACCACCACGGCCCGGATGTCGGCGTCGCCGTCTCCGCCGAGCGATGTCTTGATCTCGTTCTGGTCGGCCGGGGACAGCACGTTCCCGGCCTCGCTCGTCACGTACAGCCGCGAGTCGATGAGGCCCTTGGCGATCTGCCCCACCGTGTCGCGGGTCGCCGCGCCGGGCGCGACCGTGACGTGCGTCGATGCGGCCTGAATCGTGCCGGCCTGGACCGTGCCGGCCTGGGCGGGGGAGGGCTGTGCCGGGGCGGCATGCGCGGGGGCCGTGAGGGCGAACACTGGCACGGCGACGGCGCCGACGATCGCCCAGGCGGTGCCCCGGCGCGCCGCCCGGATGGCCCGGTTCTCGGTGCTCATGTTGCCAGTCTGCCCACGCGAACGGCCTGATGACTCGTTCCCGCGGCGGATTTACGGCCGTCCTCAATGGGGACCGCGCCCATCCGGCCGCCCCGCCCGGTGCCGGGCGGGGCGGTTCGCGCTCAGCTGTCCTTGATCTCGCAGAGGACGGTGCCCGCCGAGACGGTCTGCCCGACCTCGGCGGCGAGGCCGGTCAGCGTCCCGGCCTTGTGCGCGGTGAGCGGCTGCTCCATCTTCATCGCCTCCAGGACGACGATGGTGTCGCCGGCCTCCACCGCCGCGCCGTCCGCGACGAGGATCTTGACGATGGTGCCCTGCATCGGGCTGACCAGCGAGTCACCGGACGCCTGCGCGGCGCCGCCCGTCTTGCCGCCGCGCCGCCTGGCGGGCTGGGCCTTCCCGGCGGCGGACGCGGCCCCGCCGCCGAACCCGGCGGGCAGGACGACCTCGATGCGCCGGCCGCCGACCTCGACGGTGACGCGCTCCCGCTCGCCCTCCTCCGTCTCGTCCCCGGCCGGGGCCGTCTCATACGGCGGGATCCGGTTGTCGAACTCGGTCTCGATCCACCGGGTGTGGACGCTGAACGGGGTCTCGTCGTCCGCCGGGACGAACGCCGGGTCCTCCAGCACCGCCCGGTGGAACGGCAGCACGGTCGGCATCCCCTCGATCACGAACTCGGCCAGCGCGCGCCGGGACCGCTCGACGGCCTGCCGCCGCGTCGCGCCCGTCACGATCAGCTTGGCGATCAGCGAGTCGAACGCCTGCGGGACGCTCTGCCCGGCGCCGTACCCCGCGTCCAGCCGGACGCCCGGTCCGGTCGGCGGCTCCCACGCGGTCAGCGTCCCCACGGCGGGCAGGAACCCGCGGCCGGCGTCCTCGGCGTTCAGCCGGAACTCGATCGAGTGGCCGCGCAGCGCGGGGTCGCCGTAACCGATCTCCTCGCCGTCCGCGATGCGGAACATCTCCCGGACGAGGTCCACCCCGGCGACCTCCTCGGTGACCGGGTGCTCGACCTGGAGACGGGTGTTGACCTCAAGGAAGGAGATCGTGCCGTCCTGCCCGACGAGGAACTCGCACGTCCCCGCGCCGACGTACCCGGCCTCCTTGAGGATGGCCTTGGAAGAGCTGTAGAGCAGTTCGACCTGCTCGCCGGTCAGGTACGGGGCCGGGGCCTCCTCGACGAGCTTCTGGTGCCGGCGCTGCAGTGAGCAGTCGCGGGTGGAGACGACGACCACGTTGCCGTGCTTGTCGGCCAGGCACTGGGTCTCCACGTGCCGGGGCCTGTCGAGATACCGCTCGACGAAGCACTCCCCGCGCCCGAACGCGCCCACGGCCTCGCGGACGGCGGACTCGTACAGCTCGGGGACCTCCTCCAGCGTCCGGGCGACCTTCAGGCCGCGTCCGCCGCCGCCGTACGCCGCCTTGATCGCGATGGGCAGGCCGTGCTCCTCGGCGAACGCGACGACCTCGTCCGCGCCCGACACCGGGTCCTTGGTGCCGGCCACCAGCGGCGCGCCGACCCGCTGCGCGATGTGCCGGGCCTGCACCTTGTCGCCCAGCGCGATGATCGCGGCGGGCGGCGGACCGATCCAGGTCAGCCCGGCGTTCTCGACGGCGGTGGCGAAGTCGGCGTTCTCGGCCAGGAACCCGTAGCCGGGGTGGACGGCGTCCGCGCCCGCCTCCGCCGCGATCTTCAGCAGCTTCTCGATGTTCAGATAGCTTTCGGCGGCGGTCTGCCCACCCAGGGCGAACGCCTCGTCGGCGACCCGAACGTGCAGCGCCTCCAGATCCGGTTCGGCGTACACCGCCACACTTGCCAACCCCGCATCGCGGCAGGCACGGGCTATACGGACCGCGATCTCACCGCGGTTGGCGATCAGGACCTTGCGCACGTGGGTCTCCTCCCTGAACCTCGCAGGCAGTCTAGATAACCGCCGTTCCAGCATTTCGTAAGCCCCTCCTTATAGGGGGTCCAGGTCCCAGATATCGGGAGGATTCGCGGGATAACGGTCTGGTGACCGCCGGAGCCCCGCCGGCCCCTCCTCCGTCTCATCGTGAAACCCGGGCGCCGAGTGGCACGGGTACGAGAGGAGTGGTCGTGGCCAACAAGGAGTCGTCCGCCGGGAAGAACCGGTCCGCGGGCAAGAGCCCGCTCACGGCGCTGAGCAGGCCGCGCAGGCGCACCGCGATCGTCACCGCCGTGCTGCTCGTCGTCGTTGGCTGGCCGGTGCTCAGCGCCCTGTTCGGCGGCTTCGAGCGGACCAGCGGCGGCGAGATCGCCGTCGTCCGCAACGGCGGGTTCTTCGACAACAACAGGATCCGGCAGGTCATCGACCCCGGCTCCGGGCGCGTCTGGATCGGCCTGTACTCGCAGGTCCACAAGTACCCCGCCCAGCAGCGCTTCTACACGATCACCTCGGACGCGAACAAGGGCGACGAGACCGGCGTCGACGTCGTCACCGTGCCCAGCTCGGACGGCGTCAACATGGGCATCGAGGGCACGCTGTACTTCACCCTCAACCTGGACCACAAGACGATCAAGGACTTCGACGACAAGTACGGGACGCGCAAGTTCCGCAGCGCCGGCGGCGAGATGTACAGCGTCTACGACGGCGACAAGGGCTGGTCCGCGTTCCTCGACCAGATCGTCCGGCCGGTGATCGACAACGACCTGCGCAGCCAGATCAACAGCTTCCGGTGCGCCGAGCTCGTCTCGTCCTGCGCCCTGGTGCAGAACTCCAGCGCGCAGCCGAGGAACGCCCAGCCGGCGGGGCAGCAGGCGCAGAGCAACAACGCCAACATCGCCAAGGTGCAGAACGCGATCAACACCAGCCTGGCCGCCGACCTGGAGCAGACGCTCGGCGGCAAGTTCGTCACCAACATCCACTTCAACCTCGTCCGGATCACTCTGCCGTCCAAGGTGCAGGACGCCGTGGACCGCGCGCAGGCCGCGTTCGCCCAGGTCAGCGAGGCACAGGCGAAGGTCGCCACGGCCAAGGCGGAGGCCGCGGCCAACAAGGCCCGCCAGGACGGCTACAACAAGTGCCCGACCTGCGCGAGGATCGAGGAACTGAAGGCGCTCCCGCAGGGCATCACCGTCTACGCGCCCGGCAACCCGAACGGCTCGCTCATGCGGGGCAGGTGACGGGGAGGCGTCATGCGGTTCCTGATCGTCCTGGTGGCGCTGGCGGTGGCCGCCGTGGTGGTCGTCCTGCTGATGTACGCGTTCGCGGACCGGTCGGCGTCCGCCGGGGCCGCGCTGGAGCGGGGTGCCCGCTGGGAGACCCACACCGAGTCGTCCGGCGGCGTCACCGCGGTCGTCGTCCGTCGGGTCTCCCGCAACGGCGCCGGGGACCTGCTCGCCGAGAGCGGGCGGCAGACGGTCGCGGAGATCCCGGACGGCGACCCGGCATGGGAGGAGCGCTATCACGAGGCGATGGCGCAGGCCCGGTCCCGCGTCGCCGCGCTGGAGATCGAAGCGGACTGACCCGCGACTCCCCGGAAGGCCCGCGCCCTTCTCCACCGGGGCGCGGGCCTTCGCGCGGAAGCGGGCCGTCCCCGCCGCGCCGGCCGGTGTAATCTCGGCACGAATCTGCTCGCCCCCGACCAGCGGGAGACGCCGATGGTTCGCCCGTGGCCCCGGGTCGGCCTGGCGGTCGCTCTGGCAGCCTGCCTGCTGACACCCTCGTCGGCCGTCCGCCGGGGGAGCCCTGCCGTCGACGACTACGTCACCCGGCAACTCACCGTCGCCGCGAACACCCTCCTGGAACGCCGCTCCCAGGCGCTCGTGCCCAAACGGGACCGGGACCGCCGCGCCATGCCGGCCGAGGTCCTCGGAGTGCGGATCTCCCCGCGGCTGATGCGCTCGCAGGAACGGGCCGTCCGCGAACTGGAGACCCATAACCGCGCACCCGTCGAGGGAGGCCCCGCCTACACCGGCGCCCGCACCCGCCTCGACCCGAGCCGTGCCGTCCGGACGGGGGACCGCATCACACTGGAGGCGGTCGAGCACACCGAGGTCCGCTACGGCGGAGGCAAGGTCACCCAGGCGGTGCGGCGCCGGTTCGAGTTCCAGACGCGCGGCGAGCAGATCACCCTGGTCGCCGAACGCGTCCTGGACCCGGATGCGCACCCGGTGAACGACCCGGCCCCCGCCGACCGCTGACCGCGCTTTCGGCCCGGAATCGCGCTGAAATTCCCTTGACGAGCAGTAAGTATGCTCGTCACAACTCCGATCTGGCCACATCCGGACATCCCGAGATGGCGGGAATATGGCCGTTCAGGACCGTGATCGGCGTTGTCCGGCTGGATTCACGTGATCGATGGGGCGTAAGCTGACGCCATTCTTTCCGCATCACGGTGAAACGTTCGGCGAGCAGCGACGAAAGGGCCGGAGCGATGGGCGACAAGCGCGGCGCCAACCTGGGCGAACTCGAAGAACTGTCCCGCATCTTCAGCAAGCACTCCCGCAACCTCGACGCCCTGATCAAGGACCTGAACGGCCGCACCGTGAGCAGCAGCGCAGCCTGGTGGGGCCCCGGCGCCGACCGCTTCCGCGCCGCCTGGGCCGAGGCCAAGACCGCCTTCGACAAGATGGCCCTCGCGCTGGAGCAGGGCAGCCAGGACATTCGCAAGTCCCAGCAGAACATCGAGGCCGCCACTCGCTGACCCCCGAGCCGCGGGTCCCGGCCCATCCCCCCGAGGCCGGGACCCGCATCACCTCCCCGGCGTCCCCCGCAGCCGGGCCATGCCCGATGCCAGAGGGACGTACGTGAGCAAGCCCGAGTCGCTGCAACTGCAATTTCTCCTTGGCCGCATTCAGGTGCTGTCCGATCAGCACTGGCACCTGTTCACCTCGGCCCGCCAGGCGATGGACGACCACGCCTGGGTCGGCGGCGGAGCGGCCCGGAGCTTCGCGCACAAGCTCGACCAGAACGACGCCGCCCTGCACGCCGAACTGCGCAAAGCCCTGCAACTCGTCCGGGACGAACTGAACCGGCGGTGACATGGGCGACGCATGGCTTGACCCGGGCACCTGCGGCGTGAAGCTCGCCGAGTTCGAGCACATGACCCAGCAGATGACGCAGGCGGCCCCGAAACTCGCCGAACTCGCCGACCAGCTGTGGCAGGCGCTCAACGCCGCCAAGGTCAGCACGGCGCCCGCGATGGAGATCAAACGCATCGCCGCCTGGGCCGACCGGGCCGCCTCCGACCTGCGCCGCCGCAACCAGCTCGCCCACGACCTCGACCGGCAGAAACTCGCCATGGTCGTCTGCCGTCAGGACGGCACCTACCTGAAGCTCCCCGACCGCTACACCGACCAGGTCGGCTACGCCGCCGGCCGCCGCAGCGCCGACCTGTTCCGCCGCGCCGCGTCCGGCGACCCCGCCGCCAGGGCCGCCCTGCGCCGCCTCCACCCGCAGGACATCACCCCGATGTTCGCCAAGGGCCTCCTGGAGGCCCTCGGCCCCGAGGCCCTCCTCAAGCTCCCGATGGACCTGACCGCCCCGCTCGCCGCCGACGTCCGGCAGCCCCGCGACGGCCTCGACGCCCACGCCGCCGAAACCCGCGCGGCCTTAGCCCTGCTGGGCCGCAGCCTAGCCCTCGCAACCCGCCCCGACACGCGGGCCTACCTGGGCGACGACTACCTGCGCGCCCTCACCGCGGCCGGCCGCGAGAACTTCCCGCCCCTCAGCACCCCGCCGAACGGCACGTCCGGCTACCAGTCCCTCTCCACCCTCCTGACCGCCGCCGGCGACACCCGCTTCTCCGCCCACTTCATCGAGGTCGTCGGCAGCGACATGATCGCCTACGACAGCCGCCTGCGGAAAACCCTCGGCCAGGAACCGCTCCCCACCCTCACCGGCAAGGCCGGCCTGGGCAATGCCTTGGACCCCACCACGACCAAGGTCGTCCCCGGCGACCGCAAGACGGACTTCCTGGCACCCCTCCTCACCGCCGCCGCCCTCTCCGGCAAGGAAACCTCACAGGCCCTCCTGACCCACGTCTACATGGGGCCCTTCGAGAAGGGCACCGAACCCGCCTTCAGAGGCTCGACCCTCCAGTACCTTCTCCACGACCGCCGCCCCGTCTGGGGCGCCACAGACCACGGCGCCGCCCTGGGCGGGACGATCCAGTCCGCCGCCACCGCCCAGGACCCCGAATCCACCCGCCTCGCCTTCGCGGTGGCCAAGATCCTCGCCGCCGACACCCGCAAGAACTTCGAAGTCAAGGATGGCAAGCTCCGGATCCGGGAGAGGGGGCCGTTCGACTCCCTGAGACACGGCCAGGTGAGCGACGCCATCTCCCGTCCCAAGCACTACGACGAACTGTCGGGCCTGCGTCCCGCCATGGCCACGGTCCTCGTCGCCCACCTTGAGAAACTGCACGACATCGTCCGGCTCGACGGCTACACCGACAAACCCGGATCCACGGGAATGACCGGCGAGGACCTGGACTATCTCCTCGTGGACGTGACCCGGGACGCCGGCGCCTACGAACACCTCCTCCTGGGCCAGATCGCCCACTCCAAGCTCGTCATCGACCGGGCGATCGTCAAGAACGCCGATCTGTCGAACGCCATCGCGGGCGAGGGCTGGATGTTCGGCCATCTCCTGGAAGCCCGTCACCAGTCGGTCGGGGCCGAAGAAGGCCGGCTCGCCGAAGACCTCGACCGCATGCGCAAATACGTCGGGGCCGGCCTCGGACTCGTCCCGATCGGCACGACACTGGTCGCGGAGCACGTCCCGGCGGTGGGGAAACCCTACGAGGCCACGATGCTGCAGCTCACCGGAAAACTGACCGACGTCATAGCGAAGAGGCTGGCCGACAAGCCCGACCAGAAGATCTTGGCCCCCACGACCGAAACAGAGGGTGTTGAACGCTTGTTCAGTCAGATGGTCGTGTCCTCGATGGCGAGCCACGGTCGTCTCGATGGTCCGGGCCTGGCGGGGAAATCGTTCGCCACGAAAGGGCCGGACCCCAAGATTCGTCCTATCGAATCGCTGAGCGACGTGGAGCTGGAAAAATTTCTGCACTGGGCCGGTAACAGGCTGAATCTAGGTGACATCAGCGATGATGTGCAGAAATCGATGCGGAACGGGCGAGAGAAGACGGCCGGGCATTACAAGAGCTCGGATGGCAAAAGTGTGACTCCGAGCAGTCAGCGGTGACTTCGGTGCGAAGGGTTCTGGGGCTTCTCTCGGCGATCATGGTGATCTTCGCTGCCGGGTGCGATGGCGGGGGTCCGCGGGGGGCGGATTCATCCCTTGACGTGCGGCCTGTGGCGGATAGTGCCCCCTACCTTTGTGACCTGGTGCCCGAGTCCGCTTTCCGGCGAGCCACGGGAGTGACCTCCCCGCTGAAGAGCGACTGGGATGGACCGCAGACGGATAACGGGCTCTGCCTGGCGTCGCCTCCGAAAGGGCCGTTTTCGTTGGGGGTCGAGTGGTCGTACAACGAGGGGGGAGAGATTCTGCGGACGCAGCGGGAGAACTGGGCGCACGAATCACCTCATCAACTTCCGTCCGAGCTGGGGCGGGGGCTGGCCGGGTATCGGCCGGCCGGTGGACTCGACGGGCTCCCCAACTTCGTGATCGCGTTGTTCCGGTGTGGGAAGAAGAAGCCGTGGATCAGTATTGATTTTGTACCGGTGGTGCGGGGACGGGATGCGGTTCAGGACATGTTCGACTTCATGCGGATCGCGGAGAAGCGGTTCGGGGAGCTTCACAAGTGCACGCCGAGGCCGTCATGAGCAGGGGGCCCGCACTCGGTGTTGCCGAGTTCGAGCGGCGGATTCGTTGTGCGGTGTGGGGGACGGCCGTCACGATGGCGTTGACGGGGTGGACGATGGCGCCGTGGACTGACGTGCGCGGCACCACCTATGTTCTCTGGGAGTTGGCCTTGGCGCCGGAGGTGGACGGGCCGGGCAGGTGGCTGCCCTTGCTGATGATGGTCACTTTGCTGCTGGGGGTGGCGGCGAGTGCCGCGGCGACTCGTGTGATCTCGTGTGTGACATGGTTGGTCGGATGCGTCACCGTCATCTCGACCTTCGCGTTCTCCTTTGATCCGGGTGAGAAGTACGAGATCGAATACGGTGCCGACTATGCGGTGACCATCGCGGTTGCGTTCGTTGTGGTGTTCTTCTGCGTGTGGCGGTCGGCCAAGCACAGGCCGTCGCCGGAGAAGGTCGCGAAGTGGATGGATCCCTCGTTCGGGACGGTCGACAGGCGGTATTCCCGGGGTTGATCAGTCGCTGCCGGCCGGGGGCGGGAGGGCCACCTGGATCTGGGTGGTGACGCCGGTCGCAACGAAGAGGCCGCGGCCGGTGGGGCCGCCGAGCGGGGCGTTGCGGGGGAGGCGGAGGCCGAAGAGGTCGCCGTCGTCGGGGGAGTCGACGGACAGCAGGACGCCGGAGCGGGAGCGGCGGGTGTCGGAGAGGAAACCGCGGTAGCCGCGGCCCAGGTCGTCGGTGGTGCCGCCGATGACGACGGCGTGCTCGCCGTCGCGGGCGGTGCGCAGGACGTCGCGGAGGGCGTCGTCCAGGTCGGTTTCGTCGAGGAGTTCCGCGTCGTCCACGACGACGACGTAGCGGTGTTCGTCGCCGATGGCGTCGGCGAGGTCGTCGGGATCGGAGTCGGACGTCAGGAGGCCGAGGACGCCGGGGCGGCTGGACAGCAGGCGGAGCGGGGAGCGGCGGGGGGTGACCAGCACGACGGGGACGAGGCCGCCGCCGGCGGCCGGGTCGAGGAGGGAGTGGACGATCGTGCGGAGGGTGGTGGAGCGGCCGGAGCGGGGCGGGCCGGCGACGGCGAAGCCGGGGCCCTCGTTGAGCAGGTCGACGCCGACCGGGGTGAGGGTGTCGCCGCCCACGCCCACCAGCGCCCAGAGCGGGGACGGGGCGAGGAACTCGGGGTCGAGCGACATGGCCTCGCGGTAGGTGATGCGGACGGGGAGTTCGTCCACGTGCAGGGGACGCTGGCGGCGGGGCAGGCGGCCGTAGCGGGACACGCAGGTCCGGGCGATCTCCTGGAGGGCGGCCACCTGGGACGTGCCCGACGGGTCGTCCCCCAGCAGGCCGATCTGGGATTCGCGCGGGGGCGCCCCGGGAGCGGTGGGTTCCAGGGCGCGGCCGGGCGGCATCGCGGCGGGGACCTGTTTGTCCTGGAGGCCGCCGTAGCCGTAGTCGTTCGGGTCGGCCATCCGCAGGATGAGGCGGCGGTCGAAGACGGTGGAGATCTGGCCGCCGAGACCGGAGCGGTCGCCGGTGAAGACGGCGCGCAGGCCGACGGCGGCGCCCTCGCGCAGCAGCCGGATGGTCTGGTCGACGAGGCGCCCGTAGTCGTAGTGCTCGAACGCGCCGAGGAAGCCCTCCCAGCGGTCGAGGAGCAGGACCATCCAGGGGAGCCGGTCGGTGGCGGCGACGGCGGCGCGCTGTTCGGCGAGGGAGGCGAACCCGGCCTCGGCGAGGAGCTGCTGGCGGCGGGCGACCTCGGCGGTCAGCGCGGTGAGGAGCCGTTCGCAGCGGTCGAGCTGGTCGCGGGGGACGACGGCGCCGCAGTGCGGCAGGGAGACCAGCGGCAGCAGCGCGTTCGCGCCGCAGTCGATCGCGTACAGGTGGACGTCGTAGGGGGAGCAGGACGCGGCCAGGGAACCGGCGATGGTGCGCAGCGCGGTCGAGCGGCCCGACTGGGCGGACCCGGCGAGGTACAGGTGGCCGCCGGAGGCGAGGTTGAGGGCCAGTTCCTCGCGGGACTGGACGGCGGGGAGGTCGGTGATGCCGAACGGGATCGGCGGGACGTCCACGACGGAGCCGCCGGCGGCGGTGCGGGGCGTCAGCCTGACCTGATCGGGCAGCGGGTTCAGCCAGGGGGACGGCAGGCGGGCGATGCCGGCGCGGCGGGCGGCCTCGTCGATCGCCTGGACGAGGACGCCGAGATCGGTCGCCGTCGAGGCGTCGTCGGCGGCCTCGCGCGGGGCGGGCAGCGGGTGGCCGAGGCCCTGCCAGGGGAGCGGCAGGACGGTCGCGCCCCGGGCGACCGCGCCGGGGCGGCGTCCGCCGATCCGTGCGGACTGGACGGGATGCGGCGATGACACGCCCGAGCGGATGTAGCAGCGTCCCGGTGTCGACTTGGAGATCTGCGCGGCGTCCGGCGTGTCGAGAACGTCGGTGGATTCGTCCGGGTCCGTCACGCGGAGGGCGATCCGCAGGTTGGTGTTGGCGCGGATGTCGGCGGTGACGACCCCGGCGGGACGCTGCGTGGCGAGGATCAGGTGGACGCCGAGTGACCGCCCCCGGCGTCCGATGTCGACCAGCCCGGTGACGAAGTCGGGCAGTTCGGTCACCATCGCGGCGAACTCGTCGATGACGAGGACGAGCCGCGGCATGGCCGGCAGGCCCTGCCGGCCGGGGCGCAGGTCGTTGTAGTCGTCGATGTCCTTGGCGCCCGCTTCGAGCAGGATCTCCTCGCGGCGGCGGAGTTCGGCGGCGAGGGACTCCAGTGCGCGTTCGGTGGCGTGGCCGTCCAGGTCGGTGACCATGCCGACGGTGTGGGGGAGGCGGGCGCAGTCCTTGAACGCGGCGCCGCCCTTGTAGTCGATGAGGACGAACGTCATCTCGTCCGGGCGGTTCGCGACGGCGAGGGACGCGATGAGCGTTTGCAGGAGTTCCGACTTGCCGGCGCCCGTGGTTCCCGCGATGAGGCCGTGGGGGCCGTCAGCCCGGAGGTCGATCTCGTACGGCTGCCCTGAGCCGAGCCCTATGGGGACGCGGGTGGTGCGCCCACCGGTCCTGTGCCACGACTGAAGGATGTGCTCGGCCGTGGGCTCCGGCATGTCGAGGAGGTCGAGCAGCCGTACGTCGGTCGGGATGGCGTCTTCGGCGTCCTCACGGGAGACGTCCCGGACGGGGGCCAGCGCGCGCGCCACCCGGTCTGTCCAGGCCGCAGAAACCTGGTCGGCGAGCACGGGACCGAGCACTTCGAGCCCCTGCCCTTGAAGCCGGACCTGGGAGGGGTGCTGCGGATCCCATGCGGCGACGGCCTGGCACTCCTCCGGGAGGAGGCGCTCCTCGTCGTCCACGCAGATGGCGTACAGACCGTACTCGGCGCCTCGCGACAGAAGCATCGGCATCCCCGGCAGACGGCGCAATGCGCGCGCGCCGTCCAGCACGATCAGGATGTTGTACGGGACGGACGGCGCCCCTTCCCGGCCGAAGAACGACGATTCGGCCTGCGCGGCACGCCGCCGCTCCGTCACCTTGATGGCGAGTTCGGTGATGCGGTGCGCGGCCGACTCTGCGTCCGCCCCGACGAGGGCCACGCAGTCTTCGCCCTCGCGCGGCGCGCAGTGCGGCAGCCAGCGCACCCAGTTCCACTCGTCTCCGGCCCGCTGGTCGGCGGACAGGACGACGATGGCCAGATCGCGGGGGCTGTGCAGGACGGCGGCCTGCGCGACCATCCACCGGGCCAGCGCGCGCGACGCGTGGCGCGGGCCGGTCAGCCCGACGACGCCCAGGTCGGCGAGCGGCAGCGCCACCGGAACCCGCCGCGCCGCCGGGATCGGGATGTCGTGTCCCGGGTGCGGCGGCGCGTCTCCGCCTCGCCCGTGTCCCGCGGCGTCGCCGGTCAGCTTGATCCGGGCGGGCAGATCGGCGAGCCCGACCCGCAGGTGGAGGACGTCGGGGTCGGTGCCCCGGCGCTCCCACAGCCGCCGCCGCGGCCCGGTCGCGGTGAGCAGCACCTCGGCGGGATCGGGGTGCAGGGCGCGCCGTTCGGCCTCGTCCTCGCGCCGCAGCCGCTCCAGCTCGCCGTCGAACTCGCCGGACCTGCGGTGGTAGTCCTTCAGCGCCCGCTTGTACGACTTGCGGCCGTGCAGCCGGTCGCCGATCCACTCGCCGACCGTCATCACCGGCCAGGCGAGCGCGAACAGCGCCCACCACCACTGCCCGAGACCGAACGCCATGGCCAGGCCGAACGCCGAGAACAGCAGCGCGCCGAACAGCCGGAGCCGCTCGCGCGGGTTGCGTTCGGGACGTTTCGGGACCTCCAGCGTCCGCACCCGGTGCGCCGGATGCAGCCGAGGGGGACGGTTGAACGCCAGCCCGCCCTCCGGCAGCGGCTCCAGATGCGTGTCGGGCGCGGTGCTCGGCGCGAGTGCCAGCACGCTGTCGCCCACCGTCAGCAGCGCGCCCGCCGGCCATGCCGTCTTCGCGCCCAGCGGTGTTCCGTCCAGCGCGGCGGAACCCCGCATCGTCAGCGCGGACGCCTCGACCTGGACGGTGTCGCGCCCGACGGTGAGCCGCAGCGACCGTGCCGGGACGGACGGGTCGTCGAGCGTCACGTCCACGTCCCGCCCGGACCCGATCGTGCTGGTCCCGAGGCCGAGCCGGTGCACCGACCCGGCGGCCGGGCCGCCGACGGCCCGGACCTCGACGAGCCCCGTCGGCTCGGTGAGGACGGTGGCGGCGGCGCCGCGCCGCTCGACCGCCACGACGGCGCCGTCGCGCAGTTCCTTGACGGCGAGGGCCTGCGGGTCGAGCATCCGGCCGTCCATCCAGAGGGCCTTGCGGGAGCCGTCCTTGGCGAGCAGGGCGGCCTTGGAGAAGCGGGGGGCCGATGCGGGCGGCGGGCCGTTCAGGGTGGCGGCGAGCGACTGGGCGACCCCGTCCACGGTGACCTCGGCGTCGACGTTCAGCACGACATCCCGGGGGCCGCCGCCGGTCAGCGCCGTGAACGAGATCCGCATCCGAGCCTCCGACGTCCTCCGGGCGAGCGCGTTCAGCTTAATTACCACTACCCTCCGACTTCCGCGAGGCGGCGACGATGGTCCGCAGCGCGTCGTCCAGCGGTGTCGGCGCCATCCCGAACGTGGATTCGAACGCGGAAGAGTCCAGGATGAACGGCTTGTCGAACTGGTAGCGGGTCTCCCGCAGTTCTTTCGCCATCGGCAAGAACCACCCGGCCGCGTGGACGACGGGGTACGGCACCTCGTAGAGGCGCGGCTTCGGCGCCCCGGCGATCTCGCACAGCCGCTCCGCGACCTCCAGCGCGGACACGGCCGGGCCCGTCGGGATGTGCCACGGGCGCCCCCAGGCGCGCTCGTCCGTCCCCGCGATGGCGAGCGCCTCGGCGACGTCCGGCAGGTACGTCCAGGCGTGCGGGACGGACGGGTCGCTGAGGTACGACACCCGCTTGCCCGCGAGCAGCGGCTTCACGAACCGCGTCTGGCCGATGTAGGACTGGTCGGTGCTGTGGGGCCCGTAGTAGTCGGAGCCCCGCAGCTCGGTGGCCCGGATGCGCCCCGCCTTGTGCGCGGCCAGCGCGTCCTCCCACATCTTCGCCCGCACCCGTCCCTTGGTGCCGGTCGCGGCGAGCGGCAGGTCCTCGGTCATCGGCCCGTCCACCGGCCCGTACCCGTAGAGGTTGCCCAGCATCACCAGGACGGTGCCCGTCTCCTCGGCGGCGCCCAGGAAGGACGCCGCCATCGGCGGCCAGTCCTGCGCCCAGCGGTGGTACTTCGGGTTGACGCAGTTGTAGAGGGCGTCGGCGCCCTGCGCGATCCGGGTGAGCCGGGCCCGGTCGGTGACGTCGGCGGCGACCCGCTCGACGCCCTCGGGCCCGGAGCCGGAGCGCGTCACGACCACGACGTCGTGCCCCTGCCCGGCCAGCCGCTCGGCCAGGTGGCCGCCGGCCTGTCCCGCTCCGACGATCACATGCTTGCCCATGGTGTCTCTCCTTCTGCCGTCAGCGGGTCTCGATGTGGGATTTCAGGGCGGCGAGCCGGATCTGGTGGGCGGCGCGCAGCCGCCGCTCCCCGAACAGGATGCGCACGAGCGGGCCGTCCAGCGACTCCTGCAGGGTGACGCGGGTGCGCCCCTCCTGCGGGGCCAGCGTCATGCGGTCCACGGCCCGGTAGAGGGCGAGGAAGGCGCCCGTCCAGCTCAGCTCGCGGCCGGGGTCGACCACGGCGAACCGGGAGCGCAGCGGCGTGCCGTTCTGGGCCCACCGGAACTCGCGGCCCGGTTCGACCGCTTCCAGCGCCCGCAGCCGGAAGCCGGGCGCCCAGGTCTCCCAGCCGCGCAGGTCGGCGAGGACGTCCCAGACCCGCGCGGCGGGCGCGTCGATCAGGACGCTGGACGTGCTGGTCACGGGCGCGGACTCGTCGATGCGCCCGCGCAGCGCGTACTCGTCGTGCAGGATCGCCGGGCTCGGCATGAGCGGCTCCTTCGTTTCAGTGCTCCGTTACGAGAGCAATGCTCTCTCTGGAGAGCACTGTTGTCAAGAGCAGTGCTCTCGCTTCGGTGCGATGCTCTGTTAAGCTCGCACCATGAGCGCTGGTCGTACGGCACGGGAACGGGTACGGGCGGAGTTGATCCGGGAGATCACCGAGATCGCGCGGCGGCAACTGGCCACCGAGGGCGCGGCGGGGCTGTCGCTGCGCGCGGTCGCCCGCGAGATGGGCATGGTGTCGTCGGCGATCTACCGGTACTTCCCGAGCCGCGACGACCTGCTCACCGCGCTGATCATCGACGGGTACAACGCCGTCGGGGAGGCCGTCGAGCGGGCCGACGCGAACGCACCGTCCGGCGACTTCGCCGGACGGTGGCTCGCCGTGTGCAGGGCCGTCCGCGGGTGGGCGCTGGAGCATCCGCACGAGTACGCGCTGCTCTACGGTTCGCCCGTCCCCGGCTACAAGGCGCCACAGGACACCGTCCCCGCCGCCGTACGCGACACGGTCGTCTTCACGCGGATCGTCACCGAGGCGTACCAGGCCGGTGCGCTCGACCCTGTCGGCCCGTGCCCTCCGGCGCCGCCTTCACTTGCCGAGGACTTGGCCCGCGCGCGCGCCGCGCTCCCCATGGACATCCCCGATGACGTGATTGTCCGAGCCTTCACAGCATGGGCCGGTTTGTACGGGACGGTCAGCTTCGAATTGTTCGGGCAATTCAACAACGTGATCGAGGAGAGGGCCGCCTACTTCGACCACACGATGACGCTGCTCGGCCACCTCGTCGGCCTGAAGCCGTGACCGCGCGGGGCCTCCGGACGCGTCCAGCATGTGGTCAGTGACAGAAGTGACTTGTGGTCAGTAGCCAAGTGGTCGGCGAATTCCCAGGTCAACGAGGTGCGCCCGGATACGGAACGGCTACACCTCACCGAATCCATTGACGGGACCTTGCCGCCCCCGCAAGCATGGAACGCTCGGTGACGTGGGAATCTCGCAGGACGAGGTCCGCGGGAGGGCGGGAAGGAGCGCGTGGGCAGCGCGATGAAGTCCAACCAGTCGACCATCTCCGGCGGTGGTGGGGCGGGCTCCTCCGGCGGGACGGCGGGGCTCGGCCGGTCGGGGCTCGGCACCTCCGGTGGGCAGCGGCTTCCCACCTCCCCTCGCGAACGCAAGCCCGCGCTGGCGGCGCTCGCGGTGCTGCTCATCCTCGGCGGCGCCCTCGCCAGCGCCTACCTGGTGATGGCGAGCGGCGAGCGGGTGTCGGCGATCCGCATCGCGCAGCCGGTCGCGGCCGGGCAGCAGATCCCGGCGAGCGCCCTGGAGGAGGTGCAGATCGGTGACACCGGAATCGAGTACCTCCGCTGGTCGGAGCGGGCGAAGGTGACCCGGCACGTCGCGGCCGTCCGGCTGGTGCGGGGCGCGCTGCTGACCAACTCCATGATCAGCTCGTCGGACGCCCCGGAGAGCGGGCGCGTCATCGTCGGGCTCGCGCTCAAACCCGGCCAGACGCCGTCCGGCGCCCTGGCCAGGGGGCAGCACGTCATCCTCTACGCGGTCGGCGGCGGGCAGAACGGCGGCCCGCGCGCCGGGACCGTCCTCGCCCAGGACGCCATCGTGATGAGCTCCGGCGGCGGGGACGGCGGCGGCCCGACCCGGCTGCGCTCCGACCAGACCAGCATGGACGTCGCCGTCCTCCCGGCGGACGCGGCGCAGGTGACGCAGGCGGCCTCGGCCGGGGCGGTCGCGGTCGCGCTGATCCCGGACGGGACGAAGGTGTCCGCGCCGCCCGTGAACCCGCAGCAGACCGGCGGCCGGCGGCCCGGCGGCGTCGAGCCCGTCCCCGGCGGCACCCGGGGAACGGGCGGCACGCACGGTTCGGGCGCGGGCGGTGACTGACGGTGGCCCTCATCGCGCTCGCGGCCGACAAGGGGGCGCCGGGCGTGACGACCGCGGCGGTGGCGCTCGGCGCCGTGTGGCCGCGTCCCGTGCTGGTCGCCGAGTGCGACCAGGCGGGCGGTGACCTCGTGTACCGGCTGCCCGCCGCCGCGGAGGGCGACGGGCGCGGCGGGACGCTCAACCCGTCCCGCGGGCTGCTCAGCCTCGCCGCGACGGCCCGCCGCGGCCTGCGCCCCGACCAGATCGCCGAGCACTGCCAGCGGCTCGTCGGCGGCCTCGACGTCCTCGTCGGGATCACCAACGCCGAGCAGGCGCAGGCGATGACCTGGCTGTGGGGGCCGCTCGGCCGGGCGTTCGCGGGCCTCGCCCCGGTGGACGTGATCGCCGACTGCGGACGGCTCGGCGCGGGGACGCCGCTGATCGAGCTGATGCGGGAGGCCGACCTGGTCGTCCTGCTCACCCGCGCCACCCTCGAACAGGTCGCCCACCTGCGAGAACGCGTCGCCGCACTGACCGAGGAACTGCGCGGCGGCCCGCCGGTCGGGGTGCTGGTGCTCGCCGATCCGCGCGACTTCCGCGGCTCGATCGCCGAGGTCGACCGCATCATCGCGCGGAACCGGGGCCAGGCGCCCGACCCGGCACAGGGGCCGCCGCAGCCCGGGGTGAGCGTCCTCGGCGGCCTGGCGCTCGACCCGAAGGGCGCCGAACTGCTGTCCGGGCGGTGGGGCGGCCGGCTGGACCGCTCGCTGCTCATCCGGTCGGCGCGCGAGGTCGCCGCCGACCTCACCGGGCGGCTCCCGGCGGTGCCGGACGCGCCGCGGGAACCCGCCGCGCCGGACGTCCCGCCCGCGCGGGTGCCGGCCGGCGAGGAGGGGAGGCGCTGAGATGGACCACGGGCTCGTCAAACGCCTCCGCCAGGAGGTCGGCGACCGGCTGGCGCAGCAGCGCCGGCTGGACGCGGCGAGCGGGCTGCCGCCGATGTCCGGGGAGGACGAGCGGCAGTTCGCCCGCGCGATCATCGGCCAGGTGCTGGAGGAGTTCGCCCGCGGCGAGATCACCTCCGGGCGCCGCCCGCCGAACGCCGAAGAGGAGGAGGCGCTCGCCGCCGGGGTGCACGCGGCGCTGTTCGGCGTCGGCCGGCTCCAGCCGCTGCTCGAAGACCCCGAGATCGAGAACATCGACATCAACGGCTGCGACCGCGTGTTCATCGGGTACGCCGACGGACGCGAGGAGATGGGCGAGCCGGTCGCCGAGAGCGACGAGGAGCTGGTCGAGCTGATCCAGATCCTCGCCGCCTACAGCGGGCTGTCGTCGCGTCCGTTCGACACCGCGAACCCGCAGCTCGACCTGCGCCTGCCGGACGGGTCGCGGCTGTCGGCCGTGATGGACGTGACGGTCCGCCCCGCGCTGTCGATCCGGCGCGCCCGGCTCGGCAAGGTGTTCCTCGCCGACCTGGTCGGCAACGGGACGTTCAGCCAGGAACTCGCGCGGTTCTTCCGCGCCGCCGTGCGCGCCCGCAAGAACATCATGATCGCGGGCGCGACGAACGCGGGGAAGACGACGCTGCTGCGCGCGGTCGCCAACGAGATCCCGTCGAACGAGCGGCTCATCACCGTCGAACGCGCCCTCGAACTCGGCCTGGACGCGTTCCCCGAGCTGCACCCGAACTGCGTGGCGTTCGAGCAGCGGCTGCCGAACTCCGAGGGGCAGGGCGCGATCTCGATGGCGGAGCTGGTCCGCCGGTCGCTGCGCATGAACCCGTCCCGGGTGATCGTCGGCGAGGTGCTCGGCGACGAGATCGTCACGATGCTGAACGCGATGACGCAGGGCAACGACGGGTCGCTGTCCACGATCCACGCGAACTCGTCGGTGGAGGTCTTCAACCGCGTCGCCACGTACGCGATCCAGTCGCAGGAGCGGCTGCCGGTCGAGGCGACGCACATGCTGATCGCGGGCGCGATCGACTTCGTCGTGTTCATCGAGAAGCGCAACGACTACGCCTCCGGGGGCCGGCTGCGCCGGTTCGTGTCCAGCGTCCGGGAGGTCACGGGCGTGGACGGGCGGGTGCTGTCGTCGGAGGTGTTCGCGCTCGCTCCCGGCGGGGCCGCCGTCCCGGCCGCGCCGATCGCGTGCGCCGCCGAGCTGGCCGAGCACGGCTACGACCCGTCCGCCGCAGGTGCCTGGTGAGCGGGGGAGACGGGTGATGTACGCAGCGGACGTCCTGCTCGCCGTCATCGCGGGCGCCGCGGCCGGCGGCGGGATCGCGCTGCTGGTCGTCGCGCTGCGCGGGCTGCCGGCCCGCGCGCGGCCCGCCCGGGGACGCAGCCGCGAGGACCTCGTGCGCACCCTCACCACCCGCACCGCCGTCGCCGTCATCGTCGGCGTCGCCGTCCTGGTCATGACGCGCTGGCCGATCGCCGCCGCCGGCACCGGCGCGCTCGTCCTCGCCTGGAACGGCCTGGCGGGCGGCGCCGCCGAGGAACGCCGGGGCATGGCGCGGCTGGAGGGCCTCGCCGGCTGGACCGAGTCGCTGCGCGACACGATCGCCGGCGCGGTCGGCCTCGAACAGGCCATCCCCGCCTCGCAGCGCGCCGCCGCGCCCGCGCTGCAGCGGCCGCTGCGCGATCTGGTCGACCGGCTGCACACCCGCGTCCCGATGCCGGAGGCGCTGCGCCGGTTCGCCGACGACCTCGACGACCCGTCCGCCGACCTGGTGGTCGCCGCGCTGATCCTGAACGCCAAGCTGCGCGGGCCCGGCCTGCGCGACATGCTGGGCGCGCTCGCGACCTCCGCCCGCGCCGAACTGGACATGCGGCGCCGCGTCGAGGCCGACCGGCGCGCCACCCGGCGCAGCGTCCGCATCGTCGTCGCCGTCTCCGTCGGGACGGCCCTCGCCCTCGCCGTGTTCAACCACTCCTACGTCGAGCCGTACGACGACTTCCTCGGGCAGCTCGTCCTTTGCGTCGTCGTCGCCCTGTACGGGGCGGCGTTCCTGTGGCTGCGGCGGCTGGCGCGGTACGAGCTGCCGGGCCGGTTCCTCAGCGAGCCCCGCAAGCCCGCCGAGCCGGGCGTCCCCGGCGAGGTGCCGAGCACGGTCGCGGGCTGGCAGGACCCCGCGGCCCGCGAGCAGGGCCCGCAGGAGCTTCCGCTGCGCGGCCGCCACACCATGGACGCCGGAGGGGGTGGCGCGTCGTGAACGCCGCGATGCTCGCCGGTGCCGCCGTCGGCCTCGGCCTGTACGTGCTGGTCCGGGCGCTGTTCCCGGCCCGTCCCGGCCTCGCCGCCCGGATGTCCGCGCTCGACGCGGCCCGCCGCCGCGACCTGGAGGAGCAGCGGCTCGGCC
>NZ_BCQQ01000027.1 GCF_001552155.1 Actinomadura formosensis NBRC 14204 | reverse complement strand
ACCCGCGACTTCCTCGCCGGTGCCCTGCGCACCCGCGAGCACGTCTTCGCGCGGATCCGCGAGGTGTTCGAGCGGTACAGGTTCGAGCCGTTGCAGGCATCGGCGTTCGAACGGCTGGAGACCCTGACCGGCAAGTACGGCGACGAGGGCGACAAGCTGATCTTCAAGATCCTGCGGTGCGGCGAGCACGAGGCCACCGGCGAGGCCGACCTCGCTCTGCGGTACGACATGACCGTTCCCCTCACGCGCGTCGTCGCGAACCATGGCTCGCAACTGCCGACGCCGTACAAGCGGTACGCGAGGGGGCCGGTGTGGCGGGCCGACCGTCCGGGCAAGGGCCGGTTCCGCGAGTTCGCGGTGTGCTGATCACCCTGGACAAGCTCGACAAGCTGTGGCAGGGCAAGGTCGCGGCCGAACTGGTGGACGTCCGGTCGCTGGCACCCGACATCGCCGAGGCCCTGGTCGGTGACCTGAGCGCCACCGATGCCGTGGAGCGGATGCACACCGCGTTGCAGGACAGTGAGGCCGGACGCGCGGGCCTGGACGAGGTCGGCGGACTGCTGGAGCTGGCGTCGCCGAAGGCGGGCGATGACCGGATCGCGCGTTCACCCCGAGTCTGGTCCGGGGCCTGGGCTACTGCACCGGTGTCATCTTCGAGGTGGTCGCCGAGGGAAGGCCGGGGTCGATCGCCCGCGGTGGCCGCTACGACGGGCTGATCTCCGCGCTTGGCGGCCCGGACGTCCCGGCCTGCGGCGGCTCGCTCGGCGTGGAACGCATCATCGGCCTGCTCCTCGGCGACGAGGGAGACGCGCACAGAATCGACGTCGCCGCCACGGTTATCGCCGAAGACACCGCGTCCGAAGCCATGGGCTTCGCCGCGCGGTTGCGGGACGCCGGACTGCGGACCGAGGTGTACCTGGCCGCCGGCCGCAAACTGGCCAAGCAGCTCAAGTGGGCCGCCAACCGCAAGGCCCGCTTCACGCTGATCTAGGGGGCGTCTGACAAGGGGGCCGGGGTGATCACGGTCCGGGACATGGACTCGGGGGAGCAGACCCGCGTCCCGGCCGGCGAACTCGCCGCGCACCTCTCTGGAAGGTGCGCGCCGTCGAGGTGACTCCATGATCGGAGCCATGGACGGGTGTGCAAGGCGATCGCTTCTTCGCCCCGATCAGGCGGAGGGGATTCCCCGACCCCGGGCCGGCCTTCGGTGAGTGCCTGTCGCGGGAATCGGTCAGACCGTCTCCGACCTGTTCGACAACAAGGCCCGCAACCTCGTCAACGCCCGCAGGCTCCTTGATGACGTGCTCATCGGATACGACCGGAACGGCACGTGGCGGGTCTTGGACGAGCGCGCCGCACGCCTGAACATCGATGACGTCTCCGAACGCCGGGGCCGGGGCCGCGCCTGGTCGAGCACCCGTTCCCCATCGCGCTGCTGTCGCTCCAGTTCAACTGGCGCTACAAGAAGGAGCACGGCGTCCGTGCCTTCTACGAGATGACCGCGCGCTACATCGATGACCTTGCCGCCAATACTCGCCGCTAGGCCGATACTTGGGCCGTTGAGGCGGCGACCGGCGTCATCGACCGCGTCACCACCGTCGAGTGCGACCCCGTTTCCGAGGAAGCGCCGATGCACTGCGACATCTGCAAGAAGACCATCACCGCGCTGCTCTACCTGGACGAGTGACCGTCTACACGTGGCCCCTCCGCTGACTCGGCGGAGGGGCCACGTGCTTGTGATGACCCCCCTGCCCGGGCTCCTCCGCCCCAGGCGATCGCCGATGCTGGACGCACAGCGACGAGCCCTCGACCGCACCGGGCCGAGGGCTCGCAGAACGCCGGAGGCGGATCAGGTCAGGTCGTGCTCCCCGCGCTTCACCCGGTCGGCGAACGCGCGCCAGTCGGCGGCACCAAATGCCAGGTGGGGAGCCTCAGGGGTCTTGGAATCACGCACTCCGATGTTTCCTCCGAGGTGCGCAACCTCCACGCAGTCGCTCTGGCCGGACGTGCTTCCGCTGCGGCTGGACTTGCGCCAAACAGGAGTCAAAGGAGCCCCTCCATTACTCGCGTGATCAGCTCGATCGAGGCATTGACGGGCAACGCCCGGTCGCTGATGCGGTCGAACCGCAGCCTGAACGAGCGGACCTCTGCCGCGTCCATGACCAGTCTTCCACCTCCGCACGCTTCGGTATAGGCGATATCGGAGTTTCCGACTGTCATGATCTTGAATGAGCCGTCTCGTCCCATGTGCGCTCCTACGCTTTTCGGGACGACCCGAAACGTGATGTTCGGGTGTTGTGCCTGCTCCAAGATCGCAGCGAGCTGAGCGTGCATGATCTTAGGGCCACCGACCGGCTGCTCGATGACGTTTTGATCGAGGAAGACGCGCATGATGGGACACGGCTCGCGCTTCAGCACGTCCTGGCGCTTCATCCGCTGGGCGAGGTGGGCGTCGATGTCCAGCAGCCCTGCCGCCTCGAACATGGCTCGGGCGTAGTCCTCCGTCTGGAACAGGCCCGGCATCCAGGACAGCTCCCAGATCCTCAGCTCCGAGGAGCGTAGTTCCATTTCGGCGTGGGCCTTGAACCACTCGGCGTCATGTCCGGCAAGGGCGAATCCAACCAGAAATGTGAACAAACCGCCGGTCTGCCACTCCCGGTCGAGAATCTTCGCGTGCTTGAGCTGAAGCTTCATCCCGCCGGATTCAAGGCGCGAAACACTCGATCTATCAAGATCGAGAATTTCCCCTAACTTCGATCCGGACATTTTTCGCTCTTCGCGGTGTCTCCGCAGCTGAACCGCTATGAGATCCCATAGTGAACCGGCCGGATCAAGTGAGTCTCGGGCGCTCACTGTCAGCTCCTTGTTGTTGTGTTTCCTGGACGAACGTAGCGAAGATAACTCGCACTGCTCATGCTTGTCCTGGGAAGATACAAAGACGCGGAGGTGACCATGAATGAGCGACGCGATCTTGAGGCTCAACAACTTGATCGTCTTCGCAACGAATTCACGGGACACCGGATCTGGCGGGCGGTTCGCTGGGACGGGCGGCTGGGCGACTGGGTGGCCAGCCTCCACGACCCGGCCGCCGGGATCGACCCGACGGTGATCCGCTCGGACGCCGCCGCGCTTCGTGACGCCCTGCGCGTTGAGGCCGAACGGGCCGCCGCGCAAAGGAGACTCCGGTGATGGGACAACCGCACTACAACGCGGCCCGGCCACCGGAGGGGACCGCGGCCCCCAGGGCGGTCCCGTGGGGGGAGGTGAGAGCGGCACGTCCGGTAAGCGTCCCCCCTGGCGCACCGGCCGCGCCGCTCCGCCGCCCGCCCCAGCTCCCGAACCGGCAGCCGGCCGCCACCGTGCGGCCGTCCACCATCGCGAACGTCGAAGAGCACTTCTCCGATGTCCACTGCTGGTGGGGACTCCACACCTGCCACTGGTGGGCCTTCGTCCCGACACCACGAGGTGGTTGCCTGCTGGAGGCCGCCACCACGGATGCCCTCATCGCTCAGATCGCCGAGAGAGTGGAGGGACGGCCATGGACCGCGAACCGATGACCTGGATCCCGCTCGACATGTGCGCTGGCCTCGTTGAGGAGTCGATCCGCGAGACCCTCGACGGCCGCTTCTTCAGAGGGACGGTAGAGGAGGCTCTGCACGCTGCCCGCCACAAGGTCGAGGAGCTGTGGGCCGAACTGGAGCAGGTTGACGCCGACCCATGTCCTGATCAGGACTAACGAGCTAAGTCAGATTGCCCGGATCTGTCGCCGCCTGCCGTTAGCCTGAACTCTGCAAGTCATCCAGAGTTCATCAGCTGATCGGACGGCGCACGTGATCGACCGCAAGGCCCTGCTGACCGACCTGAAAAAGCAGGTCGCCGCCCTGGAGAAGGACCTGGCACAGCAAGTCAAGGCTTTGCCGAAGATCAACGCTCGCCTTCGAGCCGAGTACGACCAGGCCCGCAAGCTCGGCAGGACGGCCGCAACGTGGAACTCCTGGCTGGATGAGCGCATCACGCAGGTGGCGGTGGCCTGGGTCCTCGGCACGGTGTTCGTCCGCTTCTGCGAGGACAACCGCCTCATCCCCGACCCCTACCTGGCCGCCCCCGAGGCCGACCGTCACGACCTCTCCCGCGTCCGCTACGAGGCGTACGTGGAGGAGGACGACGACCCGACCTACCGAGGCTGGCTGGAGCGTGCCTTCGCGGAACTCGGCAAGGGGCAGGCCGGAAAGCTGCTCTTCGACCCGGTCCACAACCCGCTCTACCAGATCCCGATCAGCCACGACGCCGCCGGCGCCCTAATCAACTTCTGGAAGACGCACGCCGAAGAGGGCTCCCTGGTCCACGACTTCACAGACCCCCTGAACGATGACGGCACTAAGGGCTGGGACACCCGCTTCCTCGGTGACCTGTATCAGGATCTCTCTGAGACGGCTCGTACGAAATACGCGCTCCTCCAGACTCCCGATTTCGTTGAGGAATTCATCCTCGACCGCACCATGGACCCGGCGATCCGCGAGTTCGGCTACGAAGAACTCAAGATGATCGACCCGACTTGCGGCTCAGGACACTTCGTCCTCGGAGCCTTCCGCCGCCTGATCCACCTATGGAATGACCGCCCGCTCGGCCGAGACGTTTCGGAACGCGTCCGCGCAGCCCTCGACTCCGTTCACGGCGTGGACCTCAACCCGTTCGCCGTTGCCATTGCGCGCTTCCGCTTGCTGATCGCCGCTATGGCTGCCGCTGGCGTCCATTCCCTCACCGAGGCCGCCAAGTACGAATGGCCCCTTAATCTGGCGATCGGTGACTCCCTTATCAAGGACCGTCAACTCGAACTCACTCTCACTGACGAAGAGTCTGGTGACCCCTTGACCGAGTTCTCCTACGCCACTGAGGATATTCACAATCACTCGCATATCCTGGAACTGGGGCGCTATCATGTAGTGGTCGGCAATCCTCCATACATTACGGTCAAGGACAAAAAACTTAACGCGCTGTACCGAGAACTATACGATGCTTGTGCCGGAACGTACGCCTTGTCTGTGCCGTTCGCCCAGCGATTCTTCGAACTGGCCAAACGTGGCTCATCCGACGGCAGTGGTTACGGCAGAGTCGGCCAGATCACAGCCAACTCCTTCATGAAACGTGAGTTCGGCACCAAGCTTATTGAGAGCTATTTCGCTCACCAGGTCGAGTTGACCGAAATCATCGATACGTCCGGTGCCTTCATTCCTGGTCATGGCACGCCGACGATAGTTCTGATCGGCACCCGGCGCTCGGGAGCCGCCCGCTCCGCCTTTGTCAGGACCGTTCGTAGTGTTCAGGGGGAGCCGGGAATACCCGAAAATGGTTCCTGCGGCGTAGTGTGGAACGCCATCACAAGTCAGATAGATCAGCCCGGGTCAATCAGCAAATGGGTATCCGTTGACGACTTGGCTCGGGACGAATATTTTGCTAAGCGTCCCTGGATCTTGCTGGACGGCGGACTTGAGCTAGCATCTGCAATTTCTGAGGCATCGCATACAAACGTTAAGGAAGTTGCCAGAGCCATCGGCCCAAGTGCGGTAACTCGCGAAGACGATGCATACATGGTCGGTGCTGACTGTCTAAAGCGCAACAAAATACCAATTTCCCAACAGCGTCAACTTGTAGAAGGCACTCAGGTTCGCGATTATGCAATCTGGTTTCCCAGGGTATCGATCTGGCCGTACTCGGTCGAGGATCTTGCGGCCAGAGCATCCAAGGAGACGCTGCGATTTCTATGGCCATTCAGGAAGCAGCTTCAGGAGCGAGTAGCCTTCGGAAAGACTCAGCTCCATCGAGGTCTTACGTGGTTTGAATACTCTATGTTCTTCAGGGATCGCTATCAAAATAAACTTTCAATCAGCGTTCCTGAAACGGCCTCACTCAATCATTTCTCCATTGATCACAGTGGTGCGATATTCAAAGATACTGCGCCAATAATAAAACTGTCGAATTCGTCTAGCGAGGACGACTATCTCCGCATCCTTGGGGTGCTCAATAGTTCAAGCGTCTGCTTCTGGCTCAAGATGCATTGCCATGACAAGGGAATTCGCGGCGAAGGTGGAGGCTTCACAAGTTCCGAATGGGAGCGCTTCTATCAAATCAAAGTGGGAAATATCGAACAGATCCCACTTCCGTCCGCCTGTCCTATCGAACTGGCATTTTCTCTTGATGCTCTCGCGCAAGAGCTCGTCTGTACAGTTCCCTCTAATTTGATTAAATCAATTCTCCCAACTGCTTCACTTTTTCGGGAGAAAAGAGCAAAGTGGGAATCCCTTCGAGGTCAGATGATCGCACTCCAGGAAGAGCTGGACTGGCAGGTTTACTCGATCTACGACCTTCACCCCGAGGACCTGCGGGCTCCGGAGGAGGATGTTCCCGAGCTTGCTCTTGGTGAGCGGGCGTTCGAGATCGTGCTTGCTCGGCGGGTGGCCAAGGGCGAGGCGTCCGACGAGTGGTTCAAGCGGCATGGGTCCACGCCGATCACCGAGATCCCGTCGCACTGGCCGGAGTCCTACAGGCAGGTCGTGCAGAAGCGGATCGACGCGATCGAGACGTCCCGGGCCATCGGGATGATCGAGCGGCCCGAGTACAAGCGGCGCTGGGCCACCGAGGGGTGGGACGCGCTTCAGGACAAGGCGCTCCGCTCCTGGCTGCTCGACCGGATCGAGAAGCGCGAGCACTGGTTCGACGCGAACGACATGCCGGTCCTCGTCAATCTGTCGCGGCTGATCGACATGCTGTCCCGGGACGACGACTTCGTGTCCGTCGCCAAGCTGTACCGGCCGCGCGACGAGTTCGCGAAGGTCGTCGCCGAGCTCATGGCCGACGAGCACGTCCCCTTCCTGCCTCCGCTGCGCTACAAACCGTCCGGGCTCAGGAAGCGGGCCGACTGGGAGCACGTCTGGGATCTCCAGCGGCGGGAGGACGCCGCCGAGGGCGAGATGGCCAAGCGGAAGATCCGGGACTCGATCCCCACCCCGCCCAAGTACACCTCGGCCGACTTCCTCAAGCCGTCCTACTGGCGGGCGCGCGGCAAGCTGGACGTGCCCAAGGAGCGGTTCATCTCCTATCCGACGGCCCTCGGCGTCCAGCCGAGGCTTTTCGGGTGGGCCGGCTGGGACCATCGGGAGCAGGCGCAGGCGCTCGCGACCCACTTCACCAACCAGGCGCTGACGCGCGAGGAGATCACCCCGTTCCTCGCGGGTCTGCTGGAGCTCCAGCCGTGGTTGGACCAGTGGCACGATGAGTTCCATCCGCAGTACAGCGGTTCCCCCGCCGCGTTCTTCAGCGGCTACCGGCAGCAGATCTCGGGCGAGCACGGCCTGACCGACGACGACCTGCGGAGCTGGCGGCCGGAACCGGCGGCGCGGGGCCGGAGAGCGGCCAGGTAGAAGCAACCGGACGGCGGACAGACAGAGGGAGTACACATGGCACAGCGGCCACCGCTGCTCCGCGACCTCATCCCGATCAAGGAGTCGATCTCCACCTCGGACTACGTGCTGAGCCTCGCCGAGGCCACCACGCCCGAGGGGGTCGAGCGCGCCCTTGCGAACTACGTGCTCACCGACCGTCTGCGGGAGAACTTCAACGAGGCCCTCGACCTGATCAAGTCGGCGGTGGACGGGCACACGTCCAAGGCCGCCTACCTGCACGGCTCGTTCGGTTCCGGTAAGTCGCACTTCATGGCGGTGTTGTACGCGCTGCTGTCCCGCAACCGGAAGGTGTGGGGCGACCCCGACTTCGACCCGGTGCTGACCCGGCACGAGTGGATCCAGAACGACGGCAAGAAGTTCCTGCTGGTGCCGTACCACATGCTGGGCGCGCAGTCGCTGGAGCAGCGAGTGCTCGGCCGGTACGTCGAGTACGTCAAGCGCCTGCACCCGGACGCGCCCGTCCCGCAGGTGTACAAGACGGACGCGTTGTTCGACGACATCCGCCGGTTGCGTGCGAGCATGGGCGACGACGCCGTCATCAACGGTCTCGGCGTGGCCGACGCCGGCGACGATGACGAGGACGACTGGGGCGACTCGTTCGGATGGACGCCGGCCCTGCTCGACCGGGCCCTGGCCGCGGAGGAGTCGCACGAGGAAGGCGTCGCGCTCGACCTGCTGAACCCCTCGACCCCGGTGGAGCTGCGCGCCAAGCTGGTCCAGGACGCCTCCACCCGCCTGCTGCCCGGGTTCGCCAAGAAGGCCGCCGAGGACGAGCACGGCTTCATCTCGCTCGACGCCGGTCTCTCCGTGATCGCCGAGCACGCGAAGTCGCTGGGCTACGACGGGCTGATCCTGTTCCTGGACGAGCTGGTCCTGTGGCTGGCGACGCTCATCCACGACCAGAAGCTCGTGGCCCGCGAAGCCGGGAAGATCACGAACTTCGTGGAGGGCGGGGACGCGCGGCGCGCCATCCCGGTCGTGTCGTTCATCGCCCGCCAGCGCGACCTGCGGGAGCTGGTCGGCGAGGAGGTGTCCGGGGCGGCGGAGGCGGCGATCCAGGACACCCTGAACCTGGCGTCCGGGCGGTTCGACAAGATCACGCTGGAGGACCGGAACCTGCCGCAGATCGCGAACGCGCGGCTGCTCACCCCCATCGGCGGGCCGTCCGGGCCGGCGGCCCAGGAGATCGACGAGGCGTTCCAGAAGATCAAGGCGCTCGGCCCGAACATCTGGGACACGCTGCTCGGGTCCGACAAGAGCACCACGGGCGCCGACGAGGAGTCGTTCCGGCTCACCTATCCGTTCTCGCCCGCGTTCATGGACACGCTCGTCCACATCTCGTCGGCGCTGCAGCGGTCCAGGACCGGCCTGAAGCTGATGGGCGAGCTGCTGGCCGCGAACCGCGACCACCTGCGGCTGGGCGACCTGATCGCGGTCGGCGACCTCTATCCGGTCATCGCCAGGGGCGGCGACAAGCCGTTCGTGGACGACCTGAAGGTGGTGTTCGCCGCCGCCGACAAGCTCTACAAGACCAAGCTGCGCCCCTACCTGCTGAACACGCATGAGGTCACCGAGGACGACGTCCAGCGGTACCTGCACGACCCCGAGGACGTCACCGACCCGCAGTTGGCGCTGCGGTGCAAGGTCTTCGTCGGGGACAACCGGCTGGTCTGCACGCTGCTGCTGTCCGCGCTCGCGCCGAGCGTGCCCGCGCTGAACGACCTGACGCTCCGGCGGCTCGGCGCGCTGAACCACGGCTCGGTCATCGCGCCGATCCCGGGCAGCGAGGTCGGCATCATCAAGAGCAAGATCGAAGAGTGGGCGGCCCGGTTCCCCGAGATCAAGCAGACCGGCACCCCCGCCAATCCGGGCGTGCGGCTGGAACTGACGGGCGTGGACGTCGACTCCGTCATCGCCAACGCCCGGGTCAACAACAACCCCGGCAACCGCGGCGCGCTGGCCCGCCGCCTGCTGGTCGAGGAGCTGGGCGTCGAGCACACGTCCGGCCGGCTCGGCGGAGGCGACGAGCTGAACCTCGTGTGGAAGGGGTCGCAGCGCACCCTCGAGGTCGTCTTCGGGAACGTCGCCGATGAGGACGAGCTGCCCGACCACGACCTGATGCCGCAGATCGACGGCCGCTGGCGGATCGTGATCGACCTGCCGTTCGACGAGGGCAACTACGGCCCGGCCGAGGACGTCAACCGCATCCGGAAACTCCGCGCGAAGCAGCGCGACCCCGCCCGGACCGTCGCGTGGCTCCCCACTCACCTGTCGGCGCAGCGCTACGAGGACTTCGAGCGCCTCGTCATCATCGACAAGGCCCTCGCGGATGACCAGCGGTTCGCCACCCAGTACGCCGCGCACCTCAACGCCGACAACCGCGACCGCGCCAAGGGACTGCTGGAAAGCCAGCACGCCGCGCTGCTCAGGCAGGTCAAGGACGCCTTCCGGCAGGCGTACGGGCTGAAGCCCAAGGACGCCGCGCACGTCCAGGTGGAGTTCGACCAGCACTTCCAGCCGCTTCCCGGCGATCTGCCCGAGCTGAAGGTGCAGTTCGGGCGGTCGATGCGGGAGGCGGTCCGGCACATCGCGGGCCGGCTGCTGGAGGCGCAGTTCCCGGCGCACCCCGACCTCGACCCCGGCGGGACGGGCACGGCGGTGAAGCCGTCCGACGCCAGGACCGTGTTCGGCTACGTGCGGGCCGCGGCCGAAGCCCGCGACCACCAGGTCGAGGTCCCCGCCAAGGACCGCAGGCTGATGGCGCGGCTGGTCGAGCCGCTGCGCCTCGGCACGCAGCGGGAGGCGTACTTCAAGCTGTCCCACGCCTGGGCCGACGACTTCAGGCTGAAGGCGAAGAGCGAGGGCGTCACCGGCGACCTCAGCCTGATCACGCTGCTGGACTGGATCGACCGGCCCCGGCCGCGCGGGCTGGACACGTTCCTCGCGCACCTGATCGTCGCCTCGTTCGCCGAGATGGACGACCGGGTGTGGGTGCGCGGCGGCGTCCCGCTCACGCCCGCGCCGGAACTGAACCAGATCAAGAACGGCGACGCCCTGCGCACCCAGCCCCTGCCGAGCCAGCAGGACTGGGACGCCGCCGGGGAGCGCTTCCAGGCCATCTTCGGCCGGTCCGCGCCGGCGCTGCGGCGCGGGCGGCTGGTGAACCAGTTCGCCCGGCAGATCAGCGAGGAGGCGCAGGCCCACCGGAGCGCCGCCGCCGACCTCGTCCGGCAGTTGGAGGAGCACTCGGGCTTCCTGAAGCTGGACGAGATCGACGGCAGCGGGCGGCTCCAGATCGCCCGCCGGTCGGTGGAGCTGCTGAAGGCGCTGGAATCGGTGGGGCACGGCAGCGCCGGGGCGAAGAAGACCGTCGAGACCTTCGCCCGCTTCGACCTGGGCGAGGTGTCCGCCGACCGGTACGGGACGTCCGTGAAGCGCGCCCATGATGTCGCTCAGGCGCTGGCCGGGGCGGCGTGGGACGTCATCGCGCTCGCCGGCACGCAGGGCTTCGAGGGGGCCGCGGTGCTGGAGAAGCTGCGCGGCGTGGCCCGCGTCGACCAGCGGACCGCCGACCTCGTCGAGGCCCTCAAGGACGCCCGCAGGGAGGTCACCGCGCTGCTCGGGCGCGACCGGCCCTCTCCGCCGCCCGGACCGGCGCCGCCCGGACCGGCGCCGGGGCCGACGCCGCCGCCCGGACCGGAGAAGCCGGACGACATCGACCTGGGGAACGACTCCAGCCATCCACCCGTCTCGCCTGACGACACCACTCCGTCGGGCGGTGGTTCCGGCACGGCGCGCAGGTCGGGCACGCGGCGGACGTCGGCGGACCGGGCGGCGGACGACCTGCGCCGCGAGCTCGCGGAGCTGAAACTGCCCGCCGGGGCGACCATCGAGATCACCTGGCGCGTGGTGGACTGATGCCGGTCACCACCGGGAACGGCGCGATGCGGCTCAGCGTCGCGGCCGTCACCCAATACCTGGCCGCCCGCAAGAGCATCAACGAGCGCCCGAAGCGGCGGGTCGTGCTGCTGCGCGCCGTCCCGTCGTGGGACGGGCCCGACGAGCTGTCCTGGGGCACCGAACAGCAGGCCAGGATCGCTCCCGCGCCGTCGCCGCTCGCGGTCCACGAACTCGTCCTGGCGCATCTCGGGCCGGACACGGGCGGCCCGCAGGTGCTCGTCGTGCTGACCGACCGGGAGGAGAACGAACTCGACCCGGGGATCCTCGCCCGCGTGCACCGGCAGCGCGTGGAGACCGTCGACAGCTGGAACCTCGTCCAGGAGACGTTCGGCGCCGGGCGGCGCGACCCGCGGCTGAGCGAGGACGGCTGGGCGGCCGAAGCGCTCCTGGACGCCACCCCGCCGGGCGGCTGGCCCCAGCTGTCCGGCGGCTGGCTGTCCCGGCGCGTCGCGCTGTCGTCGCTCGCGCTGCGGCGGCTGCGGCTCGGCCGGTACGCCGCCGACGCCGACGCCCCCGCCCCGGAAACCGGCGATCCGGACGCCGGACGTCCCGACGCCGGCGGCCTCGACACCCGCATGCTGCTGCGCTGGTCGCTCGAACCGGGCGGGCCGGACCGGCTCCTGGCCCTGCGCCGTCCCGAACGCGAAGGGCTGATCGCGTTCCTGAGCGAGGAAGAGCAGGCCGGCGGCGCCGGACGCGTCCTCCTCGCGCTCGTCGAGGCCGACCACGGACCGGACGCGGTGCCGTTCGGGCTGCTCTGCGCGGCCCTGTGGCTGGACGCGCCCGCCGACACCCGCACCTACCAGGCGCGCGGCCGGATCGAACGCTGGCTGGGCGACCCGCCGCCCGCCACCGGAGAGGCTCTCGACACCTTCCTATGCTGGTTCGGACGGTCCTGCCAGGAGTACGTCACCACGCTGCTGGCGGTCGGTCACGCCGACGGCGACGGTGAGGCGGGGCGCGCGGCCAGGCGGATCGGCGACCGGGTCCTGGCACGCGCCTCCGAGCTGTGCCGGCAGTTCGGGATCGAGGAGCAGGCGGCGTACAGCACCGTCCTGCCCGAAGGGCTGGGCGAGCGCTTCGCCGCCCTGGGCCGAGCTCTGCGGGTGGAAGACCCCGAAGCGGTCGCGACCGGCCTGGCGGCGTTGGAGACCCACAAGCTGTCCGCCGGCCACGATGCGGGGGTGCGGATCGAACGGGCTCGGATGGCGGCCCGGCTCGTCCACTGGCTGGCCACCGACCCCGGCTCGGACGTGCCGACGGTTGGGGACGCGCTCGACCGGCACGTGACCGAGACGGGCTGGGCCGACCAGGCCCTCGACCACATCGAAGCGGGCGGCGACCCCGACCCGGCCCTGAAGTCCGCCTACGACCTGATCGGCGAGCGGGTCCGCGACCGGCGCCGCCGGATCGACAGGTCCTTCGCCGGAGCGCTGGAGAAATGGACGGCGGCGGGTACCGGCCCCGGCTCGATGCTGACCGTGGAGACGTTCCTCCCGCGGATCGTCAAGCCGGTGGTGACGGGCAGGTCCGCGCGCCGGGTGCTGCTGCTGGTGCTGGATGGCATGAGCGCCGCCATCGCGGCCGAACTCGCCGAGGAACTGCGCCGCGACTGGGCCGAGTACGACCCGGTACCCGACGCCTCCGGCAGGCCGCCACAGCGGCGCGCCATGGCCGCCGCCCTGCCCACCGTGACGGCGGTCTCGCGGACGTCACTGTTCGCGGCCACGCTGATGCGCGGCACGCAGGCCGACGAGAAGCGGCTGTTTCCCCGGCACAGGTTCTGGGGCGATGCGCCCACTGCCGTTTTCCACAAGGACGACCTGCGCGGGGAGACCGCCGGTTCCCCGTTCGGCCAGGCCGTGATCGACGCGCTCGACCAGGAGAAGGCCCACATCGCGATCGTGCTGAACACCATCGATGATCGGCTGGACAAGGAGCGGAAGCTCGGGGACGCCACCTGGCGGCTGGACCACATCGGCGGACTCAGGGAACTGCTGCGGGAGGCCGCCGAGCGCGGCATGGCGGTGCTCCTCACCAGCGATCACGGCCATGTCGTGGACCGCCGCGGAACCAAGATCAACGGTGCGGGCGCCGCGTCGGCACGGCATCGGCCGCCCGGCGGACCGCTCGCCGACGGCGAGGTCGCGCTGTCCGGCGCCCGCGTCGTCCTGGACGTGCCGGGGGGCGAGATCGTGGCGCTGTGGGACCGCGACCTCCGGTACACGGCGCAGAAGGCCGGCTACCACGGCGGCGCGGCGCTCGCCGAGTTCGCGATCCCCGTGCTGGCGTTCTTGCCGTTCAACGCCGAACCGCCGAAGGGATGGCGGGAACTGGGCGACCAGCGTCCCCCCTGGTGGCGGCTGGAGCTGGCGCCGCCGCGTACCGGGACCCGCCGCCAGGAGCCGGCGGCTGCCGAGACGGTCCCCGCCGAGACGGTCCCCGCCGAGACGGTCGCGGTGAAGCCTTCGTCCGATGCGCTGTTCGACCTGGAGACCGAACGGCGCAACGTCCCGGAACCGGAGGCCGCGCCGACACCGACACCGGCGCCCGACGACCTCGCGGCCCTGCTGCTCGCGTCGGAGACCTTCCGGCAGCAGTTGGACCTGGTGGCGCGCAAACCGCCCCTCGGCAAGCTCGAAGCGGCGGTGCGGGCCCTGCTGGACTCCGGCACCTTGCCCGTCACCGCCCTGGCACAGCGGGTCGGATACCCGCTCACCCGCGCCGACGGCTTCGCCGCCGTACTCGGCCAGGTGCTCAACTACGACGGCGTCCAGGTCCTCGAAATCCTGCCGGACGGCCGCACACTGCGGCTGAACACCGCCCTGCTGCGCGAGCAGTTCGACGTGCGGTGAGGGGGTGATGGAACACTGGTGGGCGTGAGCACCGCACGATCCAACCAGGTCAGCGCCGTCCGGCGGCGTGCCGTCATCGACGCGCTCCGCCGCGGTGCGGTGCCCGACAGCGGGCTCGACCTGCTCGCCACCGGGCTCGACCGGTTCGAGGCCGCGCTCGACGCGGAACTGGACACGGCCGCGTCCGGCGGCTCGGTGTTCAAGGCCGTCCGCGGCGAGTACGGGTCCGGTAAGACGTTCTTCACGCGGTGGCTCGGCGAACGCGCGAAACGCCGCAGCTTCGCCGTCGCCGAGATCCAGATCTCCGAGACCGAGACGCCGCTGCACAAGCTGGAGACCGTCTACCGGCGGCTGACCGAACGGCTCGCCACCGCCAGTTTCCCGCCGAGCGCGCTGCGGTCCGTGGTGGACGCGTGGTTCTACGCGCTGGAGGAGGACGCCTTGGCGGCCGGGGCGTCCGAAGAGGACCTCGCCGGCGCGGTCGACCGGCTGCTGACGGCGCGGCTCGCGGAGGTGTCGCGGCAGGCGCAGTCGTTCGCGACCGCGCTGCGCGGCTACCGGACGGCGCTCACCACGGGCGACGAGGCCACCGCCGCCGCCGTCCTGGCCTGGCTCGGCGGACAGCCGCACGTCGCCGCCGCGGCCCGGCACAGCGCCGGGGTGCGCGGGAACCTCGACCACTTCGGCGCGCTCGGCTTCCTCCAGGGTCTCCTGACCGTCCTGCGGGACTGCGGGCATCCCGGCCTGCTGGTGGTGCTCGACGAAGTCGAGACACTGCAGCGGGTTCGCTCCGATGTCAGGGACAAGGCGCTCAACGCGCTGCGGCAGCTCATCGACGAGGTCCACGCGGGCCGCTTCCCCGGCCTCTACCTCGTGATCACCGGGACGCCCGCGTTCTACGACGGGCGGCAGGGCGTGCAGCGCCTCCCGCCGCTCGCCCAGCGGCTCGCGACCGACTTCACCACCGACCCGCGCTTCGACAACCCGCGGGCCGTCCAGGTCCGGCTGCCCGGCTTCACCCTGGAGTCGCTGACCGGGCTCGGCGTCACCATCCGCGACCTGTACGCGGCGGGAGCCGACGCGCCTGAACGGATCAAGGCGCTCGCCGACGACGCCTACATCGCCGACCTCGCCCGCGCCGTCGGCGGCGCCCTCGGCGGGAAGGTCGGCGTCGCGCCGCGGCTGTTCCTCAAGAAACTCGTCGGCGACGTCCTCGACCGCATCGACCAGTTCCCCGACTTCGATCCCCGCGTGCACTACACGCTCACCGTCTCCGGCACCGAACTCACCGACGTGGAACGGAACCTCACCGCGGACGACATCGACCTGGACATGTGATGGAACGGCTGCATCCGGTCGTCCTGCATCACATCGTCAACACGCTCGGGTGGCCGGACCTGCGCCCGCTGCAACACCAGGCCGTCGGCCCGATCCTCAACGGCGACGACACGCTCCTGCTGGCCCCGACCGCGGGCGGCAAGACCGAGGCGGCGGTGTTCCCGGTCCTCACCGCCATGGCCGAACAAGAATGGACCGGCATCTCGGTGCTCTACCTGTGCCCCCTCAAGGCACTGCTCAACAACCTCGCCCCCCGCGTCGACCAGTACGCCCAGTGGCTCGGCCGCCGCGCCGGACTCTGGCACGGCGACACCCGTGAATCAGAGCGGCGGCGCATCCGCCTGGACCGGCCGGACCTCCTGCTGACCACGCCCGAGTCGCTGGAGGCCATGCTCATCAGCTACAAGACCGATCACACCCACATGCTCGGCAAGATCCGCGCGGTGATCGTCGACGAGGTCCATGCCTTCGCCGGAGACGACCGCGGCTGGCATATGCTCGCCGTCCTGGAACGCCTCGCCCGCGTGACGGGAAGGCCCATCCAGCGGATCGGCCTGTCGGCGACCGTCGGCAACCCTCGCCGGCTGCTGACCTGGCTTCAAGGCGCGGGCGCCGGAACCCGGCCCGCCCAGGTCGTCGCCCCGGAAGCGGCCTCGCCGGCGCCCGCCGCCCGGGTCGAACTGGATTACGTCGGCTCCATCGAGAACGCCGCCAAGGTCATCGCGTCCCTCCACCGCGGAGAGAAACGCCTGGTGTTCTGTGACTCGCGGAGCCAGGTCGAGCAGTTGGGCGCGGCCCTGCGGGCCCGCGAAGTCACCACCTTCCTGTCCCACGCCTCGCTGTCGGCCGACGAACGCCGCCGCTCGGAACAGGCGTTCGCGGAGGCGCGTGACTGTGTGATCGTCTCGACGTCCACCCTGGAACTCGGCATCGACGTCGGCGACCTGGACCGCGTGATCCAGATCGATTCCCCCGCCAGCGTGGCGTCCTTCCTGCAACGCCTGGGACGCACGGGCCGCCGGCCCGGGGCCGAACGGTCCTGCCTGTTCCTCGCCACCAAGGAGCGCACGCTCCTCCAGGCGGCGGGGCTTCTGCTGCTGTGGGGGCGGGGGTGGGTCGAGGACGTCGCCCCTCCGCCGACACCGCGTCACCTGGTCGCGCAGCAGATCCTGGCCGTCGCACTCCAAGAACACCGGCTCGGGAACAGGCTCTGGGTAGAGCAGTGGAACGGCCTGCCGCCGTTCGACCGCTCGGGCGAGCCGATCCTGCGCCACCTCGTCACGGAAGGCTTCCTCGACGAGGACGGCGGCATGCTGTTCATCGGCCCCGAAGCGGAGAAACGGTTCGGCCACCGCCACTTCATGGACCTCACCGCGTCGTTCACGGCACCGCCTCAGTTCACCGTCCTGGCAGGACGCGCGGAGATCGGCCGTACCGACCCGTCCGTACTCACCGAGGAGCGTCCGGGGCCGTGCAGGCTCCTCCTCGCCGGGCGGACGTGGCAAGTCACCTACATTGACTGGAAGCGGCGCCGCTGCTTCGTCGAACCGGCCGAAGGCGGGGGCATCGCCAAATGGACCGCGGGCGGCATAGCGGGCCTGTCGTTCAACCTCACCCGTGCCATGCGCGACGTCCTGCTCGGCGCCGAACCGCCCGTCGCGCTCACCCGGAGGGCAAGCGCGCGGCTGGGGCACATGCGGGCGGAGGAGGCACCCGGGTCGGTCCATCCGGCCGGCCTGATCATCACCCGCGCGGGCACCGACGTCCGCTGGTGGACATGGGCCGGGTACCGCGCCAACGCCACCTTGACCGCGACACTGTCGTCCGTGACCGACCAGGTCCAGCGCCCCACGGACCTGTATGTGCGGCTCCGCGAGGACTTGACACCCGACATGTGGAAGGCCGCCCGCGCCGAAACCCCGCTCGTGCTGCCCGACGTCGACCCTCGAGCCGTCCGGGGCCTGAAGTTCTCAGCGGCTCTGCCCGCTCATCTGGCGTCCGCAACCGTGGCAGCCCGCCTAGCCGACCTCGACAGCGCCGAGCAGGTACTCGACGAAGCCACCCGCTTCACCGTCTCCGACCGAACCTGACCGGGGAGAACAAACCCTGACGGCACCAGGCCGTCCATCGTTAGAGTGAGCCGCATGGCACTGCTGCGCATGGCGGTGGAGAACTACCGCTCGTTCAAAGAACGGCAGGAGATCGAACTCCGGCCGATCACCGTCATCCTCGGCAAGAACAACTCCGGCAAGAGCGCCCTTACCCGCCTTCCATTGATCCTCGAAACGGGAATTCGTACCGATTCGGATCTTCCCCTTGATCTCGACGCGCTCGGAGACGATCCACCGGAGTTCCTGGATCTGGTCTACGGGCGCAACGTACACCGCCCACTCGGGCTCGAACTGACCACTGAATTCAATGGGCAGACGGTGGACGTCAAAGCGACGATTCAAAACGTGGACGAAAAGAAGACTCAATTCGTGCGCGAACTGGAGATCGAATCGGAGGGATGGCGTGGTCGATTCGAATGGGAGCCCGATGAAGGCGGTAATGTCTACAACATAGCGTTGGGGCAATGGCTTCCCGAGATTCGGCCGGTGCAATTCAAAGGACTCATTCCGCGAAGTATGTTACGCGATTATTTCGACCGGGAGCTGGAAGATGTTTGCCACTTCATCGTCCGAGGAGTCGGCCTCGTCCGCTACCTGGGTCCCTATCGACAGCGTCCCTCACGCCTCACTCGGCTTCCTTCTCGAACGGCCACCGAGGTCGGCTCCGGAGGAGAGAATGCGACGGGAATGCTCGTCAATGACTACGTCCGGGGCGATCGGGCGCTGATCAACCATGTCAACGCGCTGCTCGGTGACAGTTTGATGGGCTGGAGCCTGGAGGTCGAACCGCAGGGTCCGGTCTACGCCGTGAATCTGCGCTCCAGCACGGATCCGGATCTCATGGTGAACCTCCTTGACTCCGGTACCGGCGTGGCACAGGTCCTTCCCCTCCTCGTACAGCGCGCTCAGGACATGGTCGTCGAGCCCCGGCGCGAAACCCTCCAGGTGATCGAAGAGCCGGAGTTGCACCTCCACCCCGCCTTCCATGCCCTGCTCGCCGATCTTTTCATTGCGGCGGCCGCGCAACGCGTACGATTCCTCATCGAGACGCACAGCGAGACCCTGCTGCTCCGACTTCGCCGACGAATCGCGGAGAAGAAAATAACCCCCGAGGACGTAGCGGTCTACTTCGTGGATCATCAGGACGGCGCCTCATATGCCCGCCGAATCGAGATCGACGAACTCGGCAACTTGGACTACTGGCCCAGCGGAGTCTTCTCTGAGGATTTCGAGGAGACCAAGAGTATTGCCGAAGCCCAGTTCGCCAGGGGGCGCGATGAGAGTTGAAATCCTCCCCGATGCCTTCACTGAGGAGGGCTATGAATGCCTCGTCACGCTGATCTTATATTTTACCGAGACGCGCCATGAGTGGGTCGTGGACATTCGCCATATCGATTTCGTGGAAGAGTACTTCCGGCGGCATGCTCCGACCCGGGCCGGGATTTGGGGCGACCTGGCCAGGAAGAGCCAGGTCAGCGGTTTCTGGGCGCCCGATTCGTCCCGTCGGCCCGGCGTCCAGGTCACCCGCGAGAGCCTGGCCGACGACGTTCACGATCTCGGTTCGGCCGCCCGGCTCGTCTTGGAGAACGGGGCGGGGGATGGCGCGTTCGTGCTGGCCATCGCCCACGTCCTCGGTGCGGGGAGAGTCGTCGCGGCGAAGGAGCGCGGCTGGCTGAAGTTCGTCCAGGGTGGGGGCAGCGGCGAGGTCCCCAAGGTCGCGCGGAACGAGCGCGAGGACTTCAAACGGACGTGCCGGGTGACGTTCTTACTCGACAGCGACCGCATGACTCCCGGCGAGCCCTCCAAGCACGAGGCGGCTGTCGGCGAGCTTCGCGATGCGGGTATCTTCGGACACATCCTGTGCTTCCGGGAAATCGAAAACTATGTGCCTAATCGGGTCTTGGCCGCGGCTTCCGTGCCCGAGCCGCGGAACGTTCCGCTGACCGAGCGGATCGCGCATCTGAAGGTGCTCTCCCATGAGCAGCGAGCCCACTTCGACATGAAGAAGGGGTTCGCCGACCGTCGGGGACAGGGATACGAGATCCGCCCTGAGCAGCAGAAGCTCTATCGTTCTGTACCGGAGTCAGCCCGAGTCGGGCTTCGGCTGGGGTTCGGTGACGGGCTCATGCAGGTTCTCCTGCGCGAGGCCGAGGCCGGCCACCTGAAGGAGACCGACTTCACCGCGCTCGGCCCGGACGTGTGCGATGAACTGCGCGCGATCCTCGACCTGGTGCAACGGATCCTTTAGGAAAAGGTCATGGCCATCCAAGAAAACCAGCACGGACTTGCCGGTTCCAGCGACTACGAGGGGACCGGCGGCGAGATCGGCGTCCGCCCGGACGTCAACTTGCTGGAGACCTACCTTGCCGAAGTCCATAAAGGCCAACTGCGGATCCCGAAGTTCCAGCGTCCCTTCGTCTGGCGCCCCGATCAGATGCTCGATCTGTTCGACAGCATTGAGCGGGGCTATCCGATCGGCGCCTTGCTGTTCTGGGAGACGGGGCTGGAACTGGAAAGCCTTGACCATGTGGGCGGCCTACCCGTCCCCACCGCTCCACGCGAGGTCGTCACCTACGTGCTGGATGGACACCAGCGGCTGTCAACCCTCTATTCCTGCCTTTACCTCACCGAGGTCGGCAAGACCGTTGCGGAGGACGACTCAGCGCCTTGGCTATGGCGGATCTACCGCATTCTGGGGCAGGGAGACACGCGAGCCAACCGCTATGTTCATTGGAAGAAAGCCGGGCCGCCCCCGCCCAACTATTTGCCGGTGAGCTCCGTCCGAAGAACCCTCGATTTCCTTGCCTACGCCCGTACCCTCGCCGGCAGTTACGATGGTCAGAGATATGACGAGCTGGTCGAAGAGGCCGAGCAGGTCGCCCAGCGCATCAAGTCGTACAAAGTCTCAGTTGTGACCCTGCTGGGCGGGAACCTTGCCCAGGCAGTGGAGGTGTTCTCCCGGGTCAACAGCAAGGGGCAGGCGATGAGCCCCGACCAGATGGTGTCGGCGCTGACCTACAAAGGCGGAGGAGAGGAGAGCCTAGCCAACCGCATCGACACGATCCTGGAGCGCATCGCCGAGGAGGGCTTTGGAGAGATCAACTCCACGACCGGCTTTCGTGCCGTGCTGGCCGTCGCAGGTGAGGAGGAGGTCACGGGCGCACGCTGGGACGTGCTGGCTCGGAGAGTGGAGGGCAGGGTCTCGCAGGCGGTGGAGGACGCCGACCTGGCCCTGTCCCTTGCGGTGGATTTCCTCCGCGAGCGGGTAGGGGTTCCGCTGGCCCGTCTCATCCCGTACAACTACCAGCTCATGCTCTTGGCACTGTTCTTCCACCTCTGCCCGGATCCCTCCGACGAGCAGATCGACGGGCTCATCCGATGGTTCTGGATCACATCGTGGTCCGGGCAGTTCGCCAGCATGAACTCGACAACGAGCAGGCAGTCCATTCAGGACATGCGGGCCTTCGCGACGGAGAGGAAGGAACTGGCCCACTTCGCAGGTGGGCAGGGGATGTTCGACTTTGCCGATCAACGCCCCCGGCCGTTTCCCGAAAAGTTCGACCTGCGGAGCGCGCGGGTTCGGGCCTATCTGCTCTGGGAGTTGCGGAAGTTCCCTGTACGTCACAGCGTGACGGGTGCGGAATACCAGGCGATCGATGTGATCCGGCGGCTCGACACGGCCGCCTTCCGGCGTGTCTCCAACAAGGCTGGGCTGTCCAACGGCTCGCATCCGGCCAACCGTGTCGTCCTGGAACCCAATCCAGGGATGAACTCGAAGGACTATATGATCGCAAGCCTGGGAAGGGCACAGGCTTTCGGAATACTCGGGATCTCCAGAGAGGCCCTCAAGCTTCTGGCTTCGGGCAGCGATGAAGAGTTCATCAGCATGCGCGGCGCTGAGTTGGCGAAACAGGAATGGCGCTTCATCGAGACCATGGCGGCGACCGTTGAACCGAGCGACCATGGCGGCTCCGAGATCGACACTGAATAGTGAGCTGATTCAAATTTATCTGGCTGCCCGGTGGTGAAAGGGCTGAAGCCGCCGACGTGGGCGGGTCGTGGGCTTGCACCATCTCGTCCTCGGCCGTGTCCATCGCTATCCGTGCTGCCTAGGTGCGCCAGTCTGCGCGGCGTGCCGGCACGGTGAGGTTGTGAGCTGCTTCGCCGACCACGAGTGGGCCGCCGGATGCGGTGGCAAGATGCGGGCTCGGTCAGCGGCGATCCAGCCGAGCGGGTCGTCCGGCCTGACCATGATCCACGTGACCAGGGTGTACGTCTCGGCGAGGACGGAGTACGGCTGAAAGATCTTGAGGCCGGTCTCCTGTGCGGAGAACCGGCCTCTGAGCTGGCGGTTTCTGTCGGGGTGGCGGGATTTGAACCCACGACCTCTTCGTCCCGAACGAAGCGCGCTGCCAAGCTGCGCTACACCCCGGTGGCGGCTGCCCGGGAGATCGTACGTGCTCCCGGCGCCTAGACCACTCTAGCGGATGCCAGAGGGTGCTGCGTCCCTATTTAGGGGTGGTCATGGTGCCTCTTGGTGGCGGGGGACGAGGGTGAGGAGGGATGCCTCGGGCGGGCAGCAGAAGCGCATGGGGGCCTTCGGGGAGGTGCCGAGGCCGGCGGAGATGTGGAGCCAGGAGCCGCGGTGTTCGTGGAGGCCCTTCACGCGGGGACGGTCGATGCCGCAGTTGGTGGCGAGGGCGCCGTAGAAGGGGACGCAGACCTGGCCGCCGTGGGTGTGGCCGGCGAGGAGGAGGTCGTAGCCGTCCGCGGCGAAGCGGTCGAGGTTGCGCGGTTCGGGGGAGTGCATGACGCCGAGGTGGACGTCGGCCTGGGGGTCGACGGGGCCCGCGATCTTGTCGTAGCGGGCGCGGTCGATGTGGGAGTCGTCGATGCCGCCGAACTCGACGTCCAGTTCGCCGACCTTGAGGCGGCCTATGCGGTTGTTGAGGTCGAGCCAGCCGGCGGCCTGGAGGGACGAGCCGAGTTCGCGGTACGGGAGGTCGGGTTCGCGGCGGTGCCGCTCGTAGTCGGACTTGCTCGTCCGCCAGACGTAGCGGAGCGGGTTCTTCAGGACCGGGGAGTACAGGTCGTTGGAGCCGTAGACGAAGACGCCGGGGCGGTCGAGGAGGGGGCCGAGGGCTTCGAGGAAGGGGCCGATCGCGTCCCGGTGGGAGAGGGAGTCGCCGGTGTTGACGACGAGGTCGGGCTCAAGGGCGTCCAGGGAGCGGAGCCAGTGGATGAGGCGTGAGCGTCCGGGCGTGAGGTGCGCGTCGGAGATGTGCAGGATCTTCACCGGGGGACGGCCGGGCGGCAGCACCGGCACGTCGACGCGGCGGAGGCGGAACCAGTTCCGCTCGATCACCGAGGCGTACCCGAAGGTCGCTGCCCCCGCGCCCAGCAGGCCGAGGGGCACGGCGTAGATCTTTCGCACGGCTCTCCCTTCTCAGGGGTCCATGCTTTCAGAGATGGGCACCGCGCGGTAATCCTGATGAGGCAGAAGGTGCGGGACGGGCATGATGTTGGCATGACCCTGAAGGAGAAGCTGGAGACCGACCTCGCGTCCGCGATGAAGGCGCGCGACGAGGTGCGTACCCGCACGCTGCGCATGGCGCTCACCGCGGTGAAGAACGAGGAGGTCGCCGGTAAGCGGGCGCGTGAGCTGTCCGACGACGACGTCGTCAAGGTGCTCACCCGGGAGGCGAAGAAGCGCCGCGAGGCCGCGACGGCGTTCGGTGACGCGGGACGCGAGGAGCAGGCGCGGGCGGAGCGGGACGAGGGCGAGGTGCTGGAGGAGTACCTTCCCGCCCAGCTGGCGGACGAGGAGCTGACCGCGCTGGTGGCGGACGCGATCGCCGCGACGGGGGCGGCGGGGCCGCGTGCGATGGGGCAGGTCATGAAGGTCGTGAACCCGAAGGTCGCCGGGCGTGCCGAGGGCGGGCGTGTCGCGGCCGAGGTCAAGCGGCAGCTCGCGGAATGAGGAAGGGCCCGGCGTGTGCCGGGCCCTTCGCGGTCAGTTGCCGCCCCACGGGGGCCAGCCGCCGCCCGGCTGGTCGTGGCCCCCGTCGCCCTTCTTGCCGCTGCTCAGGTAGAGGATGACGGTGGTGCCGGGCGGGACTTCGGTGCCGGCGTCCGGGGAGGTCGATACGACCGTTCCCCGCGGCTGGTCGGAGTCGACGGACCCGGGTGCCACCTTGACCTTCAGGTCGGCCGCCTGGAGCCTGGCCGTGGCGGCGGCGACCGTGGCGCCCTTCACCTGCGGGACGCGGGTGGTGTCGCCGAAGTCGCGGGACGGGGTGTTGAAGTCGGGGGCGGGCTTGCCGGCGAGGGCGCCGCGCAGGCTCTGCGACCAGATCGTCAGGGGCTGGTCGGCGCCGAACACGCCGTAGACCTTGTAGCGGTAGGGGCCGCGGTAGTCCCAGTAGGCGGCGGCAGCGGCGAGGTTGGGGGTGTGCCCGGCGAAGACGGCGCACGAGTGCTCTTCACAGGTGCCGGTCTTGCCGGCGGCCGGCCTGCCGATGCCGCCGAGTCGTCGCGCGGTGCCCTTGGTCAGGACGCCCTGCAGGATGGAGTTCACCTTGTCGGCGACGTCGGTGTCCAGGGCCTGGTGGCAGTCCTGCTTGGGGAGCTTCAGCCGCTTGCCCTGGGCGTCGATGACCTCCGTCACCGAGATGGGGGCGCAGTACTTGCCGCGGGCCGCGAACCCGGCGTACGCGGCGGCGAGGTGCACCATGTCGATCTCGTTGGTGCCGAGGACCTGCGAGGGCACCTGGAACAGGGGGCGGCCGTCCGCCCGCTTCATCCCGAACTTCTCGGCCGTCTTGACCGCGTTGCAGAGCCCGACGCGCTTCTCAAGCTGGGCGTAGAAGGTGTTGACCGAATGCCAGGTGCCGGTCTTGAGGTTGTAACCGCCCGCCTCGGCCGGGTCCGCGTTGCCGGGGCTCCAGGGAGCGGTTCCGTCGCCCTTGCAGGTGGTGAGCCCGGTGACCGTCGTGCTGTTGCCCGAATTGATCGTCGTGCTGACCGGGATGCCCTGGTCGAGGGCGGCGGCGAGCGTGAAGACCTTGAAGGTCGAGCCCGCCGACACGCCGGAGCCGCCGCCGTGCGCGGCGTCGGCCGCCAGGTTGATGGTCGTCTGGCCCTTGCCCGGGCCGAACCGCTTGCTCACGCCCATCGCCCGGACCTTGCCCGTGCCGGGCTCGACCATCGCCTCGGCGCCGACGCGGTTGCCGCCGGGGGCGACCGTCTGGCGCAGGGCCCTGTCGACGGCGCGCTGGTCCTGGAGGTCGAGGGTGGTGCGGATCGTGTAGCCGCCCCGGTTGAGCTCGTTGACGACGTTCTGCTGCTGCTTCGGCTTGAGCTTCCGGTACTTGCCGTCCGACAGGATGTTGAGCATGTCGTACTTCACGTACTCGCAGAAGTACGGCGCCTTGCTGGACTGGCAGCCGCCCACCGGGTCGGTGCGGTTCAGCCGGATCGGCTTGGCGGCCTCTTCGTCGGCCTGCGCCTTGCTGATGTGGCCGAGCTGCACCATCCGGTAGAGGACGACGTCGCGCCGGTGCCGGGCGTCCTTCGGGTTGAGGATGGGGTCGTAGGCCGTCGGGTTCTGTGTGATGCCGGCCAGCAGTGCGGCCTGGCCGAGCTTCAGTTTGGACGCGGGAATGCTGAAGTAGCGCTTCGCCGCTGCCTGCACCCCGTACGCGCCTGCACCGAAGTAGGCGATGTTGAGGTAGCCCTCAAGGATCTGGTCCTTGGTCATGCGCTGCTCGATGTCGAGCGCGAAGCGGAGTTCGCGGATCTTGCGGCCGACCGTGGGGGCGGTGGCGTCGCGGTACTCCTCCTGCGTCCGGGCGCTGTCGACCAGGAGGTTCTTGACGTACTGCTGCGTGAGCGTGGACCCGCCCTGGGTCTGCTCGGATTCGACGTTGGACGCGAGTGCGCGGACGGTGCCCTTCAGGTCGAGGGCGCCGTGCTGGTAGAACCGCGAGTCCTCGATGTCGATCATGGCCTGCCGCATGATCGGGTTCACCTGGTCGAGCCGGACGGACTCGCGGTACTTGTCGAAGAACGTGGCGATCTGCTTGCCGTTCGCGTCGTACATCACCGTCTTCTCGGACGGTGGTGTCGTCTTGAGCTGGCTGTCCATGTCGTCGAAGTTGTTCGCGGCGTCGCGAGCGGTGAGCCCTGCGCTGCCGACGGACGGCAGTGCGATGAGGGCGACGATGAGGCCCGCCACCACCCCGGCACCGAGCAGTCTGAACAGTGTGGAGGCGGCCTTGCCCCGATCCATATTCGCAACGCGCACGTGGTCTAGGGTACGGGGGACGAGCAGTGCATTAGGGACAGGTCCCCAGCGTGCCGCGTTCCACCCCGGCCGGGGTGGAACGTTCGTCCGTTATGCCCTCATCAGGACAACCGGCGCCGTGTCTGGCGCGTCAACGATAGGTAACTAGTCCGTTCCGGCGGTATGGCCCCGGTGGGCTATATCGAGAATGGGCCCATCGGGGGCTGTTGAAACGTCTCTCGCTTCCGTAAGTTCTTCCCCACGGCTTTCGTTTGGCGGCCTGACGTCCGCGCCCGTCCGGCCAAGGAGCGCAAATCGACACAGACCCTAGGGGAGTGGGGCCAGATGTGGATCACGGATTGGACCGCGCGCGCCGCCTGCCGTAACGCGGATCCCGATGCCCTGTTCGTGCAGGGAGCGGCGCAGAACCGGGCCAAGCTCATCTGCCGCGGCTGCCCAGTGCGCACGGAGTGTCTCGCTGACGCCCTCGACAACCGGATCGAGTTCGGTGTCTGGGGCGGGATGACCGAGCGTGAGCGCCGGGCTCTGCTGCGGCGGCGGCCGGATGTGCGGTCGTGGCGCGACCTGCTGGAGACCGCGAAGGAAGAGTACGAGCGGTCGGCCGAGGTGGACGAGCAGGAGCTCGTCGCCAGCTGATCTCGGGCCGGGTGATCGGCTCGTCCGGCAGAGGTTCAGGGCCCGGCAGGGCTCAATGAGAAGCGTGGTGACAGGCCCGCATCGCCTTTCGCGATGTGGGCCGTCGCCGCGCTTTCCGCGTCTCGCTGATCGTCCGGTCCGGCGGCGAATGCGGCGTGCCGGCGGCGTCCGCTTCCTCGGCCCGCCGATCGGTGCGATCAGCCTCCGCCGAATGCTTTGCCCCGGCCCGTACTCGTCGGCAGTGCGTGCCCGGCGAACCCGGCGATCATCCGCCCGGCCGGTGTTTCCGTGGCCGGTACATCATCGAGCACGGTCCACCATGAAGGTCATGCGGCGGATGGGGGTGCGGTGGGGGCGGCCAGGTCTTCGCCCACCTGGCGCAGGCCCTCAAGGTCGTGGACGTCCTCGGCCTGGGCGGGGACCACCGTGGCCGGGACGGTCGGGTGCGCGGACGCGAAGTGGTCGCGGAGGCGTTCCTCGCGGGCGGCGAGCTGCATGCGGTCGGTGTGCAGGCGGAGCAGGGCCGCGGTCAGCGCGTGCTCGCCGCGTTCCTCCAGGTTCTCGGCGGCGGCCTGGCTGCGGGCGGCCGACAGCGAGTCGGCCGCGGATTCGTGGACGCGGTTGACCACGAGCCCGGCGAGCGGCATCCGCTCCTCGGCGAGACGTTCGACGAAGTAGGACGCCTCGCGGAGCGCGTCCGGCTCGGGCGCGGCGACGACGAGGAACGCGGTCCCGGGGGTCTGCAGCAGCTTGAACGTCTTCTCGGCCCGCTCCCGGAACCCGCCGAACATCGTGTCGAACGCGGCGACGAACGTCTGCACGTCGCGGAGCAGCTGGACGCCGAGGACCTTGTTGATGATGCCGGTGAACATGCCGAACCCGGTGCTGATCACCTTGACGCCGAAGCGGCCGCCGGTCTTGGCCGGGGCGGCGAGGATCCGCATGAAGCGGCCGTCGAGGAAACGGCCCATGCGTTCGGGGGCGTCCAGGAAGTCGAGGGCGTTGCGGGACGGCGGCGTGTCCACGATGATCAGGTCCCAGGCGCCGGAGCGGTGCAGCTGCCCGAGCTTCTCCATCGCCATGTACTCCTGCGTGCCCGACAGGCTGGACGACAGCGACTGGTAGAAGGGGTTGGCGAGGATCTGCTTCGCCCGGTCCGGGTCCGCGTGCGCCTCGACGATCTCGTCGAAGGTGCGCTTCATGTCGAGCATCATGGCGTGCAGCTCGCCGTCGCCCTCGATCTCGATCTTGCGCGGGCTGTTGTCGAGCTCGGACAGGCCCATCGACTGGGCGAGCCGGCGCGCCGGGTCCACGGTGAGGACGACGACGTCGCGGCCCCGCTCGGCCGCCCGGACGCCGAGCGCGGCGGCCGTGGTCGTCTTCCCGACCCCGCCCGAACCGCAGCACACGATGATCTTCGTGCGGGGGTCGTCGAGGAGGGCGTCGACGTCGAGGACGGGAGGGGTCTTGCCGGCCGGGCTCATCGGTTCACCTCTGCGCTCCGCCGGGATCGCTCCACAGGGCCACCGGACCGTGCCGCGCGGCCCTTCACCGCACGTCCACCCGCGAAAGCGTCCGGCGTGCCGTGGCCGAAGGCGGCGTGCTTCTCTGCCAGGGCGACCCACGACACGCCCTGCAACGTCGCTGTCCCAGCCCGTGCTTCTCTACGCATCACTGCATGTACTCCCAGGAACGTCCCGCTGCGGGACGTGGTGTGGCCTGAGTGCGGTCGTCCGGTGTATGCCGTCGCGTGGGGGCGGTAGCCCTTGTCGTGCTGGGCGGGAGCCGTGCGCGCGGCGCGTTCGCTGTCGGCGGGGGCGGTCATGCGGCACCTTGGGCGCGGAGGGCGGCGGCCAGGTCGTAGAGGCCCGCGAGGTCCATGCCGTCCGAGAGCAGCGGGAGGGTGTAGCGGGGGCGGTCGACGGAGTCGAGGCGCTCCTTCTCGCGGCGCTGGAGGGCGGTGCGGCGGGCGTGGTCGCCGGCCTCGGCGGCGAGCTCGGCGGCGATGGACTCGGCGTTGTGCTCCAGCCCGGCGGCCTTCACGCCCCGGATGATCTCGTCGGTGTCCAGGGTGCCGGCGGCGGCCGCGGCGAGGTCGTCCTCGGTGAGGACGGGCTGGTGCTCCATGTTGACGATGACGGCGCCGGCGGGGAGCCCGACCCCGGTGATGTCTCGGATTCCGTCCATCGTCTCCTGGACGGGCATCTCTTCGAGGAGGGTGACGAAATGCACAGCGGTTTCAGGGCTGCGCACGACCTGCATCACCGTGTCGGCGTGGTTGCGGATTGGGCCCACCTTGGCGAGCCCGGACACCTCGTCGTTCACGTTGAGGAACTTGGTGATGCGGCCGGTGGGCGGGGCGTCCATCACGACGGCGTCGTAGATGAACGTGCCGTCCTTCTTCTTGCGGCGCACCGCCTCCGACGTCTTGCCGGTGAGGATGACGTCGCGCAGGCCGGGGGCGATGGTGGTGACGAAGTCGACGATGCCGAGCTTGGTCATCGCCTTGCCGGCGCGTTTGAGGTTGTAGAACATTTCGAGGTACTCGATGAGCGCCTCTTCGGTGTCGATGGCGAGCGCGTACACGTCCCCGCCGTCGGGGGCGACCGCGACGCGGCGCTCCTCGTACGGGAGGGGCGGGCAGTCGAAGAGCTGGGCGATGCCCTGACGCCCCTCGACCTCGACGAGCAGGACCTTGCGGCCTCCGGCGGCCAGGGCAAGGGCGAGGGCGGCCGCGACGGTCGTCTTGCCCGTCCCGCCCTTCCCGGTGACCACATGGAGGCGTACGCCGTCCCAGTCGGTGTCTCTCGCGCTCACCCAATCGACCATATCGTTCACTCGGCAAACACTTCAGAGGGCTCCGGCCCCTATGCAAGTGATCCCTGACACGGTTTCCCGCAAGATCATTCGTGCGGGCGTTGTACACGGGCGTGCCCACGCGGTTAGCTGGGAAACGTGAACCGTCCCCGGGCGGTTCCGGCTGGATCTTCCAGGGTCCAGGGTTCTGCCGGAGCCCAGGCGCTTGCGGCCCCGGCGTCCACACGAGAAAGGTGCCCGTGATGGAAGCGGTGGCCCTCGTCATCTTGCTCATCGTCGTCGTGGTCGGACTGATCGCCCTGGCGTCGTCGGTCCGGGTCGTCCAGCAGTACGAACAGGGGATCGTGTTCCGGTTCGGCCAGGTCCAGCGGGGCGGGCAACTGCGTCCCGGCGCGGTGCGCGCACCCGGCCTGACGGTGATCGTGCCGATCGCCGACCGAATGCAGAAGGTCAGCCGGCAGACGATCACCATGGGGGTGCCGGCGCAGGAGGGCATCACCCAGGACAACGTCAGCGTCCGCGTCGACGCGGTCGTCTACTTCCGGGTGATCGACCCGGTGAAGGCGATCGTGAACGTCTACAACTACGGCAACGCGGTGTCGCAGGTGGCGCAGACGTCGCTGCGGTCGGTGATCGGGCAGGCCGACATGCAGGAGCTGCTCAGCGAGCGCGAGAAGATCAACATGCGGCTGCGGGCGATCATCGACGAGATCACCGAGGGGCCGTGGGGCATCCTGATCGAGCGGGTCGAGATCAAGGACGTCTCGCTGCCCGAGGGCATGAAGCGGTCGATGGCCCGGCAGGCGGAGGCGGAGCGGGAGCGCCGCGCCCGGATCATCACCGCGGACGGCGAGTTCCAGGCGTCCAAGCGCCTCGCCGCCGCCGCGGAGATCATGTCGCAGGATCCGGCGGCCCTCCAGCTGCGCCTGCTGCAGACGGTCGTCGAGGTCTCCGCCGAGAAGAACAGCACGCTGGTCATGCCGCTGCCGGTCGAGATCCTGCGGTTCTTCGAGCGGGCCGCGGGCGGTCCCGGACGCTCCGAGGAAGGCGAGGGCGGCAAGCTCGACCTCGGTGAGCGGCTCGCCAAGGCGGAGGAGGAACTGGCCAAGGCGGCGGAACAGCCCTCGACCCTGGAGCCGGTCGAGGACGTCCCGCCGGTCATCGGCCTGGACGAGCCGAAGCACGGTTCGGCGCCCGCGCGGGAGATCTCGGACGCGCCGTCCGGCGAGCAGCGCGGCATCACGGGCGGCGACGGTGCGTCCGGTGCCCGGCCCGGCCAGGAGCCGGGCGACCAGGACCGGCCCGTCTGATCTACACCGCCTCCTCCCGCGGGTGGGCGGTGTCCGGCATGGTCAGGCGGCGGACGCCGGGGACGGCGGCCGTGCCCAGGCATGACGCGCCCACCAGGACGGCCGCCGCCATGAGCGGCGCGGAGGCGCCCCACGTGGACGCCGCCCAGGGGGCGAGCGCGTAGCCCAGCGGGGCGGCGGCCAGGGAGAGCAGCCAGTCGTAGGACGTCACGCGGGCCAGAGCCTGCCGCGGGATGCTCTTCTGCACGACGGTCTCCCATGTCGGGTTCAGGACGCCGAGACCGGCCAGCGCCAGCCCGTAGGAGCCGATGACCAGGGGCGCGGGCGCGGTGACCGCCAGCAGCGCGAGGGGCAGGGCCAGGGCGGTGAGCCCCGCGTTCGCGACCAGGACGGGACGGCGGGGACGGACGCGCCCGGCGAGCAGCGCCCCGGCGAGCAGCCCGATGGCGCCGGTCTGCACGGTGGCGATCCACGTCCCCTCGCCGCCGAGCCGTTCGACGGCGATGACGGGCCCGAGGGTGAGCAGGACGGCGGAGGCGCCGTTCCAGACGCCGTGCGCGATCAGGCTCGTCCAGTACCAGTCGCGGGAGCGGACCTCCGACCAGCCTTCCGCGAGGTCCGCGCGCAGCGAGCGCTTCGGCGGCGGGACGTGCCGGACGTGCGCCAGGGCCAGGAGCACGGCGCTCGCGGCGAAGGACGCGGAGTCGAGCAGGAACGTCCAGCCGGGGCCGATGGTCAGCACGAACGTCCCGGCGAGGGCGGGCCCGGCGAGGCCGGTGGCGCCCCCGGCGGCGCCGATGAGCGCGTTGGCCCGCCGCAGCCCGGACGGTTCGACGGTGCCGGTGACCAGGGGCGAGATCGTCGGCGCCTGGAACGCCGCGGCCGTCCCGCCGATCAGCTGGGTCACGGCGAGATGCCACAGCCGCGGTTCGCCGCCGAGCAGTTCGAGCCCGGCGAACAGCTGGGCGCCCGCGCTGACGAGGTCGGTGGCCAGGGCGACGCCCCGGGTGCCGAGGCGGTCGGCGACGACGCCGCCGATGGGCAGCAGGAGCAGGCGCGGCACCATCGCGCAGCCGAGCACGAGGGCGAGCGCGGCGGTGGAGCCGGTCGCGCGCAGGACGGCGAGCGCGAGCGCGGCGGGCACGGCCGCGTCGCCGGTCATGGACAGCACGCGCGCGCCGAACAGCAGCCGGAAGTCCCGGCTGCGCAGTGGGTGAGCCATGCCGGGCAATCTAGTTCGTCACCGAACTATTCGGCAAGGAGTTATTCGTTGCCGACTACCATCGCGGTATGGGCGACACGGCACGGGACCGGGCAGATGATCATGTGGCGCGGTGGACGCCGATCCTGCCCGAGCTCGATCCCGACATGGAGGGCGCCGTGACGCGGATGGTGCACTTCGTCCGGCATCTCAAGCAGATCCGCGAGGCGTCCCTCACCGCGTCCGGCATGCAGTGGCACGAGTTCGACACGCTGCACGCGCTCGCGGGACGGCACGGCACCGCCGCGCCGTCCCGGCTCGCCGCCGACCTCGGCATGCCCCCGAACTCGATCACCGGCCGGCTGGACGCGCTGGAACGCCACGGCTACGTCCGCCGCACGCCGTCCCCCACCGACCGCCGCCGCGTCATCGTCGAGATGACCGACGCGGGCCGCGCCGCCTGGCGGGACGCGATGGACACCGTCGGCGCCGAGGAGGAGCGTCTCCTCGGCGTCCTCACCCCGGGCGAACGCCGCACCCTGTCCGACCTCCTGCGCCGCGTGATGCTCCGCGCGGAGCGGCGGGACGACCCGCCCGAAGCCGGTCCGACGGGGCAATCAGTAGGGTGAACGCCATGAAGAAGTGGGAGTACGCGACCGTTCCGCTGCTGGTGCACGCGACCAAGCAGATCCTTGACAACTGGGGCCAGGACGGGTGGGAACTCGTCACCGTCCTGCCGGGTCCGAACCCGGAGAACCTCGTGGCCTACTTCAAGCGCGAAGTCCAGTCCTAGAAGCCGGTCGCAACGAAGCCGGTTGCAACGAAGCCCGGTCGTAACGGAGCAGTACCTCAACGAGGAGGAATGGTCATGAGCACGCCCGAAGAGCGGATGCGTGAGCTGGGGATCGAGATTCCGGACGTCGTCCCGCCGGTCGCGTCGTACGTCCCGACCGCGCGGACGGGCTCGCTCGTCTACACCGCGGGCCAGGTTCCGGTGGTCAAGGGCGAACTGGGCGTCACCGGGAAGGTCGGCGCCGAGGTCAGCGTGGAGGAGGCCACCCGGCAGGCGCGGATCTGCGGGCTGAACGGCATCGCCGCGCTCAAGGCCGAGGTCGGTGAGCTGTCGCGGATCGTGCGGATCGTGAAGGTCGTCGGCTTCGTCGCGAGCGCCCCCGGCTTCACCGGCCAGCCGCAGGTGATCAACGGGGCGAGCGACCTGCTCGTCGAGGTGTTCGGGGACGCGGGCAAGCACGCGCGCAGCGCCGTGGGCGTCGCCGTCCTGCCGAGCGACGTGCCCGTCGAGGTGGAGTTCATCGCCGAGGTCCAGTAGCTCCCGAGGCTTGACGGAATGCCATTCGGTATGCCCGAATGGGCCGTCATGAGCATCGTGAACGGGCTGAAGCTGCCGGCGAGCTTCCGGGAGCGGATCGAGGACATCCGGGCGGGCCGGGCCGAGCCCGTGCCCGCGCGGCACGCCGCGACGGTCGTCGTGCTCCGCGATCACGACCGGCACGGGCTGCAGGCGTTCCTGCTGCGGCGCGTCCGGTCGATGGCGTTCGCGCCGGGCGCCTACGTCTTCCCGGGCGGCTCGGTCGACCCGCGTGACGGCGAGGCGGCGCCGGCCTGGTCGGGCCCGCCGCCCGCCGAGTGGGGCGCGGCGTTCAACGCGGACGAGACGCTGGCCCGGGAGCTGGTGTGCGCGGCGGTCCGGGAGACGTTCGAGGAGACGCTCGTGCTGCTGGCGGGGCCGACGGGCGAGACGGTCGTGGACGACACCCGCGGCGAGGAGTGGGAGGCGGACCGGCGGGCGCTGCTGGACCGGTCCCAGTCGTTCGGCGACTTCCTCGCCCGGCGCGGCCTGGTCCTGCGCGCGGACCTGCTGCGTCCGTGGGCGCACTGGATCACCCCGGCGATCGAGCCGAAGCGCTACGACACGCGCTTCTTCGTCGCGGCGATGCCGGAGGGGCAGCGGGCCGGGGACGTCAGCACCGAGGCCGACCGGGTCGCGTGGGTGCGTCCGGAGGAGGCGGCCGAGCGCGCGCTGAAGGGCGAGTGGATGATGCTGCCGCCCACGATCGCGACGCTGGCGGAGCTGGCCGAGTTCGACACCGTGGCGGACGTGCTGGCCGCGCGGCGGGAGATCGTCGTCCACGAGCCCATGGCGGAGATCATCGACGGCGAGGCGTACCTCGTCCTGCCCGAGGGCGCCGCGCAGCACTACCCCCGGGGATGAGCGCGCGCCGGATGCCACCGGCCCAGGCCCTCATGCGGCGGCTGGCGGGCACCTCGGCGCTCCGGCATCTCGAACGTCTCGGCTGGAACCCGGCCCGTCACCCGGATCGGACCTCGGGCAGGATGGGAGATATGACGGAGATCGACGGAATGGGTACCGAAAGGGCGACTTGCGTGCTCGCTCCGAACCCGTCCGCCATGACCCTGGACGGCACGAACACGTGGATCATCGCCGAGCCGGGGGCGGACGAGGCCGTCGTCGTCGACCCCGGCCCCAAGGACGGCGCGCATCTCCGGCGCGTGCTGGAAACGGTCGAGGCGCAGGGCCGTCGCGTGGGCCTCGTCCTGCTCACCCACGGCCACCCCGACCACTCCGCCGGGGCCGGCAGGTTCGCGAAGCTGGCCGGCGGCTCGGTCAAGGTACGGGCCCTCGACCCCCGGCACCGGCTCGGCGACGAGGGGCTCTCGGAGGGCGACGTCGTCACCACGGGCGGCCTGGAACTGCGGATCATGGAGACGCCGGGCCACAGCCACGACTCGCTCACGTTCTGGCTTCCGGCGGACGGTGCCGTCCTCACCGGCGACACCATTCTCGGCTACGGGACGACGGTCCTGGAAGGCGGCCTGGGCGACTACCTTGACTCGCTCGACCGGCTGCGCCGTTTCTCCGCCGATGTTGAGGCCGCCACCATCCTCCCCGGCCACGGCCCCAAGCTGGACGACCCGATCGCCGTCCTCGACTACTACATCGACCATCGCAGGGAGCGCCTCGCACAGGTCGAGGCGGCCGTCGCCGCGGGCGCGCGCACCGCGCGCGAGGTCGTCGAACGCGTCTACGCCGACGTCGACAAGTCCCTCTGGCCCGCGGCCGAATGGTCGGTCCAGTCGCAACTGGACTATCTGAACGGCCGCTGAGCGCGGCTCACTTCGAGCGCTTGCGGAGGCGCTCGATGTCGAGGATCACCACGGCGCGCGCCTCGATGCGCAGCCAGTTGCGCTGCGCGAAGTCGGCGAGCGCCTTGTTGACGGTCTCGCGGGAGGCGCCGACGAGCTGCGCCAGTTCCTCCTGCGTGAGGTCGTGGTGGACGTGCAGCCCCGCCTCGGACGGCTGCCCGAAACGCTCGGCGAGGTCGAGCAGCGCCTTGGCGACGCGTCCGGGAACGTCGGTGAAGACGAGGTCGGCCATCACGTCGTTGGTCTTGCGGAGCCGCTGCGCCAGGGCGCGGAGCAGCTGCACGGCGACCTCCGGGTGCCCGGTGAGCCAGGGCCGCAGGTCGTCGTGGCCGAGCCCGGCGAGGCGGCACTCGGTCACCGCGATGGCGCTCGCGGTGCGGGGGCGCGGGTCGAACAGGGACAGCTCGCCGAACATCTCGCTCGGGCCGAGCACGCTCAGCAGGTTCTCCCGGCCGTCGGGCGCCGTCCGGGTCAGCTTGATCTTGCCCTCCAGGACGACGTACAGCCGGTCCCCGGTCTCTCCCTCGTTGAACAGCGTCTGACCGCGCGCGAGACGCACCTCGGTCACGTTGGCGCGCAGCGCCTTGGCGCCCTGCTCGTCGAGGGCCTCAAAGAGCGGGGCTCTACTCAGAACGTCCACGTCGCGATCGGTCACGCTTCTCCTCCTCGAACACCTACATGCCTAGTGTGACGTACGTCCCACCGCGTGCGTGAGGGCAAGGTCACGGCGCGCCGAAACGCGGGACCGGGGTCGTGCGTCCCGCGGCGGGTCACGGTCCCGTTTGCCCAGTGTACGGACCAGCGGGTGAATGCCATCACACCGGTCTCAATCACCCGGAATCGGGCGAGATGGGCTCCTGCCTGCGGTGCCTTACCCTGAGCGGATGCAGAGCTCCGGCCCCCGCTCCACACCGCGCCGGCTTCCCCGGGGACGTCACGCGCTGTCCCGCTCGGAGGTCGAGCGCGTGCACCGGGACCGGCTCTGCGCCGCCATGGCGGCGGCGATGGCGGAGAAAGGATACGTCGGAACCTCGGTTGAGGATGTCCTCAAACGGGCCCGGGTGTCCAGGCAGAACTTCTACGGGCTGTTCTCGTCCAAGCTCGACTGCTTCATGGCGGCGTTCGACAAGGCGGGCGAGCTGCTCCGCCGCCGGTTGGAGGGCGCCGCGGAGGGCGAGGGCGATCCGGCGGCCCGGTTCGAGCGGGCTTTCACCACCTACCTGGAGGCGCTGGCGTCCGAACCGGGGTACGCGCGGCTGTTCCTGGTCGAGGTGTACGCGGCCGGGCCCGAGGCCATCCGGCGCCGTTCCGCCATGCAGCGCGATCTGGCCGGGGCTTTGGCGGGGCTCATGGGCGTGACCGGCGAGACGGCCGAATTCGCGTGCCAGATCGTCGTGTCCGCGGTGAGCACGATGGTGACGCCGGCGGTCGCGATGGGCGACATGGAGGCGCTGCGGGCGGTCGGGCCGCCGGTCGCCGAGCATGTGCGCCTCCTGCTTCGAGCGGGGGTCCTGGACGCCCGACCTGCCGTCTGAGGTGCTGTGATGCTCACTCCTGCGGTCTTCGGCCGGGACGCCGGGGGCGGTCGGGCCGGATGCGCAGGGCGGTGATCACGGTGGCGAGCATCTCGTAGTGACCGGCGAGGACGGTCAGCTCGACGCACTCGCCCTCGGTGAGGTGGGTGCGGAGCCGTGCCCAGGTCTCGTCGTCCAGGTCCCGTGCGTGATGGAGCTGGTCGGCCGCGGCGAGGATCGCCTGTTCGCGCGGCGTCCAGCCGGCGGCGGACGGGCCCGCCTTGACGCGCTCGACGTCCCGCCCCCGCACGCCCGAACGGCCGGCGATGCGGACGTGGTGGTCGAACTCGTAGCGGCAGTCGCGCAGGTGCGCGATGCGGAGGATCACCAGTTCGGTCTCGCGGCGCGGCAGGGTGCCGCCGGGCATGAGCCGTCCGGCGAACCACAGCCAGCCGCGGAACAGCCCGCGCCGGCGTGCCAGGGTCAGGAACAGGTTGGGCGGCCCGGTTCCGGCGGCCCGGCCCGCGACGCGGCAGGCGAGCCAGTTCACCACGCCGATGTCGCCGATGCCGCCTGGTGCGACGCGGGGCGCGCAGGCCCGCGGGGTCCGCCGGCGGGAAGGACTCACAGGTGAGAGTCCGGTTGCGGCGTGGTCAGTTCGACCTGCTCGTTCCGCGCGACCTCCAGAGTGAGGCGCAGTTTGCGCTGGACGACGCGGTCCAGCACGGGTTGCGCGAGCATCCGGACGGGCAGGACGCCCCCCACCCACCATGGAGCGACGACCCGCTTGGAGCGGCGGGCGATTCCGCGTTCCAGTGCGTCGATCCCCACCCGCAAGGGCGCGACTCCTGAAATGAGGCTGCTCGCAGGCCCCGAACCCATCAGCGCGGACGCCGCCTCAGTGCTGAACCCGCGCCGCGTCATGTCGGTGTCGAGTTCCGCGAAGTAGGCCACGCCCGCCTTCGCGCCCCACGGCCTCAGCTCGACCCTCAGCGTGTTGCCCAGCGCCTCCACCGCGGCCTTGGACGCGCTGTAGGCGCCCAGCAGAGGCAGATGAACGGCCGCCGCCAAGGACGCCACGGCCAGCGCGTAGCCGCGTTCATGGCTGATGTGGGGTCCGGCTGCCCGGAGCGTGTTGTGGACGCCCAGCACGTTCACCCGGAGGCTCTGTTCCAGTACGGACGGGTCGCCGCCGATGACGGGCATCTGCGCGGCCACACCGGCGTTGGCCACGACCACGTCCAGGCCGCCCAGTTCCTTGACCGCGTCGTTCACGACTTCCTCGACCCTGCCGCGGTCGGTCACGTCGCACGTCCACCAAGGCGCGGAACCGCACCCGCTCGCGACGGCCCCGAGTAGATCGGGTTCCAGACCGGCGAGCGCGACGCGGGCGCCGCGCTCGTGCAGCCGCGCCGCCAGGGCCGCGCCGATGCCCCGCGCCGCGCCCGTGATCAGCACGCGCCGTCCGGTGAGGGTCGCGGCCCACCGGGAGGAGTCGAGGATCATGCGGGGACCCTAACATAAAAGAACATGTATGTTTTTTTAAGGAAGGCTCTACGCTGGCGGGATGGCGACCACGACGGCATCGTCCCCCGCGGGCGGGCGCAAGCCCGAGTCCCGGCTGGCGCTCGTGCGGCGGGCGCGCCGGATGAACCGGATCCTGGCCGAGACATATCCGGACGCGCACTGCGAACTGGACTTCGGCACCCCGTTCCAGCTCCTCGTCGCGACCGTCCTGTCGGCGCAGACCACGGACGTGCGGGTCAACCTGACCACGCCCCAGCTGTTCGCCAAGTACCCCACCCCGGAGGACCTGGCCGCGGCCGACCCCGAGGACGTCGAGGCGATCCTGAAGCCCACCGGGTTCTTCCGCGCCAAGACCAAGTCGGTCATGGGGCTGTCCGCCGCATTGCGCGACCAGTTCAAAGGCGAGGTCCCAGGACGCCTTGAGGACCTCGTCAAGCTGCCCGGTGTCGGGCGCAAGACGGCCAACGTCGTCCTGGGCAACGCGTTCGACGTCCCAGGGATCACCGTCGACACCCACTTCGGCCGCCTCGCGCGGCGATTCGCCTGGACGACCGAAGACGACCCCGTCAAGGTCGAACAGGAGGTCGGCACGCTCATCCCGCGCAAGGACTGGACGATGCTCTCCCACAGGCTCATCTGGCACGGCCGCCGGATGTGCCATGCCCGGCGTCCGGCCTGTGGTGTGTGCCCGCTCGCGCGGCTGTGCCCGTCCTTCGGTGAAGGGCCGACCGACGAGGAGACCGCGCGCAAGCTCGTGAAGCCGGGGCCGTTCTCATGACGGGCGTTCTCATGACGGGAAGGAACGCGGGCGTTCCTGAGTTGGGACGGACGTGACCGAGACCACCCCCAGCAGCCCCGCCTGGCTCGACCGCTTCCGCGTGGAAGGCCCCCGGATACCGGTGCCGCCGATGTTCCGGCCCGCGTCCGGCGCCCGCGCCGCCGCCGTCCTGATCCTCTTCGGCGAGGGGCCGGCGGGCCCGGACGTCCTGCTCACCGAGCGCGCCGCCACGCTGAACAAGCACGCCGGGCAGCCCGCGTTCCCCGGCGGCCGCATCGACCCCGAGGACGACGGCCCGGTCGCGGCGGCGCTGCGCGAGGCGTGGGAGGAGGCCGGTGTCGAACCGTCCGGCGTGGACGTCCTGTGCACGCTGCCGGAGCTCTACCTGTCGCGCAGCGAGCACCGCATCACGCCCGTCGCCGGCTGGTGGCGGGAGCCGTCGGAGGTCGCGCCCGGCCATCCGGGCGAGGTCGCGATGGTCGCACGCGTCCCGCTCGCCGAACTCGTCGACCCGGAGAACCGGCTGATGGTCCGGCACCCCTCCGGGATCAGGCTCGGGCCCGCGTTCCGCGTCCGCGACATGCTCGTGTGGGGGTTCACGGCGGCGCTGCTCACCCAGGTGCTGGACGCCGGCGGCTGGAACCGGCCGTGGGACACCTCTCACGTCGAGGACCTGCCGCCCGAGGTCCTGAACCTCGCCGCGCGCGGCTGAGAACCCCCCGTACGGCGGCAAGACCGCGCCTTTTCCAAGGTCAAGTGAATGATCCGCAGGTCAGGGGCGGGTTCTCGGCCGGCATGGCTCCGGTCACGTCCGCGTGTCACTCCGGACGGCTACCCGCCACGTCCGAAACCGGTACGGCGAGGGGACGTGAACCCGCTGCGCGGACCTATACGGTGAAGCGGTGCTGCACGACCACATTCTCGATCTGATCCTGCTCGTGCTCGTCGTGCTGTTCGGAGTCTCGGGCTACCGGCAGGGCTTCATCGTGAGCCTGCTGAGCTTCGTCGGCTTCGTCGGCGGCGGTGTCGCCGGGGTGCTGATCGCGCCGCCGATCGCCGAGGCCACGGTGGACGGCGCCGCGCAGCAGGCGCTCCTCGCCATCGTGATCGCGTTCCTGGCCGCCACCCTCGGGCAGCTGATCGCCTCGTCGCTCGGCGCCGTGCTGCGCAACCGGGTCACCGGCATGAACGCCCGCACCGCGGACGCGGTCGGCGGCACGTTCGTCAGCGCGACGTCGCTGCTGATCGTGGCGTGGTTCTTCGGCAGCCTGGTCGCCAACTCCGACTTCAAGCCCCTGCGGACCCAGGTCAAGGGCTCCTCGATCATCAGCGGCATCAACGGCGTGATGCCCGCACAGGCGCAGACCTGGTTCACCTCCTTCCAGGGCTTCGTGCGGGGCAGCGAGTTCCCGCAGGTCTTCAACGGGCTCGGCGGCGAGTCGGTGGTGCAGGTGCCGCCGCCGGACGAGTCCGTGCTGAAGACCAGGGGCCTCAGGATCGCCAAGAACAGCATCGTGAAGGTGGTCAGCACGGCGCCGCAGTGCCAGCGCCGCATCGAGGGCACCGGGTTCGTGTTCGCGCCGCAGCACATCATGACCAACGCGCACGTCGTCGCCGGTGCGCGCGGTGCCTCGCTCGTGGCGACGATGAACGGCGCCACCACCAAGGGACGGGTCGTCCTGTACGACCCCAAGCGCGACATCGCCGTCCTGTACGTGCCGGGGCTGCGGGCTCCGGTGCTGCAGTTCGCCAGGGAGGCCCGCGTACGGGACGACGCGATCATCGCCGGGTTCCCGAAGAACCAGCCGTTCACGACGGGGGCCGCCCGCATCCGTGCCCGGCAGACCGCGCGGGGCCCGGACATCTACCACTCCGGCCAGGTCAGCCGTGAGATCTACGCACTCCGCGGCAAGGTCGAGCCCGGCAACTCGGGCGGGCCGCTGCTGTCCACGGACGGACGCGTGTACGGCGTCATCTTCGCGGCGGCACTGGACACCCCGTCCACCGGCTACGCGCTCACCGCGGACGAGGTCGCGCCTGATGCGCGCGTGGGCGCGCAGTCCACGGCGCCGGTGTCCACGCAGAACTGCTCTGACTAGATCGTGAGCCGCAGGGTCACAGGACCGTTCTCGGGGTGCACCGCCAGCTCGCGTACCCGCTGAACGACGCCCTTGACGTCGATGCTGTGCGGAGTCTCGGTTTCGTACGGGACGAGCCGGTCGGCGGCGCGGCTGAGGAGCGCTTCGGCGCCGCGGGTGTTTCCACGGCGGAGATGGGTTATCCCCACGGCGACCTGGGCCAGGCCCCTCCACAGCTCACGTTCGGGCTCCGGAGAGGCTTTCCAGACCGCCTCCAGCACTTCGTGGGCGTGGAACGGGCGGTCGGCGTCCAGGAGACGCTGTGCCTCTTCCAGTGCCTTCGCCGGGGGCATGGTGAGGTCGTCCGGCATGGTGGGGATGCCGGTGGCTCCATGGGGCAGCGGACGGCCATACGCGTCCCGTGGGCGTGCGTTGCGTGGGCGTCCAATCTGGTCGCGATCCCGCATGGGTCCACCGTACGCCCGGAGATCAGTGTTCGGGTTCCGGGTCGGCGAGCCATCCGAGAAGTTGCCTGTCGAACGCGTGAGGACGTTCCTGGTGGGGGAAGTGACCGGCGCCCTCGATGAGCTTCCAGCGGTAGGGGGCCGCCACATAGCGGCCGGAGCCCCGGGCACTGGCCGGAAGGACGCATGTGTCGAGCGCGCCGTGCAGGTGGAGTGTGGGTGCCTGGATGGGTGTGCGCATCCGGTGCGCGTAGCGGATACCGTCCGGGCGGGGCAGCGACCGGAAGAGCCAGCGGTGGTACTCCAGCGCGCAGTGGGCCGTGCCAGGGATCTGCACTGCCTTCCGCACAAGCTGCTCAGTGTGTTCGTCCGGCCAGCCTGGGCCGGACCAGTCGTGCAGGAGCCTGCCCACCAGCGCCGCATTGTCACGTACCAGACGCCGTTCAGGCCACAGCGGCACCTGGAAGCCGAGCGTGTGCCGCGCCGCCCATCCCTGGCCGCGCGGGTCACCGGCGAGGGCCTGCCGCAGCCGCAGCGGATGCGGGACGCTCACCACCGCCAGCCGCTGGACGATCTTCGGGTGGTAGACGGCCGCCGTCCAGGCGAGCAGCCCGCCCCAGTCGTGCCCGACGATGATCGCGTTCGCCTCGCCCAGCGCGCGGACGAGCCTGGCGGCGTCCCCGGCCAGCGTGACCAGGTCGTAGCCGCGCGGCGGCTTGTCGCTGCCGCCGTATCCGCGCAGGTCGACGGCCGCCGCGCGGTAGCCGGCCGCGGGCAGCGACACGAGCTGGTGGTGCCACGACCACCAGAACTCGGGAAAACCGTGCAGCAGCAGGACGAGCGGCCCCTCGCCGGCCTCGGCGATGTGGAACCGCGTCCCCCCGGCGCTGACCTGCCGGTGGGTCCACGGCCCGTCCACCTCGATCAGCGACGCGTCGTGCCCGGACACGGCGCCGGTCAGTCCGTCGGCTCGAGCTCGCCGGAGTCGCCGCGGCGCCGCAGCGCGGAGATGTCGGCCTTGAGGGTCTTCCGGGTCCGCTTCGCCCCGTCGATCTTGCGGATGCGCTGGTAGCCGATGGCGATCAGGATCAGCGCCAGCACCAGGTACACGCCCGCCACGATGAGGAACGCGGCCCAGTGCCAGATCCCGAGGGCCACCAGGCCGTAGGCGAACGCGATCGACAGCAGGATCACGATGAGCCCGCCGATCAGCGCGGCGATCGTGAACATCACGCTGCCGAGCGCGGCCTTCTTGGCGTCGGCCTTCAGTTCCAGCTTGGCCAGGTCCATCTCCGCCCTGACCAGGTTGGAGACATTGCTCGACGCCAGCGCGACCAGCTCACCGAGGGACTTGTCCTCGATGCGCTCGCCCGGTAGAGCCTCGGACATATGGCTTTCTCCTTAGTCCGGGCGCGCGCGCACACGCACCCTTCTCCGGAAGACGACGGCCGCGGCCGCCGAAGCGAGAACGCTCGCGATCAGGACCGCAGTCGTCACTCTCTCGAATTGTGCCTGGTCGGTATAGGCCAAACCGCCGATCAGCAGCGAAACGGTGAAACCCACCCCGGCGAGGAGCGCGACCCCGGCGATCTCATGCCAGTGCAGATCCTCCCCGAGCGTCGCGAAGCCGAGCCGCACGGCCGCCCACGCGCCGCCCAGGACTCCCACGAACTTACCGATCACCAGCCCGGCGATCACGCCGAGGGCCACCCGGTCGGTGAACACGGCGCCCAGCTGGGCCGCGCCGAGCCCGACCCCCGCCGACAGGAACGCGAAGACGGGCACGCACACGCCCGCCGAGAACGGCCGCAGCACGTGGTCGGCCCGTTCCGCGTTCGTCGGCCGTCCGTCCGGGGTCTCCTTCGGGCTGGTGAGCATCCCCATGGCCACGGCGGCGACCGTTGCGTGGATCCCGCTGCGCTGTAGGAAGTACCAGGCGAGGACGGCCAGCGGCACATACACCCAGGGCGAGCGGACGTCCTTGAACTGCAGGAACCCATACGCACCGACCAGGACCACCGCGAGCCCCAGGGGCGTCCAGTGCACGGTCTCGGTGTAGAAGAGCGCGATGATGGCGATGGCGATGAGGTCGTCCACCACGGCGAGCGTCAGCAGGAACGCCCGCAACGGCGCCGGGCACGAGGTGAACGTCACGGCGAGCACCGCGAGCGCGAACGCGATGTCCGTCGCGGTCGGCACCGCCCAGCCCCGCGCCGCCCCCGCCTCCCCGGCGCTCACCGCCAGGAAGATGAGCGCCGGCATCACCACGCCGGCCGCCGCGGCGATCACCGGCAGCGCCGCGTCCCGCGGATTGCGCAGCTCGCCGTGCGTCAGTTCCTCACGCAGCTCCAGACCGGCGATGAAGAAGAACACCGCCAGCAGCCCGCTCGACGCCCAGTGCTGCAGGTCCATGTGCCCCAGGTGCAGCCAATGCGGGCTGATCTCGAATGTCTGCAGGCTCTTGTAGGTGCTCGCCCACGGTGTGTTGGCCCACACCAGCGCGGCGACCGCGGCCAGCAGCATCACGATGCCGCCGTAGGTCTCCAACCGCAGCGCGTTGGCGACCTGAGTGCTGTAACGGACGGTCGGACGGAACGGCCACGTCGCGGCGACGCGGCGCTTCACGGGTGTGCGCGCCATGCGGAAACCTTCGGGAAGGAGGCGGACGGTCGGTCAAGGCCCGGCCCGCAACCACTACGGGACGTCACCTGCCGACCAGCCTTCCCGGCACACCGGACTCCACCTTAGTGGGTCTGCCCAGGTGCGGCCCCTGGCGAGACCCACCTGTGACGGGGCCGCGGGCATGGGAACGGCCCGCGCCCCCCACGAAAGGCGGGGCGGGCGCGGGCCGTTCCGAGGCGGATCAGCCGTCGGACTTGGCCGCGGGGAGCTTCTCCGCGATCAGGTCCATGACCGTGCTGTCGGCCAGGGTCGTGACGTCACCGATGCTGCGGTTCTCGGCGACGTCGCGGAGCAGCCGGCGCATGATCTTCCCGGAGCGGGTCTTCGGCAGCTCCGGCACGATCATGATCTGCCGGGGCTTGGCGATCGGGCCGAGCGTCTTGGACACGTGGTCGCGCAGCTCCCGCAGGAAGTCCTCGCCCTCCACGTCGCCGCCGCCCTCGCCGCGCGGGATGACGAACGCGACGATCGCCTGGCCGGTCACCGGGTCCGTCGCGCCGACGACCGCCGACTCGGCGACCTTCGGGTGCGCCACCAGCGCCGACTCCACCTCCGTCGTGGAGATGTTGTGCCCGGACACGAGCATGACGTCGTCCACGCGGCCGAGCAGCCACATGTCGCCGTCCTCGTCCTTCTTGGCGCCGTCCCCGGCGAAGTACAGGCCGTCGAAACGCGACCAGTACGTCTTGACGTACCGCTCGTCGTCGCCCCAGATCGTGCGGAGCATGCCCGGCCACGGCTCCCTGACCACCATGAACCCGCCGCCGCCGTTCGGCACGGACCGGCCCTGGTCGTCCACCACGTCCGCCGTGATCCCGGGCAGCGGACGCATCGCCGCCCCGGGCTTGGCCGCCGTGACGCCCGGCAGCGGGCTGATCATGATGGCGCCGGTCTCCGTCTGCCACCACGTGTCGACCACCGGCGTACGGTCGGCGCCGATGTTCTTGCGGTACCAGATGTAGGCCTCCGGGTTGATCGGCTCACCGACCGACCCGAGCACGCGCAGGGACGACAGGTCGTACTGCGCCGGGATGTCGTCGCCCCACTTCATGAACGTGCGGATCGCCGTGGGGGCGGTGTAGAAGATGGACACCTTGTACTTCTGGATGACGTCCCACCAGCGTCCCCTGTTGGGGGTGTCGGGCGTCCCCTCGTAGATGACGCTGGTCGACCCGTTGGCGAGCGGCCCGTACACGATGTAGGAGTGCCCGGTCACCCAGCCGATGTCGGCCGAGCACCAGTAGACGTCCGTTTCCGGCTTCAGGTCGAACACGGCCCAGTGGGTGTAGGCGCACTGGGTCAGGTAGCCGCCCGTGGTGTGCAGGATGCCCTTCGGCTTACCCGTCGTCCCGGAGGTGTACAGGATGTACAGCGGGTGCTCCGAGTCCATGGGCTCGGCCGTGTGCTCCTCGCTCTGCCGGCCGACGACGTCGTCCCACCACAGGTCGCGGTCGTGTTCGGCCACCTCCTCGCCGGTGCGGCGCACCACGAGGACGTGCTCGATCGACGGCGTCTGTGCGACGGCCTCGTCCACGATCCCCTTGAGGTCGGACGGCTTGCCGCGCCGGAACCCGCCGTCCGCGGTGATGACGAGCTTGGCCTGCGCGTCGTCGATACGGGTCCGGAGGGCCTCGGCCGAGAAGCCGCCGAACACGACCGAGTGGGTCGCGCCGATGCGCGCGCACGCCAGCATCGAGATCGGCAGCTCGGGAATCATCGGCATGTAGATCGCGACCCGGTCGCCCTTGCGGACGCCCAGTTCGAGCAGCGCGTTCGCGGCCTTGTTCACCTCGCGCTGGAGGTCGGCGTAGGTGAGGGTACGGCTGTCCCCCGGTTCGCCTTCCCAGTAGTAGGCGACCTTGTCTCCGCGCCCGGCCTCGACGTGCCGGTCTACGCAGTTGTAGGCCACGTTCAGCTCGCCGCCCACGTACCACTTGGCGAACGGGGGGTTGCTCCAGTCGAGGACCTCGTCCCACCGCTTGGTCCAGGTGAGGCGGTCGGCCTGCTCGGCCCAGAAGCCGAGGCGGTCCTCGGCGGCCTGCTCGTACGCGTCGGCCTTGACGTTCGCCGAGGCGGCGAGGTCCGCGGGCGGGGCGAAGCGACGCGTCTCCTGCAGAAGGTTCGACAGTGTTTCTTGGCTCTGGCTCAACGCGAACTCCTTGCTAGGTGATGCGGGGTCGCCCGGTATCCCCACTTCACCAGGAAGTTCCCGGTCTCCACAAGGCCGGAATCCCTGATGTGGAAGACGAACGCGGCGGGCTCCTCATGAATCCGGATGGTGCTGTGACCCCCGACACAACCGGTGGTGTGACCCCCGGCACAACGGACCTTCCCCGCCCGCGTTCGGGGAACCGCTTCCGTTCTACGCCTCCACAGGCCGTTTCGCGAGCGTCGCGGAGGACCGCATAGGGTCGGGCCGTGACCGATGCCCTTGCTGAAGTAGCGAAACTGTCCGGTGTCGCCGATGCCGTCGACGACGCGCGTAAGGCCGTGGACCGGCTGCTCGGCCATCGCATCCTGCGGCGGCGCAGCGCCGAGGTGTCCACGGAGTCGGCGCTACGCGGGGCACGGGCGTCGGCCGTCCTCGACGGTGCCTCGGTCACGCTGGACGAGCTGCGGACCGGCGAGAGCCCGTCCGACCCCGTCGTGCAGGGTTCGCTGCGCGTGTCGGCCGAGCTGGGGACGCTGACGGAGACCTGGCGGAAGGCGCCCCGGCAGGCGCTCGCCCGGCTCCACGTTCTCGCCGCGGCGGACGTGGTGGACGGTGACGAGCTGGGGCGTCCGCGCTCCGCCGGCGCCGCCGTGAAGGACGTCCTGGGCCTGGGTGAGCCGCCTTCGCCGTCCGAGGCGGCGGCGCGCCTGGACGCCCTCAGCGGGCTGCTGACCGAGTCGACCAAGGCGCCGGCGCTGGTGGTCGCGGCCGTCGTGCACGGCGAGCTGCTGACCCTGCGTCCGTTCGGCTTGGGGGACGGGCTCGTCGCCCGTGCGGCGCAGCGCCTCACGCTGGTGTCCCGTGGGTTCGACCCCAAGTCGCTGGTGGCTCCCGAGGTCGGGCACCTGGAACTGGGTGACGACTACGCCCCGGCCTTGCGGGACTATGCGTCCGGTACGTCCGAGGGTGTCGCGCGGTGGATCGTGCATTGTTCGTCCGCTGTGGCCGCCGCCGCACGGGACTCGCAGGCGATCTGCGAAGCGTTCATGCGGGGCTGATCCTGTCGGTGGGCGCTGCCATGCTGGTGCGCATGGTCGATCGCATGCACGGGCGCCCCGCACCGCCCACCGAGACCACGATCTCGTCGGCGAACTGGGATTCGCGCGACCTGACGGGGGAGACCCACGAAAGCGTCCTGTTCGTGGACGTCGACATGACCGAGGCCACGGGCACCGGTGCCGTGTTCACCGATTGCACGTTTCGCGGTGTGCGTTTCAATGCGTCGACCCATACCGATGCCGCCTTCCTGAACTGCACGTTCATCCGGTGCGGGTTCTTCGACGCCGCCTTCACGGGATGCAAACTCGTGGGCGGCCTGTTCGACTCCTGCACGTACGACCTGCTGAAGGTGAAGGGCGGCGACTGGTCGTTCACGGGCCTGCCGGGGGCCGATCTGCGCCGTGCGTCGTTCACGGACGTGCGCATGCGCGAGGTCGATCTCACCGGTGCGAGGTGCGCGGGGGCGGAGTTCCGCGGCGTCGACCTGTCGGGTGCGTCACTTCACCAGGCCGACTTCTCCGGCTGCGATCTGCGCGGTAGCGACATCTCGGCCATCGACCCGTTCGGCGCCGCGCTGAAGGGCGCGGTGATCGACCCCTACCAGGCGATCGTTCTGGCGACGGCCCTCGGGCTGGACGTCCGGGAATAGCCCCTGACGGAGCGAGCGGCGCCCCGTTCCAGGACGCCGCCGCCAGGCACGTCACACCGGGTTACCAAGCGTGCATCTCAAGTCCGTCGGATCGGGTCAAGCCCGTCTCGACGCGCCTCCCGCGGCTGGTCGCGCGTGGGTACCCGGTTGCCGTGCACGGACACGTGGTCCGTAACACCTGTCTACGCCCCCTCCGCCCCGCTGACAAGCCCCTGTTCGGTAATCGTGGCGCACTGCCGCGGGCCGCGCCGGACGGGACATCGATACCCGGCGGGGCTGGTTAAGGATATTTCGGACAATCCGGAATTTGGGTGCTGGATCCGGAATTGATCACTCACCGTGACCGTTTCCTTTTGGCGGCCGATCAGCCGTGCGGACGGAAAGATCTTTAGTTCTGCTGTACGCTCCCACTTCCGTCCCTATGCACGCCGTGTGCGCGGGGCGGGACGCCCTGTCGTGGAGGGGCCTGCGCCTTGTGACACCTCGCGGTGCGCGATGTTCCAGCCAGATGAGAAAACTCGTCATCCGCCGGACGGCTTTGCACCTCGACGCCACTCTCGATGATCGGGCAGCATATGTTGTATATGCCTAGACTGGAGTGAGTGAGTTTGCCTCTCCCATAGGACGAACTTACCTACGGCCCAGGCCGAACTCCCTTGAGGCTTTCCTGGAAAGCGGACCCGGCTCTACCCCCCCGGAGCCGGACCCGCCCGACGACCCCCGCTCTCCCCCCCGGCGGGGGTCGTCCAGTTTTCGAGCCGGCCGGGCGGTGGCACCACCGCCCGGCCCGCTCACCAGGCACTCCGGCGAAGTTATCCACAGTCGGCCGAACGCCGTCCGTGCCCCCGCCCCGCCCCGCAAGGTGGATGTCTCCGAACGTCGAAGGAGCCATCCGATGAACCTCGCGGCACTGATCGTCACGGGCGACCCCGCCCTCGCCGACGGCCTGCTCCGCCTCGCGGCCGCCGCCGACGCCCACGCGGAGGTCGCCTACGGGCCCGATGAGGCCAGACCCGCCTGGACGTGGCCCGCCCTCATCCTCGTGGGCGCCGACATGGCCGCGGACGTGGCGTCCGCCGGTCTCCAGCGCCGCCCCGGCGTCGTCCTCGTCACCGGCGACGGCGCCACATCCGAGGCGTACCGGCTCGCGGTCGAGGCCGGCGCGCAGGACGTCGCCGCCCTGCCCGACCATGAGGACTGGCTGATCAACGCGTTCGCCGCGGCCTGCGAACCCGAAGGCGGCTGGGCCACGACGCTCTGCGTCGTCGGCTCCCGCGGCGGCGCCGGCGCCAGCGTCCTCGCGGCCACCCTCGGCCTGGCCGCCGAGGGCCAGGGCCTGCGCACCCTCCTCGTGGACGCCGACCCGTTCGGCGGCGGCGTCGAGCTCATGCTGGGGCTGGAATCGCGGGAGGGCGCCCGCTGGCCCGACCTCGCCGAACGGCGCGGCCGCCTCAGCGCCGCCACCCTCCGCGAGACCCTGCCCCGCTCCGGCGACCTGTCCGTCCTGTCGTGGCGGCGCGGTGAGCCCGTCCCGGTCCCCGACGAGGCCGCCCGCGCCCTGCTCGACGCCGCCTCCCGCGGTTTCGACCTGGTCATCGCGGACGTCCCCCGCTACCCGGGCGACGTCGGCCGCGCCGCCCTGCGCTCCGCCGACGTCACGTTCCTGCTCGTCCCCGCAGAGGTCCGCGCCACCGTCGCCGCCGACGGCCTCGCCGCCGCCCTCCGCCGGGACACCGCCGACCTGCGGCTCGTCGTCCAGGGCCCGGCCCCGGGCGGCCTCACCCCGGACGCGGTCGCGACCGCCCTCGGCCTCCCGTCCGCCGGCGCCTTCGAACGCGACCGCCGCCTCCCCGCCGCCATCGACGAAGGCGACCTGGAACGGGCCTGCCGGCGCGGCCCCCTCACCGACTTCTGCACCACCGTCCTGGCCGACCTGGCCCTCCAGCCCTACGCCTACCGAGAAGCGGCCTGACCACGTGCTCGTCACCAAGGAGGCGTCATGACGAGATTGTCCGACGCGGTACGGGAGCGACTCGCCAACGACGGCGCGGAGGCGACCACCGGACGGGTCGCCGCGGCCCTGCGCGCGGAGGAGCGGCTGCTCGGCGACCGGGAGGTGCTCGCGCTGGCGGACGAGTTGTGCGCCGAGTACGTCGGCGCGGGGCCGCTGGAGCCGCTGCTGCGTGCCCCCGATGTCACCGACATCTTGGTGAACGGCCCGGACGAGGTCTGGGCCGATACGGGTTCGGGGCTCGTCCGCACCTCCGTGCGGTTCACCGATGAGGCGTCCCTGCGCCGCCTGGCCCAGCGCCTCACCGCCGCCGCCGGACGCCGGCTCGACGACGCGGCCCCCTACGCCGACGCCCGGCTGCCGGGCGGGGTGCGGCTGCACGCGGTCCTGCCGCCGGTGGCCGCGGGCGGCACCTGCCTGTCCCTGCGGCTGCCGCGGCGCCGCGCCTTCACGCTGGACGAGCTGATCACGGCCCGGACCGTCCCGCCCGAGGGCGCGGATCTCCTCGCCGCGCTGATCCGGTCCCGAGCCGCCTTCTTGATCACCGGCGGCACCGGAACGGGCAAAACCACCCTGTTGGGCAGCCTGCTGTCGCTGGTCGATCCGGCCGAACGGCTACTCCTCGTCGAAGACTCCGCCGAACTGAGACCGGCCCACCCGCACGTGGTGCGCCTGGAGGCCCGCCCGCCCAATGTGGAGGGCGCCGGAGGAGTGACCCTCGACGACCTGGTCCGCCAGGCACTCCGCATGCGCCCCGACCGCTTGGTCGTGGGCGAGGTCAGAGGCCGGGAGGTCGTCGTTCTCCTACAGGCTTTGAACACGGGCCACGAAGGCGGGTGCGGCACCCTCCACGCCAACACGGCCGCGGACGTGCCGGCGCGCCTGGAAGCGCTGGCGTGCGCCGCGGGCCTGACCCGGGAGGCCGTGCACAGCCAACTGGCCGCCGCACTGGACATCGTCGTGCACCTGGTCCGCGACCCGGGCGGCGGACGCCGCCGCGTGGCCGAGATCTGCCTTCTGCGCCGAGCGTCCGACGGCCTGGTCGGTGCCGTCCCGGCCGTGTCGTTCACCGCGTCCGGCGAGGTCGTTCCGGCCCCCGGTGCGGACGCCCTCCACACCCGGCTGGAGGAAGACCGATGATCATCGCACTGGCGGTGCTCTGCTCGGCCGCCGCCGTCTGGATGCTCCTGACCCCCTCTCCGGCGGCCCACCGCCTCGACCGGCTCGTCACCCCGCCGCCGGACGACCCCCTGCGCTTCCTGAGAGCCAGAGCCGAGGCCCTGCGAGAACGCCGGACCCGCCCGCAGCGGTGGCGGACGTCCGTCATCGAACTCTGCGACGCCATGGCCGCCGAACTGTCCGCCGGCCGGACCCCCGACAAGGCGTTCACGGCGGCGGCCGCCGTCCTGGACCCGCAGGTGTCCGAGGAGCTCCTTCGCATCCCCCGCCCGCCGCCAGACCACCTGGACGAGCTGGCGGCCCGGCCAGGAGCCGAGGGGCTCCGTCTCCTGGCGGCCTGCTGGCGCATCGGCGCGGAACGCGGCGGCACGCTCGCGACCGTCCTGGACGGCCTGGCGGGCGCGCTGCGCGCCGAAGAGGCCCAGCGGCAGGACGTGTCGGTCCAGCTCGCCGGCCCGCGTGCGACGGCCAGGCTGCTCGCCGTCCTCCCGCTTCTCGGCCTGGCCATGGCCGCGGCCCTGGGCGCTCACCCGATCCCGTTCCTCTGCGGGACCCTCCCCGGCCTGGCGTGCCTGATCGTCGGCATGGCCCTCAACTTCCTGGGCCTCTACTGGACCCGCCACCTGGCCAAGAACGCCGAGTCACCCCACTGACCGTCACCCCCGTGCTCCTGGAAGACTCCCTGGACCGGCCTCCCCGAAGGCCGTCACGCCCCACGGCGGCCACACCTGCCCATCCGGGGGCCGACCGCGCGTTTCCAGGATCGCGTTCACCTGCATTGTGTGCGGAGCCGTCTCGCCCAGGGACAAGAACTCCGCGCGTGTGATGCTCGTCCGGGCGGGGCTGAACCGGGACGGCGTTGATGTGGAAGACCTCCTGCCCCGCCGGGGCAGAAGGCGGCCCGAGCGGGGAATCCCCGCACATCTCCATGGCGGGGGCCTCAAGAATCCCCTTCCTCTCAGGGGGGAGCGGCCAAAGCGTGGACCCGAGCCGTGATCCGCGCGGTGTGCTCAGGCGGTGGCGGTAATGGGTGACATGGCCTCGCACCGGGCCGAAGTCCCGGCCGAGCCGCACGACAGTGGCCTGGTCAACGAGGAGGAGCAGGTGAAGCAATGACGGCATTGGCGGCTGTGCTCTGCGCGGCGGCATCGGCCTTTCTTCTCCCCAAGGAGAGGAACGCCGCCGCGCAGCGGCTGGCAGGTCAGCTCCGAGCATCCTCACCGAGGCATGCGGCCACCAGAACACAGGCTCCACGGCTCTGGGACCGCACCCGCGTCGACCCGTCTTCCCACGGACGGACGAAGAGCCATGTGCTCGGCCGAGCGGACGGCCAGGTGAAGAGGCGGACGGATGACGGGAAGGAGGGAAGCCGCTCAGAAGCTGCCCGGCGGCGCGACCTTCGTCTTCGGTGTGCGGCTGCTGGGGCGGCGGGGCTCCTGGGCCTGGGAACGGTGGGTGGCCTGACCGGCGGAGTGATCGGCGCGCTCGTCGCGGTGGCCGTCTGGTTCTCGTTCGGTCGCGTCGGGAACGCGGAACGCCGGCGCCGGAGGGCACGCCTCATCGCGGACCTGCCCGTCGCGGTGGATCTCCTCGCCGCGTGTCTGCGTGGCGGCGCGCCCTGGCACGATGCCGTGGCCGCGGTAGCGGACGCGGTGGGAGGGCCGCTCGGGGATGAACTGCGATCTGTTTCCGTCCAGATCAGGCTTGGTGCCGACCCTGCGGAGGTGTGGCTCGCGCTCACGAGGGAGCCGATGCTCGCGCCCCTCGCCCGGACGGCCGTCCGGGCCACGTCCACGGGTGCGGCGCTGGCGCCGTCCCTCAGCCGCCTCGCGCGTGACCAGCGCCGCGCCGCCCGGACGGAGGCCGCAGCTAAGGCCCGCGCGGCGGGCGTCCGGGCACTGGCCCCGCTCGGCCTGTGCTTCCTGCCCGCCTTCGTCCTCCTCGGCGTCGTCCCAGCCATCGCCGGGATCGCCTCGACCATCCTCCTGCCCCGGTGAACCCGGTTTCCACAGAAGCGTGTTCGGTCGCCGGGCTGCTTTCCGGGTCGGCAGCCTTGAGGAGAACCACGAGCGGAAGGAGCCCCATGCGGGCGATGAAGATGGTGGTGTAGTGATGCTCTGGGATGTACAGGGATCGCGGGGCGTCCACTGCTGTGGGAAGCACCCGATCAGCCTCGGCTGATCGGGCGCGATGCTTCCCCGATCCGAGGGCGGTTACGCCCCGTGGTGCTTGTCCGCGATGATGCCACGCCTGATCGCGGCAAAGTCGGCGGACGTAAGCAGCAGCATGGGGCCGGATGGGTTCTTGCTATCCCTCACGGCCACCCGGCCTTTTCCTGCCGCAGCCACTTCTACGCATTCCTGCTGTCCATTGCTGCGGCTCGACTTGCGCCACGTCGTCCGCTCCTTGTCGATGTCACTCACGCTGAAAGCCCTTTGCTGCTTGGTGGAGGAAACTCGTGCTGTCCGCTTCACTGAGAGCGGCATTCCAGGTCGACGTGAAGGCGGCTTGGTATCGCTCAACCTCTTCCGGCTTTTCGAGGTAGAGGGCTCCGGTGAAACCCTCTACGTAGATGGTCGTCGGCTCGCTCGGACGACCATCCCCATTGGCAGGGAAGTGCATCATGACGAACTGGCCGGACATGATGCCGGGGTGAAGACCGTGGACGAACGGAATTACGCGCACCGAGACGTTGGGGAGCCGGTTCACCTCGGCCAGATGGGCGAGCTGACCAGCCATGATCTCGTTACTGCCGATCGCCGGACGCAGGACGGCCTCATGGAGCACGAAGTTGATCTGAGGCGGTTCAACGATCCGGGTGAGCAACGCCTGTCGCTGGACGCGAACCTGGACGCGCCGTTCGATCTCCTCGTCACTCTCGCTGGGGTTGTCCGCCCGAATAAGGGTTCGGGCGTAGTCCTCGGTTTGCACCAGGCCCGGCACTCGCTCGGACTGGTAGGACGACAGCCGTTCGGCTGTCTCCTCCAATCCGATGTACAGGTCGAAGCTTTCGGGGATTACGTCGCCGTAGGCGTGCCACCACGACTTTCCGTTCTTCGTCTCTTTGGCAAGGCCGACAAGACCCTCGGTGAGCTTGATAGGAGCACCGTAAATTCTGCACATCAGTTCAACATCGTGCCCGCGTACAGACGTGTGCCCGTTTTCAATTCGCCAAATGGTCGTCTCTGACCATTCCATGGCTTCCGCTGCTGCCTTGACGGTAAGACGAGCCTTACCGCGCAACTCGCGCAGATGTCGCCCGAGTTGGCGGCGAGGCACCGTCGTTCCGGTGGGCCGCGTCGGCATCGCATCACCTCTCTGACCCGGGTCTTTCATCCGTAATGAAAGCACCCGATCGACCAGTCTGCAAGCAAGGTTCCCATACGTGGAATCCGATCAGCATGATTTCTATCTGAAAGCCTTGCACATCGGAATCTTGCGGCGAATACTTCGGAGCGTCACGTCGCAGTGACCAGGCGCGGTCTGGTGGTAGCCGATGGAGGGGTGCCGTCAGACCACCCCGACCATGACCCCCACCCCGAGGGAAAGGCGCATGATCTACAAGCACGCCACACACCTCAAGAAACCGGTACGTTTCAGCGACACCCTTGACATCGTGGCCGTGCCCGACTCAACAGCTGTCGCCCGCATCTTTCTTAAAAGAACGCTCCAGCACTGGCGTGCAGCGCACGTCATAGACGACATGCTCACCGTCGGTACCGAGCTGGTGACGAACGCCATCAAGGTCTGCGAGCAGTACGCGGACGGGCAGTGGAAGCGAATGCCGACGTCCAAGCTGATCCGCATCCGCCTGCTCGGTTTCGGGTCAAGCGTTGCGGTGGAGGTCTGGGACAGGTGCCCCAGCGAACCGCAGCTTCTACCGCTGGACTTCGAGCGTGAGAACGGGCGCGGCCTCTACATGGTGGATGCTCTCTCGGTCGGCTGGGGCTTCTACCCCGTGGCCCCGTGGGGGAAGGTCGTCTGGTCTGAACTGTCCGTCATGCAGCAGGCAGTGATGGCATGACGCTCCGGCCGGACATAGATGTTCAGGACACGACCGAGCGCCTGGCCTGGGGCTGGATCGCCGCGCTTCACGGCTTGGAGGAAGGCCCGTGGCTCACTCCGACCATCGCGGCGGGGCTCCTGGACCTACCGGCTTCACGCCTGCGCTCCTGGGCGGACAAGGGCGTCATCACTTGTCTGCGTCCCGAGGAGAAGGGGCGGCATCGGCGCTACTTCGGCCCCGAACTGGTGAGGGTGCTCCAGATTCACGCCGACCGCTACCCGCCCATGCTCCGCACACTGCGCGAGCACATCGACCAGCTACTAGGAGGTGAGCTATGAGCGGTGTCAGCTGGGTTAAGTGATCCCGCTCTAATCACCTCGCCAAAAGCGTGCGTCCCTCGGCTGAACCCGACCCCCGCCGAGGGGCGCACCGGATGGTCGGCCGGTGGGGGATCGTGCTGGACTGGCGGACGTGCATGGGCCATGACACGGCGGTGCTGAGCCGTCCGGCCGGAGTGTCGGCCGTGTGCGTAGCGACATCCCCGACGAGAGGACGGTTCAAGGACGTCAGTTGGTGGGAGAGGCACGCCTACCGGGGATGCCGCCAGGACCGTCATCACTGTTGGTTGGGAACCAAATCATCAGCATGGGCACTTTCCACGGCCACCGATGACTGCGTGCGGTAGGCGGGCGCGGACGGTATCAGGCCGCAGAAGGCTGCCAGAATGACCACGTGGAAGATCAAAGGGCGCTCAACGACTGGCGCTCTCTCCGGATCACGGGGCATGACCTGGTGCTGCGGGCATGGAGGGATGACGACCTGCCGGTCATGGTGGAGCTGTTCGACGATCCGCAAGTGGCGTTCCGAACCCCCCTCGCCTCGCCCTTCACTCTGCGTGCCGCCCGTGAATACCTTGATCAAGCCCGGCTGCACCACACGACCGGACGGCACCTCCAGTTGGCGATCACCCAAGGCGGCGACCCCAAGGGCGAAGTGCGCATCAACCTCTCTACCGGCGGTATCAGCTACATCGTGGGAGCTGCACACCGAGGCCAACGCCTGGCAACGCGTGCCCTCCTGCTGATGACTGAATACGCGCATCAGACGTTGGGGCTGCCTCAAGTGCTGTTGGAGATCGAGCTGGATAATCACCCCAGCATTGCCGTGGCTGAGGCGGCAGGGTTCGCCCTCACTGACAGGCTTCCAGAAGTGGTCACGACCCAAGCCCGCAGCTACAGCCTCTACACCTGGTGTCATCAGGCTTCCGAGCGGTTTCCGGGCTTCTGAGCGGCGACCACCGGGCCGTTCCTGCCTCGGACCGTGTGCCCGCTGACCTGCAGTGACCGTGGCGCCATGCTGATCGGCCGGCGGCCGTGCCCCGCGCGGCGACCTGCTGATGGTGGAGCGGGGCGAGGGCTAAGCGCGTAAGCGACCCGGGGCTGCGGGTTGCGGGAACCGCGGCCCCCTGTCCGCTGGAGCAAGGGCAGGGCCGACGGAATGGCCGTTAGGCCACCACGTGGGGGGCGGCTGCCGAGGGAGTTCGGCTGGTGCCGTGGTGGCGATTCCGTTTTCCACAGAAGCGGGTTCGGGTGCCGGGGTGCTTCTCGGGTCGGCAGCCTTGAGGGGAACCACGAGCGGAAGGAGCCCCATGCGGGCGATGAAGATGGTGGTGCGGCGATGGTCCGGGGCGTGCAGGGATCGGGGGATGTCCACCGCCGAGTACGCGGTCGGAACCATCGCGGCGGCGGCCTTCGCCGGCCTGCTGTTCAAGATCGTGACCAGTTCGCAGGTGAAGTCGCTGCTCTTACAGATCATCGAGAAGGCACTCAGGCTCGCGGGCTGAGCGATCGCGGGATGGCCACGGCGGAGATCGCCGTGGCACTCCCCGCCCTGGTACTGATCACCGCGGTCGCGCTGTGGGCACTGGTGGCCGTGTCCGTCCAGCTCACCTGTACGGACGCGGCCCGAACCGGGGCGCGCGCCGCCGCCCGGGGTGAGTCCCTCACTGCTGTACGCGATCTCGTGGTGAGGGCCGTCCCGAAGGAGGCGACCGTGCGGGTCCGCCGCGATGAGGCCACCGTCCATGTGGACGTCTCCGCCCCGGTCGAACCGCCCGCGGCGTCCGGCCTCCCACCCCTGACCGTCCACGCCCACGTAGCAGCCGCAACGGAACCCGGCGTTCCTCCCGGCGCCGCCGGACCCGACAAGCCGTCCACAAGGAGGTGATGTGTCGCGAGCTGCTCGGCGCTCATTGGCTCACCCATGGGTGGCCCGGCCGTCCACAAAGAGGTGATACGCGGCATACGGAGCCCGGCGTCCACCCCGGTACGGCTGAATCCGATCGGCGTCCGTGCGGGGGTGATGCGCCACATCAGGACGACAGTGCAGGTGAGGCTGGTTTTGAGTGAATGGAGGGGCTGGTGAAGGTGTGGGGGGCGGTCAGGGGGGATCGGGGGTCGGGGACGGTTTGGGTGGTGGCGTTCGCGGCCGTCGTGTGGGTGGTCGGTGTGGCGGCGATCGTGGTCGGCGGGGTGCGGGGGGCGAGGCACCGGGGTGACGCGGCGGCCGACATGGCGGCCTTGGCGGGCGCGGCGCGGGTGGCCGAGGGCGAGGGGGCCGCGTGCGAGCGGGCGAGGGGCGTCGCGGCCGAGTCGGGTGCCCGGTTGTCGCGCTGCCGGGTGAGCGGAGACGTCGTCGATGTCTCGGTGATCGTCCCCCTGAAGGTGCCGATGGGGGGCGCGGGCCTGCGGGTTGTTTCCCGGGCCAGGGCTGGTCCTGTGGGACGAGACGGCGTAACCTGACGCGGCACGGCTCGTTGCACTGAGTGTCAATAGAGTGGAAGGGGTCGCGGAGGATGCCGACACGTTGCGCTTTGTCATCGTCCTGTGACTTCTGCCACCCGAGGGTGCGTTACGCTGCCGTAAGCCCACGGTTATCACCGGACGCGGTGTGCAGCCCCGCGAGGCCCCTGGCGGGACGGGACGAGCAGGACACTGCGCCGGGCCGCTCCTGGCGGAGTCCGAATTCCTCCCTGGCCTGAAGGCCAGGACATCCTTCGGAGGATTAGGTGACCATCATTCGCAGGATCGGTGCGGTCGTGCTCGCGGCGCCCCTTGCGATGAGCTTCCCGGTACTCGGCGCCATGCCCGCGCGGGCCGCGACGACGAGCGTCATCACCCCGGCGGACGGCGCGGTCATCACGAGCGGATCCCAGCTGACCGCCAAGGCCCACTTCGACTTCGCGATCACGATGCAGTTGCGGGTGGCCGGCCCGGGGATCGGTGACATCTTCCTCGCGGAGAAGGGCTTCTCCGGGGACATGTCCGGGACCTTCCCGATCACTCAGAACGGCCGCTACAAGGTCTACCTGAAGGGCAAGCAGACCGGCGGCGTCTACGACTCCAACACCGTCACCGTGCGGATCGCCCCTGCCGCCCCCACCGGCGTGTCCGCGGACGTGTCCGGCCGCAGGCTCGTCGTGAAATGGAACCGCGGCATGGAAGACGACCTCATCGGCTACGCGCTCTCGGGGTCCGGTGTGAAGTCCAAGTCCGGCTCCCTGGGTTCCCTGTGCCAGGGGACGAGTTGCTCCACCACCCTGGCGCTGACCCGGTCGAGCGGCACGGTCTCCGTGGGCGTCCGGGCGAGGCGTTCCACCGGGACGGGCGGGTCGCTGTACTCCGGCGCCTCCTCGGCGACCGCCACGGTGGGCGGCGGGTCCGGGGCGCTGCCCGGCGGCACGGTTCCGTCCCTCCCCTCGAACTCCAGCGTGCCCAGGGCGGGGACGCCGCTGACGCCGTTCAACAACGAGTCGCCGGTGACGCTCCCGTCCGTCCAGCCGGACGGTGCGACGCCCGGCTTCACCTACCCGGCGCCACAGATCGCCACCGACTCGCCGAAGGCGCAGGACGTCGCGGCGACCGACAGGCTCCAGTGGGGCAAGAGCGTGGGCATCGCGCTGGTCCTCCTGATCGTCGCCGCGCACCTCGGCACCTGGACGCGCCGGCTGCGCGTCGCCCAGGCGGGCACGAGCAACACCGGCATGGCGGCCCGTGCGGCGCGCAGTGGTACCGGCCGCAAGCGGGTGAGCAAGGCGCGCGAACAGATCGCGCGTGCCGAGGCCCGCGCCAAGACGGCGCCGGTCATGTCCGCCGTCATCTCCGGCAAGCGCGCCAAGCCGGCAAGGCCCGGTGTGCCGCCGCGCAACGCCTCCACCAAGCCGAAGGCGGGCCGCCGTCCCGCGACCCTCGGCAAGGGCTCCGGCGGCGTGAACGTCCGGCTGGCCAAGCCTCCCTCGGCCAAGTCCGCTTCGGCCGAAGGGCGCAAGCGCGGCCATCGCCGCAAGTAACCCCGCGGGGGTGACCTCGCCGTGTCGGCTTGGGCGGGACGGTGGCGAGGGGGTTTGGGCAGGGTCTAGGCTGCCTTGCCAGTCGGAACGCCCGGATCGTCCGGGAATGCGTCCCTGTCGTCCGAGACCTCGGTCCTGTCCCCCGCAGGGCCTGATGGAGAGGAGACCCCCGCATGATCTTCCTGGGCCTGATCGTGGCGCTCGCCGCCGCCGTGGCCGGTGTCGCCGTGGTGCTGGACAACACCGGCGACGTCCAGATGTCCATGTTCGGTGAGCAGATTCCGGGGATCACGCAGCAGTGGCACGTCTTCATGGCCGGGGCCGTGGTCGCGGTCGTGTTCATGTCCGGGGTGATGGTCGCGGCGCTCGGCTTCAGGCGGGCGATGAACGTGCGGCGTGAGCTGCGGGACCTGCGGGACGAGCACGAGGAGTCCCTGCAGACGCTGGAGATGGAGCGGCGGAGGCTGCAGCAGGCGCTCGCCCAGGCGCGGCGCGGCATGGACGACCAGCCCCCGGTGCCGGCCCAGCGCGTCGCCCCGAACTGACGGACGGGCGGTCTCAGGGGGCCCGGTCCAGGAGGACGGCCAGGAGTTTCAATGCGCCCGCCTTGTCCAGGGGGTCGTTGCCGTTGCCGCACTTGGGGGACTGGATGCAGGACGGGCAGCCCGAGTCGCACTCGCAGGACGCGATGGCGTCGCGTGTCGCGCGGAGCCAGGAGGAGGCGTCCGCGTAGCCGCGTTCGGCGAATCCCGCGCCGCCCTCATGGCCGTCGTACACGAAGACGGTGAGGAGCCCGGTGTCAGGGTGGACCGCCGTGGACACGCCCCCGATGTCCCAGCGGTCGCATGTGGCGAACAGCGGGAGCAGGCCGATCGAGGCGTGTTCGGCGGCGTGGGCGGCGCCGGCCAGGTCCAGGTCGTCCAGGGCGGCGATCTGGCCTTCGGAGAGCGTCCACCAGACGGCGCGGGTGCGGAGCGTGCGGGGCGGCAGGTCCAGGGGCTTCTCGCCGAGCATCTCACCGGTGTGCAGGCGGCGCATCTGGTACGCGACCACCTGCCGGGTCACGTCGACGGTTCCGAAGCAGAGCGTGGCCTCACCCCAGGAGATCGAGCGGAGCCGTTCGACGATGCTGATGTCGGTCACATCGCGGGCGGTCGTCGAGTAGTCGGGGTCGGCCGCTTCTACGAGCGCGACCGAATCGTCCAGGTCGAGTGTCTGGACGATGTAGGACTCGCCCTGGTGGATGTAGACGGCACCCTCGTGGACGGTGGTGTGCGCGGACGGTTCGTCCACCGTGCCGAGCAGGCGCCCGGTCGGCGTTTCCACCACCTGGACGGGTTCGCCGCCCGCTCCGCGGATATCGGCCAGGTCGATGGCCTTGTCGCGGCGCGTCCAGTACCAGCCGGCGGGGCGGCGGCGGAGCATGCCGCGGCGGACGAGGTCGGGCAGCAGGCCGGCGGTCTCCGGGCCGAACAGCGGCAGATCGTCCTCGGTGAGCGGCATTTCGGACGCGGCGCAGCACAGGTGCGGTTCCAGGACGTACGGGTTGTCGGGGTCGAGGACGGTCGCCTCGACCGGTGTCCCGAAGATCGCCTCGGGATGGTGGACGAGGAACGTGTCGAGCGGATCGTCCCGGGCCACGAGAACGGAGAGCGCGGCCTGTCCGGATCGTCCGGCGCGTCCGGCCTGCTGCCAGAGGGACGCGCGGGTGCCGGGCCAGCCGCAGACGAGGACGGCGTCGAGCCCGGAGACGTCCACGCCGAGTTCCAGCGCGTTGGTGCTGGCGAGCCCGACGATCGAGCGGGAGCGCAGGGCCTCCTCCAGAGCACGCCGTTCCTCGGGCAGATAACCGGCGCGGTAGGCGGCGACCTGGTCGGCCAAGGGCGGGGCGACCTCGTGCAGCGCGCGCTTGGCGCTGAGCGCCACCGACTCTGCCCCGCGCCTGGAACGGACGAATGCGAGTGTCTGGACGCCCTCCGTAACGAGGTCGGCCAGAAGGTCACCTGCCTCGGCCGTGGCGGCACGGCGAACAGGGGCGCCTCGCTCGCCGCGCAGCTCCGTCAACGGCGGCTCCCACAGCGCGAACGTGGCGGGCCCGCGCGGCGAGGCGTCGTCGTCGACCGCGACCACGTCCAGCCCGGTGAGGCGGGACGCGGTGGACGCGGGCTCGGACGTGGTCGCCGATGCGAGGATGAACACCGGCGAGGAGTGGTACCGCCCGCACAGCCGGCGCAGGCGGCGCAGAACCTGCGCGACGTGGGACCCGAAGACGCCCCGGTATCCGTGGGCCTCGTCGATGACCACGTACCGGAGGCGGCGCAGGAAGGAGGACCAGCGGGCATGTCCGGGCAGCATCGACCGATGCAGCATGTCCGGATTGGTCAGCACATAGTTCGCGTGCTGCCGGACCCACGTCCGCTCGTCCCACGGCGTGTCGCCGTCGTAGGTCGCCGCCCGCACCCGGGTGAGGCGCAGGGAGCGGAGCGCGCGGAGCTGGTCGGCGGCGAGCGCCTTGGTCGGCGACAGGTAGAGGATCGTCCCCTCCTGGCGCGGGTTCTCCTCACCCGCATAGATCGCCTCGATGCAAGGCAGCAGGTAGGCCAGCGATTTACCGGACGCGGTCCCTGTGGCGATGATCACAGAACGTCCGGCATGGGCGTGGTCGGCGGCGACGGCCTGATGCTCCCAGGGGGCCTGGATGCCCGCCGCGGTGAGCCGCTCGACCAGTACCGGCGGTGCCCAGGACGGCCACCCGGCCCGGCGGCCCTGACGTGCGGGAACGCTCTCCACATGGGTGATGCGATCGCGCCGTGCGGGGTCGGCGAGGAGCCGGTCCAGCGGAGTTGAAGATCTTTGGGCGCCCATCAGGTTTTCAGTTTGCCAGCCTGGGCAAAACTACGGGAACGCCCCGGCGCCGGAGGGCCCGTACCCCCTGCCCTGGCCGGTAGATCAGCAGGTCAGACGGGATGGCGCGAACTTTCGCCCGAGTGGGCGATTACCTGCGTACACGACGCCGGAGCGTGGTTGAATCACGGCGAAGTCTCGATGGTCGGTCACCGTCCGGTGGCCCGGACATCGGGATCGGATAGTGCTGCACGGCGCGTGGAGGATCTGTGGACCTGAAGGTGAACGACTACACCACCGACGATGGCCTCACCGTCATCAACGTGGAGGGCGAGATCGACGTCTACACGGCGCCGAAGCTTCGCGAGAAGCTCATCGACCTGGTCAACAAGGGCAAGTTCCACCTGCTCGTGGACATGGAGAAGGTGGAGTTCCTCGACTCCACCGGCCTCGGCGTCCTCGTCGGCGGGTTGAAGCGGGTGCGCGCGCACGACGGCTCGCTGGAACTGGTGTGCACCCAGGAGCGCATCCTCAAGATCTTCCGGATCACGGGGCTGACCAAGGTCTTCGGCATCCACACCTCGATCGCCGAGGCCGAGGAGAAGCGCAAGGGCGCCAAGTAGGCGGCCTGTAGCTGAGATGGCGACCGTTGAACTGTCCTTCAGTGCGCTGCCCGTCCACGTCCGGACCGCACGCCTGATCGTGACCGCCGTTGCCCGCCGCAGCGGCGTCGCCGAGCCGCTGCTGGACGAGGTCCGGCTCGCGGTCGGTGAGGCGTGCTCGCGTGCCGTGGAGGCGCATCGCCGGCACTGCCCGGACGAGCCCGTCCGCCTTGAGCTCAGTGGCGCCGACCGCCGCTTCGAGGTGACCGTCAGCGACACCGTGCCCGGCGACGGCACTCCGGGTGACCTCCCGACGGCCCTGGACGCGGACGAGCTCGAGTACGGCCTGGGCGAGGGTACGGCGGAGCTGGGGCTGGCGGTCATCGCCGGGCTCGCCGACGATGTGGACATCGCCGCCACGCCCAAGGGGGTCCAGATACGGATGAGCTGGCCCGCCGAGGCCGAGGCGACGATCTAGCCGCCCGCCCGCCCCGACACGACCAAAGGCCCCGCCACCCCCGGCGGGGCCTTAGTCATTCCCGCCCACCCCACTCCCGCCCACCCACAC
>NZ_BCQQ01000026.1 GCF_001552155.1 Actinomadura formosensis NBRC 14204 | reverse complement strand
CGGCGCGAGCCGCGGGCCGGGCGGAGCGAACCGCGGCGCGGCCGGTCCGGCGGGCGCGGCCGGTTCGGGCTCGGGCGGGTCGCCGGCGGGCTCGCGGGGATCGTCGGCCGGTTCGGGCGAGGGCGGTGCCGCCAGCGCCGGATCGGAGCGCAGGATGCCCACGTGCAGGTTTCGGAGCCGTTCACCGGGCTCGACGCCGAACTCCGCGGAGAGGAAGTCGCGTGCGTCCCGGTAGGCGGCCAGGGCCTCCGCCTGCCGGCCGCACCGGTAGAGCGCCAGCATCAGCAGGTGGCGGAACCCCTCCCGGAGCGGGAACTCCGCGACCAGCCGCAGCAGCTCGGGCACCAGCCGCGTGTGCTCCCCCAGCTCCAGCCCGACCTCGGCGCACGCCTCCAGGGCCGCCGCCCGCGTCTCCTCAAGCCGGTCCCGGGCCGCGTCGAAGAACGAGCCGGTGAGCCCCGCCAGCGCCGGGCCCCGCCACATGGCCAGCGCCTCGCGCAGCAGCGCCTCGGCCCGCGCCGCGTCGCCCGCCGCGCGCACGGCCTGGGCCGTCCTCACCCGTTCCTGGAAGACCTCGGTGTCCAGGCCCTCGGGCGGGACGTTCAGCGCGTATCCCGCGCCGGTCAGCGTGATCAGCCGTCCCGGGGTGCGCGGCGAGCGGTCGGGTTCCAGCACGCGGCGCAGCCCGGCCACGTACTTCTGGACGACGTTCGCGCCGTTGTCGGGAGGCTCGTCCCCCCACACCGCCTCGACGATCGACGCCGTCGACACCGGCCGGTTGGGCGTCAGCAGCAGGACGGCGAGGACCGCACGCTGCTTGCCCGGCCCCAGGTCGAGTTCCCGTCCGCCCCGCCACGCGGCCGGCCGGCCGAGGATCTCGAAGCGCGGTGACGGCCCCTCGCCCGGCAGCGCGACCACCTCCACTCACCGTTCCTCCGGCGCCGCCGCAGTCGTTCCGCAGCCCGGGCGCAGTGACCGCAGCATAACGACAGTGATCCAGCACCGGCACGCAGCACCCTTTTCCCAGACAACGGGGGCGATGTCCCACGAAAGCAGAACAAGAGAGGGGACCTCGGGTGCCTTATCACCGACTCCGGGCGGGCCACGTGTCGGCCGCGCTCGTCCTTGTGCTCACGTCCGCCACCGCGTGCGGGCCGGCGGAGGAGGCGGCGACGACATCGAAGACGGCTTCCGCGCCGGCCACGCGCCCGTCCGGCGCCGCGTCCGCCCCTGCGTCCGCCGCCGCGACGCCCAACGGGGTGGAGAAGCTCCAGGCCGCCGCGATCCTGTCCCGCGCGCGCAAGGCGACCGCCTCGGCGCGGTTCCTGCGGATGCGCGGGGACATCGACGACGGGAAGGACAAGTTCGCCCTCGACTTCCGCTACGCGGGGAAGACGAAGGCGACCGGCTGGTTCCAGCAGGGCAAGGAACGCGTTGAGATGACCAGGATCGGCAAGGACGTCTACATCAAGGGCAACGACGCGTTCTGGAAGTCGATCGGCGGAAAGGGCGCGGTGCAGTTGTTCTCCGGCAAGCACCTCAAGACGACCACCGCGTCCGCCGACTTCAAGGACCTGGCGGTCTTCACCGACCGCACGGCCCTCCTCAGCGAGGCCGTGAAGTCCGTGGACTCCTGGCAGAAGGGCAAGGCGGGGACGGCTGGCGGAGTTCCCACCGTGAGCCTGACCGGGGCGCCCGGCGAGGAGATCCAGGTGGCGACGCAGGGCGAGCCGTACGTGCTGCTGCTGAACGGCGGTCAGGGGAACCGCATCGAGTACCTCGCGTACGAGGAGCCGGTGGACGTTCGGCGGCCGCCCGCGAGCAGCGTGGTCGACGGCGACGCGTTCGAGTGAGCGGCCGTCCGCTCGGCATTCCGGCGGCGGCGTGTGCACGCCGAGCGGACGGCACCCCGCGCCGGTGAGGCGCGAACCGGCGGGGCCGCGTGCCGGGGGCACGAGCGGGCGGGGGCGCGAGTGGGCGGGGGCGCGAGTGGGCGGGGGCGCGAGTGGGCGGGGTTGCGGGCGCGGACAACTGGTAAGACACCGGAATGGCCGTGCTCGTGTCCGTCCTCGCGTTCCTGATGACGCTCGTCGGCGGGCTCGCCGCGATGCGGGTGCGCGACCAGCGGCACCTCGTCCTCGGCCTCGCGGGCGGGCTGATGCTCGGCGTCGTCGCGTTCGACCTGATCCCCGAGTCGCTGGACATGACGCGGCACAGCCCGTTCGGCGTCCCCGCGCCGATGATCGGTTTCGCGGCAGGGTTCCTGCTGCTGCACGTCGTCGAGCAGGCCGTGGCGATCCACCGCGCCCACGAGGAGGAGTACGCGCCGCACGCGCACGGCGTGGGCTCGGCCGGGCTGCTCGCCGCGTCCGCGCTCGTCCTGCACAGCCTGGTGGACGGCCTCAGCATCGGCCTCGGCTTCCAGTCCGGGACCGAGGTCGGGGCGTTCGTGGCGCTGGCGGTGGTCACGCACGACTTCGCGGACGGGTTCAACACCTTCACCGCCGCCTCGCTGCACCGCGCCGACCGCCGTCCCGCCCTCCTGCTGCTGTTCGCGGACGCCGTCGCGCCCATCGGCGGGGCCGTGCTGGGGACCCTCGTGACCGTCCCGGACGCGGTCCTCGGCCCCTACCTCGGGACGTTCGCCGGCGTCCTGCTGTACCTGGCGGCCGCCGAGATCCTGCCCGAGGCGCACAGCCTCCACCCGCGGGTCATGACGCTGTGCGCGACCGGGATCGGGCTGGTGGCCGTCCTGTTCAGCGTGGGCCTCGCCGGGTGAGGCGCCGAAGGGCCGCCCGGGAGCACCGGACGGCCCTTCTTCCGCTGGTGGAACGTTCCCGTGCGGGTGATCAGCCGGTCAGGGACGTGGCGTAGCTCTGGTTCGTCTTCAGCCACTCGTCCACGGCCTGCTCGGGCTTGCCCTTGTACCTGTTCTCCATGAGGTCTTCGAGCGTCCCCAACTGCTCGTCGGTCATCTTGAACTTCTTCAGCCAGTTCGCGACGTCCGGCTGGTCCTTGCCGAAGTCCTCACGGGCGACGGTGTAGATGCCGTCCGGCTCGCCCATCGCGCCCTTCGGGTCCTTCAGGTCGCGGATGGGGAACTTCGAGTACGCCCAGTGCGGGCGCCACAGCGTGACGACGATGTCCTTCTTGCCGTCGACGGCCTTCTTCAGCTCGGTCAGCATCGCCGCCGTCGACGACGTCGTCACCTTGTACTCGTCCTGCAGGCCGTACGCGGGGAGCATCTTCTCCTGCGACACCCGGTACAGGCCGGAGCTCTTCTCGATGCCGACGACCTTGCCGCCGTACTGGCCGCCCTTGCCCTTCAGGTCCTCCAGCGACTGCAGCGGCGAGTAGTTCGGCACCGCGATCGTCAGCGGCGCCGAGTCGTACCAGGCGCCGACCTTCTCCAGCTTGTCGCCGTACTGCTTCCAGTAGTCCTCGTGGGTGCCCGGCAGCCAGGCGTCCAGGAAGAGGTCCACGTCCCCCTTCGACATGCCGGCGTAGAGCGGGCCGGTGTCGAGTGTCTTGACCTCGACCTTGTAGCCCTTGTCGGTCAGCAGCCGTTTCCAGAGCGCCGTCGCGGCCTCGCCCTCGGCCCAGCCCGAGACCATGCCGATCGTGATGTTCTTGTCGTTCTCACCCCCCGAACCGGAGTCGCCGCACGCGGCGGCGCTCAGGCCGAGCGTCAGCGTCAACGCCGCGACCGTCAGACCCTTGAACTTGAAACGCATGCCCATCCTTTCGTCGGCTTGCATGAAAAGAAGAGGGGTGGGGAACCGGCCGGACGGCCGTCACTACGGGGTGGTCACACTGCTGGTGACATCGCCACGGGTGGCCGGGCCGCGCGTGAACAGCGCGCGGAGCATCCCGGGACCCTCGCCGAGGGCGCCGGTGAGCCGGTCCAGGTAGATGGCCAGGATGACGACGGCGATACCGCCCTCGAAGCCCTTGGCGACGTCCACCCGGTTGATGCCCTCCAGCACCACGCCGCCGAGGCCACCCGCGCCGACCATGCCCGCGATGACGACCATCGACAGCGACAGCATGATCAGCTGGTTGACGCCCGCCATGATGGACGGCATCGCGAGCGGGATCTGGATCCGGGTCAGGATCCGGCTCGGCGGCGTGCCGAACGCCTCGCCCGCCTCCACCATCTCCGGGTCGACGCCGCGGATGCCGAGCTCGGTCAGCCGCACCCCCGGCGGCATCGAGAAGATCACCGTCGCGACCACGCCGGGCACGGAGCCGATGCTGAAGAAGAAGATCGCCGGGATCAGGTAGACGAACGCCGGCATCGTCTGCATGAAGTCGAGGACCGGCCGGACGATCCGGCTCACCAGATCGCTGCGCGCCGCCGCGATGCCGATCGGTATCGACAGGACGGCGGACACCACCGCCGACACCAGCACCAGGGCCAGCGAGTCCATCGAGTCGTCCCACAGCTCCATGCTGTCGATCAGCGTGAAGCCGAGGAGCGTGAACAGGCCCAGCCTCCAGCCGCTGACCAGCAACGCGATCAGGGCCAGGGCCAGCGTCAGCGCCAGCGGCGGCAGCAGCGTCAGGGCGTCCGTCAGCCCGTCCACCGACGTCTCGATCGCCGAGCCGATCCCGTCGAACAGCCACGCCAGGTTGTCGGTGCACCAGTTCACCAGGCCGTCGAACCATTCGCCGACCGGCACCCGGGGCAGCTCGATCGCGTCACTCACCGTCACTGCCCTCCTGTGCCAGCGCCAGTTCCTCCTCGGTCACCTGCGAGTTGATCGCGCCCAGCGCGGCCAGCAGGGTCACCCTGGGGATGACGCCGAGCAGCGTCCCGTCCCCGTCCGCGACCGGCACCGGCAACTCGCTCTCGGCGCACCGGGCGAACAGATCCGCGACCGGGGTGTCCGGCGCCACCGGGTCCTCCGCGTCGACCAGGCCGTCCAGCGTCTGGACGTTGTCCTGCACCGCGTCGGCGACCGCCGTGGCGCGCACCCGGCCGATCAGCCTGCGGTCGCGTCCCACCACGAACGCCGCGGACGTCTGGTGCTCGCGCATCGTCCGCAGCGCCGTCCGGGGCCCGGTCGACGCCGGCACCGTGACCAGCGGCTTCTCCATGACGGACGACGCCGTCAGCACTTTGGTACGGTCCACATCCGCGACGAACTGGGCGACGTAGTCGTTCGCCGGGTCGGTCAGGATCTCCTCGGCCGTGCCGATCTGCACGATCCGGCCCTCCCGCATCACCGCGATGCGGTCGCCGATGCGCATGGCCTCGTTCAGGTCGTGCGTGATGAAGACGATGGTCTTCCCGAACCGTCCCTGCAAATCCAGCAGAAGATCCTGGACCTCCCGCCGGATCAGCGGGTCGAGCGCGCTGAACGCCTCGTCCATCAAGATGATGTCGGTGCCCGCCGCGAGCGCCCTCGCGAGTCCCACGCGCTGCTGCATACCGCCCGACAACTGCCGGGGAAGCCTGTCCTCCCAGCCTTCAAGCCCCACCAGGGCCAGAAACTCGCGGGCCGTCTTCTCGCGTTCCTCCTTCGCGACACCCCGGACCTCAAGCCCATACGCCGCGTTGGCCAGAACCGTCCTGTGCGGGAACAACGCGAAGTGCTGGAAGACCATGCTGACCTTGTTCTGCCGCAGCGCCCGCAGCGCCTTCGGCGACAACTTCGCAATGTCCTGACCATCGATCTCGACGGTCCCGGACGTGACCCCGAGCAGCCCGTTCAGCATCCGGATCAGGGTCGACTTCCCCGACCCCGACAGGCCCATGACCACGAAGATCTCGCCCTGCCGGACCTCGAACGTGGCGTCCACCACCGCCGGTGTGACCCCGAGGTCGCGGATCGCCTTCAGATCGGCGCCCGCCCTGAGTTTCCGCTGTGCCTCTGCCGTCTTACGACCGAAGAGCTTGGTGACGCTTTCCGCGCGGAGTGCTGACACGATCTCCTTCCGGGTTCCCGCGTCGATACGCGGAAACGGGTCGCCGTCCAGGCGCCAGACCCTCAAGTAAAGAGAGTGTCAACCAGACGCCAAGGGTGTGCGTCGCTTGAAACTACCCGGTAAGAGAAAAAGTTTCACCTTTTGGTGGATTGCGTCACACTCAGGTCACAATTCGGCTACACCTTCGTCCGGTGGAAGTTCAGGTACGACCGCGACGGCGTCGGCCCCCGCTGGTCCTGATACCGCGACCCGTACTTCGCCGACCCGTACGGGTACTCCGCCGGCGAGCTCGTCCGGAACAGGCACATCTGCCCGATCTTCATCCCCGGCCACAGCTTGATCGGCAACGTCGCCACGTTCGACAGCTCCAACGTCACGTGGCCGCTGAACCCCGGATCGATCCACCCGGCCGTCGAGTGCGTGAGCAACCCCAGCCTGCCGAGCGAACTCTTCCCCTCCAGCCGCGCCGCGAGATCATCCGGCAACGCGAAGACCTCATAGGTCGACGCGAGCACGAACTCCCCGGGATGCAGCACGAAGGCCTCCTCAGGCTCGACCTCCACCAGCCGCGTCAGATCCGGCTGCTCCACAGCGGGATCGATGTGCGGATACTTGTGGTTCTCGAACACCCGGAAGTACCTGTCCAGCCGCACGTCCACACTGGACGGCTGAACCATGCCCGGCTCAAACGGGTCGATCTTCACCCGCCCGTTGTCGAGCTCGGCCCTGATGTCGCGATCGGAGAGCAGCACGCCAGAAAAGCTATCCCACCCCGCACCCACCCCGACGATCCGGTACAGTATCCACAGCATGGCGCCCCAAGGGCACCACGCGGGTGTAGTTCAATGGTAGAACTTCAGCTTCCCAAGCTGACAGCGCGGGTTCGATTCCCGTCACCCGCTCCACCAACGAAGGCCCAGGCCAGGGACATGATTCCCGATCCTGGGCCTTGATCATTTTTGACCGCCATCAACGGCGGGCCATTAGGCCACCGGCACCAGTGTCCCAGCCGCCTCGCCGTCGTCCTTGTCGCACTCTTCCCGGACGAGGGCATCGAGGGCGCCGCTACGCGGCTGGTCCCGCCGCGTCGCCCGTCCGCCTCAGCCAGCGTGAACGTGGACAGAACGATATTCGACTTACGCTTGTTGTCCTCCGAGCGGCCTCCTAGGAGGACGCATGGGGCGCCCGCACAGAGGGAAGATCACAAACAGATAGCGCCTCGCTGCAATGATCCCGGCCGTGCCCTAATCGTGTTGACCGTCCCCGGAGGGCGGTGCTGGAGTCGGCGTGTGGACAGCATCCCCGCCAACCGGCGGTACTGGAACCAGATCAGCCGCGCCTACCAGCACGAGCACGACCCGCAGATCGGCGCCGCGCCCCGGCTGTGGGGCATGTACGCCATCCCCGACGCGCACCTGCATGCCTTGGGCGACGTTACCGGCAAGCGCGTCCTTGAACTCGGCTGCGGCGCCGGCCAGTGGTCCAGGTCACTCGCCGCCGAGGGCGCCACCGTGGTCGGGCTCGACCTGTCCGAAGCTCAGCTTGCCGCAGCAGCCCGCGCGATGGGGACGGTCCGCTACCCGCTGGTGCAGGGCGCAGCCGAACTGCTTCCGTTCGCCGCCGGCAGCTTCGACCTGGTGTTCTGCGACCATGGCGGGCTTAGCTGGGCACCCCCGCACCTGGCCGTCCCGCAGGCCGCACGCGTCCTGCGCCGCGGCGGGCGCCTGGTGTTCAACGCCGCCAGCCCATGGTTCGAAGCCTGCTACGACGACGACGCCCGCCGCGTAACCACCACGCTGCACCACGACTACTTCGGGCTGAACACCATCGCCGAAGACCACGGAGCGGCCAGCTATCAGCTCACCTACGGCGACTGGATCAAGACCCTGCGCGGCGCGGGCCTCATCATCGACGACCTCCTCGAGCCGCGGCCCGAACCCGGAACACTCAACGGCTACAACGAAACCGACCCGCCCGACTGGGCACATCACTGGCCGGCAGAAATGCTCTGGATAACCCACAAACCATAAACACGACCGCACCGAAGTTTGCCCCATCTCCCTGGGTGTCCAGTACCGTCCGGTCCGTGAACGATGCAGTGATCGAAGCTTTCCTAGGCAACCAACCGGACCCGTCCTGCCGGGTGACCCTGCGCCACCTCGCCAGCTGTGACGAGGAGGAGTTTCTTAACCTGGTGAGCGCCAGTACGGAACTGCACCGCCCGTGGATGGCTTTGCCGTCCACACCAGAGCAGTATCGGGCTTACCTCACGCGATATGAGCAGCCCGACGAGAAGTCGGTGCTGATCTGCGTGCGCAACAGTGGAGCCATTGCCGGTGTGGTCAACGTCAACAGCATCATCCGGGGACGGTTTCAATCCGGGTCCATTGCCTACGCTGCCTTCGGCCCTACCGCCGGCCAAGGCTACATGACCGAAGGGCTCGCGCTGGTCGTGCGCTACAGCTTCGAGCAGTTGCAGCTTCACCGGCTCGAGGCCCAGATACAACCCGAGAACCACGCCTCCCTCAGACTGGTCCGACGAGTCGGCTTCCGCCATGAGGGCTACTCGCCCGAACTGCTGTACATCGATGGAGCCTGGCGCGACCACGAGCGATGGGCGATCACCAATACCATGATCAAGATCGTGCCCACGCCTCCGCACGCAACGCTGCCAGAACGCTAGAACCCCTCCGTGTGTTGAGGGCGAACTTCGTGGGCGTGAGCGTGCTTGTGCCAGGCGGCTGCGCCGCTCCTGAATCGGTCGGCGTGGACGAGTGCCCCGTCCGGTTCATCAGCTCGGCCAGCGACGCCCCCGACTCGGCCGCATAGGTGTTGCCCGTGTGGCGGAGGTCATGGAGGTGGATCGCGCCGACCTCCAATCCCGCGCTCTCCAGCGCCCGTGCCCAGGTCTTGGAGAAATTGCTCCGCCGGACCTGCCCGCCCTGAACGCCGACGAACACGAACCTCTTGGGGCCGGGTTGGGCGTACTCGTCCAGGTGTTTGCGCAGGTCGGGATGATCAGGTCGGGGAGGGCGACCGTGCGTCGGCTGGCTTCTGACTTGGGTGTTCCCTTGACCAGTGGCCCCAGCTCATAGACGGTTTCGTCCACGCGGACCGTCCCGGCGTCGAGGTCGAGGTTCCTACGTCGGAGGCCCGTCAACTCGCCCCCTCGCAGGTTGCCGAAAGTCGCGAGGAGGACGAGCGCCCGGTAGCGAGGTGTGATGCGTCGGCGATTCGGTAGACCTCGGCCACGCTCGGGACGGGCCGTTCTGGGCTCGACTCCCGGTCGGCGCCGGGTATCTGGCATGGGTTCTCTTTGATGTGCTTGTCCCGAACCGCCGTGTTGAGGATGGCGCGTAGCAGCCGGTATGCCTTGGGGATCGTGACCGGCCCGAAGGTCGGCTAGCTCTTGGGACCGGCCTTGAGACGGGACGTCCGCCACTTCCGAACGTCCTCTTCTCGGATGTCGCCGATGCTCGTCTGACCGAAGGTCGGGTTCAGATGGAGCCGCAACAGCAGTTCGTAGAGCTGGACGGTCTTGGGGCTGAGTTCCTTGTCCTCCACACCCACTCGGCCGCGGAGGTGGCCCGCTGTACTCCGTACATGGAGCCGCGAACGTACACCGTCGACCGGAACCCTACGGGCCGCCGTCGCGGCGGTAGGGGGAGACCGGTCTGGCCGCGGGTCCGGAATGTGGCGAGTTTCCGATTATCGTCTATGGGGCACCAAAATGATCGTGGGTGCCAGCGTCGGCGGAATGCCGGCGGCGTGCTGCCCGCCCCGACCTCGCGCCGACCGGAGGGTTCCATGGAAGGCGATATGGCCGCGTCCGAAGAGATGGAGCTCTTTGAACAGGGCGGATCGCCGGAGGACCCCACCTCATCGCATCCTCCAGGCATAGGTTTCTATCTGCTCGGTGCAGGCGAGGGACGTACCGTCTTCTACCGGAGTGCCCCTTGGCGGTGGCTGTTGTTCTGGCGGCGGGGAATCAAGTCCATCGTCGTCATGGCCCCACCGAAGGGCCTGCTGGGAGTTCTGGGGTCGCGGCCAGAGGAGCGTTGGCTCCTGGTAGAAGGTGAGCAGGGTCGGCGTGACATAGACGTCTTCTCGCTGTCAGCGGGCGGCAGGCGGGTGAGCCGGTGGGCGGAGCGGCAACTGCTGTTCGGCCTGCTGGGCAGGTCATACCGGACGCTGCGCGAGGAGCAGGAAGGCATGTCGCTGGCCGAGCAGCTCGAGGCCGCGGGATTCAGCGCAAGAAGACCCGATCTGTACGCCTACTGCGCGGATGGGAGTGAAATCCCTGAGGTGGTGTGTGCGCTCCATGATTCAGGAACCGCTATCGAGGTCCTGTTTCCGCACTGGCTGATCGCAGTCCCCGAAGCGATCCTTGATCCGGGTCGCCATGCTGAAATGCGCGAGGGCTGGGAAGACATGATGTCCCGGCGGCCGTCATTGGTGTTGCCGTACGAGGCGAAAGAAATCGTTTCCTATCACTCGCGCTCTACAGCGGAGGAAAAAGGGTACCAAGACGGGGGGTATGAGATGAGGTACCCTGAACCGCATTTTCACACGCGCAACGGCGATGTGCTCTGTTCGGTGTCCGCGTTGGTGCTCGCCTATCGCCAGCGATTCGATGCGCAGGCTCTTTGCCTGGAGGACATCGAGAGAATGATGGAGAAAGCCAAAAGGGGGCCTTGGCCGGAGATGCCCACCACGCCGGGAGACTGTAATTGATGGCCGGGCGTAACGGGTGGCGCGCCTTATAGGTCACTGGCGCCATGCGCTGCGGACCGGCCATCGCGGACGCGGATCGGGCATGGGCCGCCGGTGATCGGGCGCAGGCGCAGCAGGTGCAGGGCTTGTCTGCGTTCGCCCAGTTCTTTGGGGCAGGCCAGGCTGAACGCGGTCGGCGGTGGTGATCAGCAAGGCTTGGCGCCCCGGTAGAAGGCGTGGTGGGACACATCGCGGCCGTAGCCGGCGATCTCGCCCAGCGCAGAGCGGTCCATGGTGATGCGGGAGGTGCCGCACGGCACCGGGGTGCCGTCCATCAGTCGCAGCCGGTCGTGCCAGGCCGAGTGGCGCGGGCCAGGTGCAGCGCCACCGCCACGCACACCAGCTCGACATCGGGCAGCAGCTCGGGCCGTCCCCGCCGCCGGACGGGTTCGCGCGAGGGCAGGACATGATCGTCCAGATAGACGTACAGTGTGGTCAGAAGGGCGTCCAGGTTTGTCTTCACACACTGATCATGGGCGCCCTTTGCCATGCCCACGGCCGATTCCGCAACACCCCATCAACGATCTGTCCGGCGCCCGCCGATGAGTTTCCGCGCCGTTGCCGGTCACAACCGTCATGACGACCTTCGCTTTTGTCCACGGCGGCGGTGGAAGTGCGTTCGACTGGCATCTACTCGAGGCCGAGCTTCGTGGCCGCGGGCACGGCACGGTTGCGGTGGACCTGCCGATGTCCGACCCCCAGGCGGGGCTCTGGGACTACGCCGACACCGTCGTCCAGGCGATCGACGAGCGCCGGCCTCTTGTGGTGGTGGCCCACTCCTGGGGTGGCTTCGTCGGCCCCCTCGTGTGCATGCGGGCCAGAGCCGCCGCGCTTGTCCTGGTGAACGCCATGATCCCGAAACCGGGTGAGACTCCGGACGACTGGTGGGAGCACCGCGGCCGGCCCTCGTCCGGCATCGACGACGACTACGAACTGTATGTGCACGACGTCCCACGGGAGCTGGCCCGGCAGGTGCTGGCCCATGACGGTGCGCTCGCCGAGAAGATGAGCATGGACCGGGTGGGGCGCGAACCCTGGCCGTTGTCCACCTGGCCGGACGTTCCGACGAGATACCTGCTCTGCCGCGAAGACCGCTTGTTCACTCCCGAGTTCGTGCGCCGCCACGTGAAGGAGCGGCTCGGTATCACCCCGGATGAGATGCCCGGTAGTCATATGGTGATGCTGTCGCGGCCGGGTGAGTTGGCCGACTACCTGGTCCAGGTTTCCGCTGCTGAATGAACGAACGTCACCAGCTGGGAGAGGCTATGGCGGCCCAGGAATGCCCGTGGTTCGCATCGAGGGGTCAGCCAGACACGATCGGCTCGACACAGCCCGGTCCTGTTCAGGCCAGCGGGGTCAGGAGGCGTGCAATTAGCTAAGTTGATCAAGGGGCGGTTGCGGTCGCTCGCGGTATGAGCGGTGGCCAGGTCAGCCGCTATGGCGGCCGGGATCGGCTTGGTTCCCGAGCTGACAGCGCGGGTTCGATTCCCGTCACCCCCTCGCAGCGCAAAGGCCCAGTGTCAGTGCAGTGTCACGGACACTGGGCCTCCTTCGTGCCTTCGGCCGCCGTGCCCGCTACGTGCCTGATCGCTGACGTCAGCGGGTTGCAGCGATCAGTTCCAAGGTCCGTTCGAGTTCGCGGCCCGGAGCCGGTTGGGAGCTCCACATCAGCCGCAGATCGTCGCCATGCCAGCGCGGGACCACGTGGGTATGGAAGTGAAAGACCTCCTGTCGGGCGGCCTCGCCGGTGGAATGCACGATGTTCACCCCGTCGGGAGCCAACGCAGCCTTCACCAGCGCAGCGACTCGATGCGCCATCCGAGCGACATGCGCATGGGCGGTCTCGGAGATCGTCCACACATCAGCGGCATGTTCGCGCGGGGCGACCAGCGTGTGTCCTGGCGAGGCCGGGGCGATGTCGAGGAACGCCACCGTGTATTCGTCCTCAAGAACACGGTAGGACGGCAGTCGTCCGGCAATGATCTTGCAGAAGGTGCAGTCGCTCACCCACCTGATCATCGCCTCCGCCAACCCGCCATGCCGCCCCGTGCAACTTCGGTCGCCACCTTGCACACGTTCGCTTCCGCACGGCTTGTTGCTGGTCACGATCAGCAACAAGCCGTGCGTAGCGGGACGAGACGACTGGAAGAACGGGTTGACGGCTTCGAAGGGGATGGATCTGAATTCGTCGGCAGGACGGGAAGGCGGACGAGCCGGGTGAGAGCGGCCTGCAGCCGTCCGGCGGCGGCGTGAGGCGATGGCACCGTCAGGACCCGGGTGATACGGGCCGGCTCGGCGGCGACACACCACCGCCCGCTGGCGCGGCGGATTCGGTGGCGGTCATCATGCGGGTTTCTTGAGCCGCGGATCTGGTCGGTGATCCAGGCGTTCGGGTATCACGCTTCCCGGATGCTGACGGCGGCGCGGTGGTGGCGGGGTGTGTCGGTCTCGTCGAGAAGCGCGATCGCGAAGTCCGCGTATGTGATCCGGCTGGCCGGGTCGCCGTGCTCGGCGATGCGGTATCGGCCGGTGCGGGTGCCGTTATGGTCGAAGTCGCCCGCGGGGGCCACGTACGCCCAGTCGAGGTCGCAGGTCCGAAGCTCGTCAAGGCCCGCCGCGTGGCCGAGGTAGAAGGAGCGGTACTCGTTGGGGTAGCCGGGTTCGTCCATCAGGGGAGCGCCGGACGCGCCGGGCATGATCGATGCGAGGCCGACCACCGCCAGGCGGTGGACGCCCGCATTCGCCAGGCCGGTGGCCAGGGCGCGGGACGACGCGGTGAAGAAGTCGTGCGGTGGCGCGGACAGGTCCGCGGCGGCGCTGATGGCGGCGTCATGTCCGGCGGCCACGTGCTCGATGCTCACCGAGTCCGTGACGTCGCCCGCCACGACCCGCGCGTCGCTCAGGTCGCCGTGGCGTGCGGGGTCGCGCACCACGGCGGTGATCTGGTGGCCGCGGCGGTGCGCCTCGGCGACGGCCTGCCGTCCGGCCCGGCCGCCCGCGCCAAAGATCACGATGTTCATGGGAATCGCCTCTCACCTGGGCCGGAGCCCGTGCGCCGGCCGAGTTACGGACGCTAGCGAGGGCCGTGGTTACCACCGGGGTACCGGCTATCGTGAGGCCATGAGGGAGCCCCTGCCCGCGGACATGTTCGATGAGCTGTGCCCGTCCTCGCTCAATCCGATTCGATTCGGCGACAAGTGGTCGGCGCTCATCATCCGCTGCCTTGAGCACGGGCCGCGCCGGTTCTCCGAGCTGCGCGTACCGCTGAGCCGCGTCACTCCCAAGGTGCTCACCCAGTCGCTGCGGTCCCTCGAACGGGACGGTCTGGTCAAGCGCACCGTCTACGCCGAGGCCAGTCCGCACGTCGAGTACGAGTTGACTCCGCTGGGCCGCAGCATGCTCGGGCCGATGGCGTCCGCGTGTGCGTGGGCGGAGGAGCACTGGGACGAACTGCTCGACGCTCGCGAGTCATACGACAACGCCGCCCGCATCGACCGCGCCGGATAACGCGAGCCCGGCTCCGCAAAGGGAAGTAACCGGAGGAGCCGGACTCGCGCGGGTCGTCTCGGCCGAGCCGGGCCTGGGCGGCCGGGTGCCCTTGGGGTGCCCGGCCGCCCTGGGGGGTCAGAGCCAGTGGTGCGGACGGCGGGTCAGGCTGTAGCCCGCCACGGCCGCGACGGCGGCGAGGACGCCGCCGCCGAGTGTCCACCACCATCGGCTGGACGGCCAGGAGAACCAGCCCTTGACACGGTCGGCCGGTTTCGGTGCCGAGCTGACGGCGGACGGCGACGCCGGCGGTGCGGCGTCCGGGGCCAGCGTGGCCCCCGGGTTGACGGCCGGGGACAGCGGTGCCTCCAGCTTCGCGCCCGCCGGCTGTGCGGCACCGTCCTTCGTGGTGATCCGCACGTCCACCCGGATCGGCAGGCCGAGGTCCTGCTCGGGCAGGTCGCTCGCCGACAGCCGCAGGTAGTAGGTGCCCGGTAGCGGGTCGTCGGACCATGGTTCGGCCCAGGCGCGGACTTGCCGGAGCGTGCAGCGGAGTTTGACGCTGGTGGCGCCGGTGTTCGCTGTCGCGTTCTGCGGGCCGGCGGTGCACGCCTGGCGGCGGCGGAGCCCGTCGAAGATGTCGGCTGTGTAGGTTGCGGCGCCGTGGCGGTTCGTCGGCGGGGGCAGTGCGACGGTCACCGTGATCCGGCCGGTTTGTCCGGCGGCGGCGGCGAATGACCAGTACAGGTGGTCGCCGGTGGAGGCGGACACGCGGACCGGTCGGTCTGGTTCCACGGTGGTGGCCGTCAGGAAGGACGTCCCGGCGGTGCCGATCGTGGGGGAGGGGGCGTCTGCGGCGGCCGGTCCGGCGGACAGCAGGAAGGCGGCGGGCAGGGCGGCGAGGGGGGCGGCGCGCATGGTCAGTTCTCCCTCCCGGCGGCGCGCCAGCGGGCGAGCCAGCCGATGACGAGGCCGGCGCCCAGGCCGGTTCCGGTGAGCACGACCAGCAGCAGCCAGCCGCGGCCCAGGTCGGGCCCGCCCGGCGCGTCCGAGGACGGCACCAGGTCGACGGTCAGCTCCAGCGGCATGCCGGGCGCCGTCCGCACGTGGGCGGGGGCGGAGAAGGAGTTGCTGACCACCAGGCAGACCGGCTTTGCGGCGGACTCGCCGTCCGGCGCGGGCGACGCGTCCGTCTCGGGCCGCTGGTCCGGCCAGCGCAGGCCGGTGGACAGCACGTCGGTGCGGCCGCTGCCCGCGTCGGTGCCGCGGACGAGTTCCTGCCCGCCGGGGGACACCGCGCGCAGCAGCACCCCGTGATCGGGGTTCAGCTGCCGGTCGAGCGCGATGCTGATGGAGGCGCGCAGTTCCTGCCCCGGCGCCACCTGCACCCGGTACCAGCGGTGCTCGCTGAACCGTTCCCGGTCGGTGTACACGCCGGGCGTGAGCACCGGGGCGTTGGCGCACTGCGCGGCCCCGGCCACCTGCCGCGGGGTCTGCTTGTAGGTCGCGCCGGCCCGCTGGACGAGCTGGTTGAGGCGGCCGGTCAGCTCCTGCTGGTGCTGGACGGCCGTGTAGGTTCCGCCGGTGGCGTCGGCGATGCAGGTGAGCTGCCGGCGGACCTTGTCGTCCAGGGTGAGCCCGAGGGTGTCCACCACCAGGTGCGTCCCCTGGGCGGCCAGTTCGCGGGCCACGTCGCAGGGGTCGGGGGGCGAGCAGGTGTCCTCGCCGTCGGTGATGAGGACGATCCGCCGGGTCGTCTCCCCGGTGCCGAGGTCCCGGGCCGCCGCGCGCAGCGCCAGCCCGATGGGCGTCCAGCCGGTGGGGCGCAGTGTCGCGATCGCCGTCTTCGCCTCCACCTTGTTCATCGGGCCGACCGGGGCGAGCTGCCGGGTGTCCCTGCACCCGACGGTCTTGGGACTGCCGGGGAACCGGTACTGCGATCCGAGCACCCGGATGCCCAGCTGCGTTTCCGCGGGCAGGGCGTCCACCACTTCGTTCAACGCTTGCTGGGCGGCCGCCATCCGGCTGTTCCCGTCGATGTCCCGGGCGCGCATCGAGCCGCTGACGTCGAGCACGAGCTCGACCTTGGGAGGCTCCGTGGAACCACCGTCATCTGCGGAAACGGGGGGTGCGCCGGGCGGCGCCAGGACGGCCAGTATGACGAGCAGGACGCCGCCGGCCAGACATCGTTTGGTGATCACCGCAGGATCCTAGTGACGCCCGGCGTCCCCCGAGACCAAGATCGGCGATCACTCCCCGCGGGTGGTCCGCAACCTGGTCAGCGGGATCGATCTGAGTCATCCGACACAACTTGCCCGCACCGGGGCGCCGAGGATGTACGGGGTGCGGTGGTCGAAGGGGCGCGCCGTTCCGGTTCGAACGTCCAGGGGGTGAGTGCCGGCTTGTAGCGATTGGCGGGTTCTTCTGTATCCGGGTTTTCCCCGATAAGCATGACTTGTCCGTATCCGGCCAATTGGGGGCGGGGGGCAGATAATAAGGCATGACCACCCGGTCTGATTCGGTAAAGGGGGATGTCGGTTTCCGGGACGACTTTGGAACGGTCCAAATAGTCTCCGGCCGGGGTCGGGAGCCCCTGGCGGCGAGGGGCGATACAACGATTGCCGTGCTCAACTTGAGCTACTTGCTCCTAATGCCGTAAATATGAGCACAGGGTCACAATCAAATCGGACGTTCGGGGGCGCCGGTGGAAGAAAAGTTCGTCCTGCAGAAGTCCTTGGGGCATTCCGGCCGGGTCGAGCTCACCTTCGTCGACGGTGACCTCCGGCACGAGGACGCTCTCTTCGCCCACCGCTACGGCCAGGCCGACGGCCGCGACTGCCTGCTGAAGACCGCCGTGTCGCCCACCGGCACGAAGGTGCTGCGGCGGGAGGCCGACGCCTACGGCCGGATCAGCGGGCAGCACCCCGCGTTCGGCAGGCTGCTGGGCTTCCAGACCGCGCAGGATCCGGTCTGCCTCATGGTCACCCGGCGCGGCAAACCGATCTCCAGGTGCGATCCCGCGCTCCGGTTCGACGCGGCCGAGCTCGGCAGGGCGGCGCGCGACCTGTTCGGCGCGCTGGCCGTGCTCGCGGACCTCGGCTTCGCGCACCGGGCCGTCTCGGCGGACAGCGTGTTCTGGGACGGCGTCCGCATCGAACTCCAGGAGTTCGGCCACGTGGAGCCGCTCGGCCCGGTCGAGGCGCTGCACGGGTCCGCGCTGGGCTCGCCCACCGGGCTGCCCCCCGGCGACGCCCCCGACGTGCTGGCCGCCGCGCGGCTGCTGCACCGCCTGGCCACCGGACGCGCCGGCGGCGGCACGCCCGCGGCCATGACCCAGGAACTCGCGCGGGTCGATGCCGGCCTGGCGGAGGCTCTCGAACCGGCGCTGCACGCCCGGCCCGGTCACGCTCCGGCCCCGAAGGAGATGGCGGACCGGCTCTGGCGGACCAGCCCGAAGCCTCCGCCGCCACCCGCGAAGGCGACCGCGGCGCCGCCTTCCGTCCCGGACGAGCAGCGGGCCGGAGACCACCCCCACCGCATGGAGTTCCGCGAGCTGCGCCGGCAGCAGCGGGAGTTCCGGCGGCGCGGGCGGGCCGTGCCCGAGCCGGTGCGGCCCCAGCGGACCGGCGCGTCCCACCATGGGCCGCAGCCGGAGCCGGCCCCGCCGAGTGGCGGCGGTTCAACGTTGTGGCTTCTCTTCGGCGTGCTCGCCGTGGTCATCGTCGTTCTCGTCCTGGTGGTGAGGTAACCGTGAGCGATCTCGAAGCACCGCGTCCGAAGATGCCGCCCAAGCGCGACGAGGCGCCCTACGTGATGCCGCCGATCGGGTCGGGGGACGCACTGGCCGACACCCCCGTCACGGTGCCCCCGCCGCCCGAGCAGCCGGCCGAACCGCCTCCGCCGCCGTCCCCCGGAGCGGGCCCGGCGGTGCCCGAGGACGACGACCCCCCGGCGGCCGAAACGGCGTCCTCGCACCGGCCCCGCAAGCCGGGCCCGCCCGATGATCCTCCCGGCCGCACGATGGTGTGCCCGTACTGCCTCAGCGAGTTCGACTGGGACACCGCCCCCCTGGTGAACCGGGATGAGGACGGAGACGAGATCGCGTTGCGGCGCGAGCCCGGCGAGAGCGAGGTCCGCTGGCGCAACCGGACCATGCACGCCTGGCGGGTCTGCGAGAACACCGCGGAGGACCACTTCATCCCGGCCTCCCTCGGCGGCCTGACGACGCTGATCGTCGGCATGGTGGGGAAGGCCGGCTCGGGCAAGTCCCATCTCCTGTGGGCGATGACGGAGGAGCTCGGCCAGTCCGCGCTGAAGATCTCCCACCGGCTGGACGTGCTCCCGCTCGACCCGCGCCTGCAGCAGGAGCTGTTCGCCCGGCACCAGCTCGGCCTCCTGAACGACCGCAAGGTGCCGCCGCCCACCCGGTTCTTCAACGAGAAGGTGGAGTTCACCTGCGCGTACCGGATCACCAGCGGGCACAGCGGGGAGAGCTACGCACTCCTGATCTTCGATGTGCCCGGTGAGATCTTCACCCGCGGCGACACCGCCGTGTCCACCCCCTTCATGGCCATCGCGGACGCGCTGATCTTCGTGGCGGACGGGTGGGGCCTCGATGTCAGGCACGGCCGGCGGACCGACGACCCGGGGTTCACCGCGGTGCTGTCCCACCTCGCGCACGTCCACCCCGGGCGCGGCCGGGAGTTCCTGCCGATCCCCGCCGCCATGGTGGTCGCCAAGTCGGACACGCTGCGCGTGTTCAAGGAGGTCGACCAGTGGCTCGGCCGCAGGGACGACCTCGAACTGCACACGGTCGAGCGGGAGTCCGAGGACGCCTACGCCTTCCTCAAGTCGCGCGGGGCGGAGTCGTGGCTCGTCCCCGTCCAGAAGTGCGCGGACTCCACGCTCCACTTCGCCTCGGCCACCGGCGTCGAGGCGCAGGACGGCGAGTACCCGGAGAAGTCGTTCCGCCGCCAGCGGGTGCTCCGCCCGCTGCTGTCCCTGCTCGCGATGAAGGGCGTGCTCCCACGGGAGAGCCTCGGCCCCGGACCGGAGGACTCATGACGACCGGATCCCCGAACCGGGTCGGCCGCGTCGACCAGATCGTCTTCGCCTGGTCGGACCGGCTGCTCATCGGCGGCAGCGGCCTCGGCCCCGTCGCCACCTCGCTGGACCCGGACGGCCTGCGGCGGTGGAACGACCGCCTGGTCGGCGGTGACGTGGCCGTCGGGCAGTGGCACCACGGCGCGGCCGAGTGCGTCGCGCTGGGCGCGCTGCGGCTGGGCCGGCGCGGCGATCACGGCGCCGTGCTGCGGCTGCTGCCGGCCCGGGACGCCAACGGCCGGATCTCCCAGCTGGTCCACGCGCTCGTCGGCCCCGCCGCCGCGGTGGACGCGTGGCTGGCGCTCGGCCTGCACCGCTGGCCGGGCTGGGTCACGCCCGAGCGGATCCCCGGCCTGCCGGGGTCCCTGCCCGACCTGGACGCCGGTGAGCTCTGGAAGCCGGCCGCCGCGGACCTGGAGGCGCTGCCGGTGCGGCCCGAGCCGCTGGCGGGGCTGCTGGCCGGTGTGCTCTGCGCGCCCGCCGACCGCTACCTGGCCGACATCGCGCCGGAGGACCTCGACCTGGTCGCCGGGCTGGTGCGCCGGCTGGACGGGGCGGCCGGCGACGCACCGTGGACGATGATGCTGGGCGCGAAGGTCACCCGGCAGGAGCTGCAACCCCGCCTGCTGGTGCTGGACACCGACGACGCCCGGCGCGGGCGGGTCCCGCTGACCACCGCGGCGAGCGGCGACCCCCGGTTCAGTCGGGCCGCGGCGCTGCTCGCCGCCCTGCCGGCCGCCTCGCTGACCCCGCCGCAGCGCCCGCCGCGCACCCCCGCCGCGCTGCTGGACTGGGTGGAGGCCGAGCACCAGCGGGCGACCAAGGTGCTGGACCTCATCGACCGCGCGCTCGACGGGACGCTGGACGACGACGCGCGCCGGCATCTCGACGGGCCGTCCGGGCAGGAACGGATGCGGGCCGAGCTGCGGCACGCCGGCGTGGCCGAACTCGCCGGGCGGCTGAACCGCTGGGCCGCCGGCCCGCCGCCCGGCCTGGGCAACGCCGGCCGGACGCTGCGCGGCATCGCGGCGGAACGGTACCTGGCCGAGGCCGGCGAGTCGCGGGACGCGCCCGAGCACCTGGCGGACGCGGCGCGGCGGCTGGGCATCACGGCCACCGAGGCGTCCCGCGTCCTCGCGAACTGGTTCGGCGGGCTGGCGGAGGTCACCCCGACGCACCGGTACGCGGCGGTGTACTTCGCGCTCTGGTTCGAGGTCGAGCTGACGGCCGACCCCACCATCGGCGAGGTGCTGCGCGGTATGCCGCCGGACGATGTCCTCCGCTGGGCCGCGCAGCTGGCGGCGGACGGCCAGAGCCGCGCGGCCCGGCACTTCATGCACGCCGCCCATGACCGGTGGCGCGTCTCCCGGGACCGCGCGGGGGACGAGAAGGTCCGCGCGCTGCTGCTGGAGACCAGAACGTTCCACGAGACGATCCACCGGCTGGTCACCGCCGGCGACGCGACCACCGAGGAGGAGACCGAGCTTTACCGGATCGTCCTGCACCTGGCCTACGGCGCCCCGATCGACGACCTGGGGCCGGTGCTGAGCGCGTTGCCGGTGGACGCGGCGGCGACCGAGTTCCGGCCCTGGCCGGCGGTCGCCGCCGTGGTGGGGCAGCGCGACCTCGTCTTCCAGGTGGCGGCGCACGCCTACAGCAGGAACGCGCCGCAGGTGCTCCTGGAGGAGCTGCTCCAGAGGTTCGGCAGTGCCGATCTGATCACGGGACTGGCCGGGCCGCCCGGCAAGCCCGGGTATCCGGGTCTGCTCATGGCCGTCTGCGCCCTCCTCGACGACCGCCGGCACGGCATCGACGAGCGGCCCCTCAACCGCGAGGCGCTGCTGGCGAACCGCTTCCTGGCCGAGCTGGTCGAGTCGGCCTGGCAGAGTGCGCCCGAGCACCGTTTCAACGCCTACGAGCTCTTCATCGGCACCGCCTACCGGGCGGGTGACCGGGGGGCGGGGGCCGGGGCGGGTCTGAGCGTCCCCGAGGTGCGGGAACTGCTCGCGCTGGACGGCCCGCCGCTGCTGGTGGCGGCCGTCCTGGACATGGCCGGCGAGGACGCGGTGCTGCCCGTCCTGCTCGACGGGGCACGCCGCCGGGCGAGGGAACTCGGGCTCCCCGACGTCCTGGCCGACCAGATCACCCGCGGCCCGCACCACGGCGTCGAGGTCGAGTACGTCACGGTCCCGAACCCGGCGCCCTCGACGTCCCACCGCGAACCGGAGCACGCGTCCTTCCGCGACGGCACCCGCCCGGAGGAGCACCGCGTCCCAGAACGCGACGACCCGTTCCTGGACGACGTGGAGGAATCCCCGCCGGCCGATCGGAACGCGCTGCTCACGCTCCTGGCGGGCCGCAACCTGTTCATCGGCGGGGGGATCACCGCCCTCGCGCTGGCCCTCCTCCTCTCCTTCTTGATCTTCGGCGGCGGGTCGGACGACGACCCGCCGCCCAAGGTGGCCCCGACCGTGACCGTGACCACGACCGTCACCCCCTCCAAGACACCGGCGACAGGACAGAACCCCTGATGGCATCTTCACCGGCCCCGGTCGTCACCGATCCCCCGTCCGCCCCGGATCTGCTGACCTCCGACGACCGGCTGCTCCGCATCAGCGAACGGTTCGGCGGGTACGCCGCCGAGGCGCTGAAACGCGCACGCGGGACGGACGCGACCGGTCCGCTGCTGCTCCGGCGGCTGGCCGACGACCTCCACCCGGCGAGCGGCAAGCCCCTGGCGGGCGTCGACCTCGTGACCGCCTACCCGGCCGAGGCGCTGCTGCCCGAGCCCGCGCCGTCCCGCCTCCTCGAACTCCTGCTGTTCTGGGCCCGGCTGCTGCGCGACGTGCTCGTCTTCGTGCCGATCCTGGTCACCTGGCTGAAGCTGCACGAAGCGCTCAGCGCCTACGGCAGGGCGGGCAGCGAGTCCTCGTTCCTGCTCGGCTGGCAGGCCGGTTCGTTCCGGCCCGACCACATCGCCCGGGGCGTCCAGGACTTCGATCCGCTGTCGAAGACCGCCTGGTGGGTGGTGCTCCTCGTCGCGGCCGTGATCGCGTTCGCCATCGCGGTGAACGCGTGTGAGAACCGGCTCGACCGGTCCCGCTACGAGGCCGAGCGCGCGCAGATCACCCAGGACCTGGCGCTGGCGTCGCACCTGCTCACCGAGGCGCCGGGCGACCAGGTGTCCTACCGGGACCTCCGCGCGCTGATCCAGCGGATGGAGGCCGGCATCGGCGGGCTCATCGGCCGGCTGGCGGGCACCGCCGAGGAGATCCGCGCCGCGCTGGACACCGGCACCGGCAGGCGCATCGAGGAGGCCATCCAGGTCTGGATCGACAAGTCGGAGGCGCTGGAGCGGGCGCTCGCCTCGATGCAGGCGCCCGCCGAGACGCTGGAGGCGTTCCGGGCGTTGCAGGACGACATCGCCGCCGGGCAGCGCGAACTGCGCGGCGAACTGAACACCCTGGTCTCGCAGGTCAGGCAGGCGACGCTCGCCAGCACCGACCACGCCGACACCGTCCGGCGCTACCAGGAGGCCGACCAGGAGCTGATCAGCGGCGCGGTGGCCCGGCTCGTCGCGGGCACCGACCGGCTGAGCACGGCGCTCGAACATCTGGAGGCGCTCGTCGCCGAGTCCCGCGAGTTCGTCGCCTACGCGCGCGGCGCCGGCGGAGGTGCGCCGCGGTGAGCCGGCGCGCGTCCCGGCGTTCGCGGCGGGCCTCCCGGTTCGGCGCGGCCCATCTGGCCGGCTGGCTGTTCGCCGACCTGATGCTCGTGCTGTTCCTGGTCGCCATGGCCGTGCAGCCCCGCGCCCAGCTCACCACCGGCACCCCCGACGACGACCAGCCGACGCCGACCGGGCCGCGCGTGCTCGGCCAGGACTTCTGCGAGTTCATGATCCCGGTCCGGGCCGACGACCTGATCGGCGGCAGCCGCGACGCCCGCGCCGACCTGCTGGCCAAGGTGGACCAGGCACTGCACCGCAAGCATCCGTCCTGGCTGCACGGGCCCGAGATGCGGGACGCCGAGGGGCGCGGCAAGTGCGAGGAGCAGCTCAGGCAGAACCTTCAGGTCGGTTTCTACCTCGTCTACGGCGCCAGGGACGACACCGGCAGCGGTGTCGTCCTCGGCCGGAAAGCGGCCGCGGCCATCAAGTCCGGCAATGCCCGCTTCCGGGAGGCCATCTACCGGGCGGCCTGGACCGGCGGCGACGGCAACGGCTCGGTCCAGCTCATCGTCTTCTTCTACCAGAACTGATCGACACGGGGATGTGACGGGGTGACCACCGAGATCACGCGGCTGCTGACGGGCACCGGCGCCGCCGGCGAGCGGATCGAGTTCACGCTGACCCTGGACGGCGGCGAGGCCAAGGGCAGCCGGTTCACCGGTCATTACGGCACCGCACGCAGCGCCGCCCGTCCGGAGGTCGACTGCCTCTACAAGGTCGCCCGCGGCGACTGGGGGAGACGCGCGATCGAGAACGAGGTCGCCGTGTTCAGCGTCCTGGGCTGGACGGGCGGCAACGACGGCCGGCTCCCCGAACTGCTCGGCTACGACCTCGACCCGGACGAGGGCGGCGCCGTGCTGGTGCACACCCGCCGGGGGCGGGCGCTGGCCCGCAGGGCCTCGACGACGGTGCCCGCCGTGGAGCAGCTCTGGCAGCCGACGCACGACCTGCTTTCCGCGCTCAAGGTGCTGGCGGACCACAAGTACGTGCACGGCGCCATCTCGTCCACCACGGTGTTCTGGGACGGCGAAGGGCTCCAGATCGCCGACCTGAGCACGGCGACCACCCAGACGAGCGGCGACGACGGTTTCCTCCGGGACGTGCGGAACGCGGCCGGGCTGCTCTACTGGTTCGCCTCCGGCGAGGAGTCGTCGTTCGGATACCGGAGCGGAGGCGTCTCCCCCGAACAGGAGTTCCGCCATCTGACCGCGCATCGCCCCGACCTCGCCACGGTGCTGCGGCCCGTGTACGAGGGTGAGTCCCCCACCGCCGAGGAACTGCTGGCCCGCATGGCGGCGGCCTGGCCGCGTCCCGTCCACCGTCCCGCGGCGACGGCCGTGGACGGCGGGGAAAAGAAAGCCGGTGGGCACGCGAGGAAGGACACCGAGGAGACACACGAGATCGACGCCGGCCCGCCTCCGCCTCTGGACGACCGCGAGGACAGTCAGTTCAGGAAGTACCTCGGGGAGAGGATGAAGAACATGCACGGCCAGCCCGACCGGCCGGCGGGCACGGAGCCGCTGTCCGGCCCGGCGGTGCCCCGCCGCCCGGAACCCGGCACCCTGCCGTCCCTGCCGACTCTGCCGTCCCTTCCGGCGGACTTCCCGTTCCGCGTCGGCGCCAACGGGACACGCCGTCCGCACCCGCTCGTCTGGGCCGCGATCATCCTGGTCGCCCTGATTCTCCTGGTGGTGTTCGCATGACCGCCCCGTTCACCGGCTACCCGGCGCGGGACCTCACGATCTGCCCGTACTGCCTGAACCAGCTCGACTGGTCCGACTACGGTGAGCTGCCGCTGGTGAAGGAGACGCCGGAGGGCCCCGACGTCCTCACCCGCGGGCCGGACGAGCCGGAAACGCGGTGGCGGCACCGGACGCTCGGCGCCATGCGGCAGTGCCGGGGCAACGGCGAGCCGCACCTGCTGCCGGCCGACTACGGCGACCTGGAGCCGCTCGTCATCGGCCTGGCCGGCGACACCGCGACCGGCAAGACGCACCTGCTCACCGCGATGATCGCCCAGCTCGAACGGCGCCGGTCGCTGATCGCGCGGGAGCTGCGGATCGAGCCGCTCGACGGGCGTTTGCGGCAGCGTTTCTACGACGAGCGCGTCCGCCCGTTCCTGGAACGCCACGAGGTCCTCGGGGGCACCCGGCCGGGACAGCCCGAGTTCGCCTACGCGCTCCGGGTGGCCAGCCGGCAGACGGGCCGCACCCACGCGGTCGGCTTCTTCGACGTCCCCGGAGAGCACTACCGGAGGTACAGCTACGAGGACACGCCGTTCATGAGCGTGGCCGACGCGGTCATCTACGTCGCGGACGGCAGCGCGCTCAGGTCCGGCGGCGGCTGGAACTCCTGGGTCCCCGACCCCGGCTTCACGCACGCGATCACCCAGTTGCGGCAGACCCGGGCCGACGGCGCCGGCCGGCTTCCCCCCGCCGTCATCGTCGTCACGAAGTCCGACGTGCTGGACGGCCTCGACGATGACGACACCGTCACGCGCTGGCTCGGGCGCAAGGACGAGAGCGATCTCGACGACCTGCGCAGCATGCTGAGGGAGAGCGTGGACGCCGGCGCCTTCCTGCGCCGGCACGGCGCGGAACTGTGGCTGGATCCCCTGGAGTCCGGCTCCCAGGTCACCATCCACTTCGCCTCCGCCTCCGGCGTCTCGAAGCCGGTGCAGGACGCGACGGTGTTCCCGGACGAGGGGTTCGGGCCGAAGCGGGTGCTGCGCCCGCTGCTGTCGCTGTTCAGCATGACCGGGCTGCTGCCGAGGATCGACATGGACGAGCCGGACGAGCCGCCGCAGTTCTACTGAGGTCTCCCCCGTCCCGGCCGGGGCCTACCGGAGGGCGACGGCGCGCCGGGCGTGGCCGGCGAGCAGCAGTGTCAAGACGAGGTCGGCCCGTCCCTCCACACCGCCCGGATCGGCCGTATCGGCGGTCCGCCGGAGGCCGGGCCACCAGGACACGTCGGCGGGCACCCCCGCGGCCAGCGCGCGCGCCCGCACCGCTGCCTCGGGCCACAGCGTCATCTCGGTCGCCCACGCCCACAGCATCGTCCATTCGCGCTCGGACGGCAGTTCGGCCGGAGCCGCCCCCCGGTAGCTTCGGATGACCCGGTCGTGCAGCCAGCCGAGCTTCGCCTCCACGCGCTCCACGATCTCGGGCACCTCCGCGCGGACCCGGTCGAGCACGGCGCACCGCTCCCGGCAGCCCTGATGGGCACAGCGATGCGCGGCCGCGTAGTCCAGCGCCCCGTCCTCCAGCGCCCTGCGCAGCAGCCGCTTCTCCGTCTCCCCGCGCTGCGCGAGCCCGAGCAGCCCCTGCGCGTCGATCGGGTGCCCCCGGTACCGCGGCGTCACATCGGGCAGGACCCGCGCCGTCAGCCTGCCGAGCGCCCGTGCCGCCCGGCCCGGTGTCAGGCCGCGCAGGTACCGCACCTCGTCGGCGCCGGCGCCCAGCTCGACCAGCCAGTCGGCGACCCGGCCGCCGTTCGCGGCCAGCCAGCCGACCCCCGTCCCCCAGTTCAGTTCCAGGTCGTCGACGAGATGCTCGATCCTGCGGTAGGTCCGGCCGTTGAAGCGCACCGGGCGGTTCTCCTCGGCCGCCCACGCGGCCACCTGGTCATAGCCCCAGCGCCGCCGCGGCTCGACGACGAGCAGCCCCTCGATCAGCCGCCGCCAGTCCGGATCACCGATGCCGGTCAGCGCGGGCCGCCGCCCCGCGCGCAGCATCTCCTTCACCTCGCCGGCGGTCATGCCCGCGTACGGCGTCCGGTGCAGGAGCAGCTCGTAGGCGATGATCCCGAGCGCCCACCAGGCGGCCGGTGCGCCCCGCCGGCCGTGCACGGTCTCGGGGGAGGCGTAGGAGAGGGTGGTCGACACGCGTTCCTCCGCCGCCCTGTTCCGGACGTCCCGCGCGGTGCCCCCGAAGTCGCCGATCAGCAGCTCGTAGGGGTCCCGGGAGCGCACCAGGACGTTCGCCGGCTTCACGTCGGTGTGCGTCAGCCCGAGGTCGCCGAGCCAGAAGTTCAGGCATTCCGCGAGTTCGGCGATGATCCGGCGGAGTTCGGCGTCCCCGGCGGGCGGCGCGCTCCCGTGGATCACGTCGTGCAGGGAGCCGTGCGGGCAGTACTCCTGCGCCATCCACCCGACGGTCACGCCCCGCATGACCGTGTCGCCGTAGTCGTGGATCCGCGGGACGTGCCTGGCGAAACCCCGCAGCGACAGCAGCCGCAGCTGGTCGAATTGCGCCCGGGACGCCTTGCTGACCTTGATCACCACTTCGGTGGCGCCGGGGCACCAGCCGCCGGCCGGCCGCGCCAGGAACACGACCACCTCGCCGCCGACCTCCAGCAGCCGGACCCGGTCGACCCGCCCCAGCAGGGAGGCCGGGAAGTCATCGACCCCCCACGGCTCCGACTCCACCGATCAGCCCCTCCCGCCCGTGCCCGCGATCCTATGGGCCGTCCGCTTCCGTTATCAGTATGTTGCGGTGCACCGGGCGATCATCTGTGCAAAAATTCACGCCCGGCGTCGCGACGTCACGGTGTGGTGAGGTCCGCCAAGGTCGCGTCCAGGGCGTCGGTGAGCAGTTCCAGTTCCGGCGGCGCGATGACGAGCGGGGGGCGGACCTTGATGACGTTGTCCGCGGGGCCGCATCGTCCGACCAGGACGCCGCGGGCGAGCAGTCCCTCCAGGGCCGCGGTCGTCAGGGCCGCGGAACTGGCGGCGCCCTCGCGCAGCTCGATCCCGTAGTAGAGCCCTGTGCCCCGGACGGCGGAGACCACCGCAGGATGGCGGCCCGCCAGGCGGGCGAGAGCCGACCCGAGATGCGCGCCCTCGGTGCGGGCATGCCCGACCAGGTTCCGATCCTCGATCTCGTCCAGCACGGCCAGCCCCACCGCCGCGGAGACGGTGTTCCCGCCGAACGTGTTGAAATAGCGGGTCCGCCGCCCGAAGCGGTCCGCGATGTCGGTCCGGGCGACCAGCCCGCCGATCGGGTGCCCGTTCCCCATCGGCTTGCCGAGGGTCACGATGTCCGGAACGGCTCCGTGGTGCTGGAAGCCCCACATCCGTCCCAGCCGCCCGAAGCCCGCCTGTACCTCGTCGGCGACGTAGAGACCGCCGGCGGCGCGGACGGCCTCGGCCGCGGCGGCGAGCGCGCCTTCGGCGTCGGTGATGACTCCGTCGGACGCCATCACCGAGTCCACCAGGAGCGTGGCCGGTCCGTGACCCGCCGCGTGCAGGTCCGCCGCCGCGGCGGCGACGGCGGCGGCGAATGCTTCCGCCGGCTCGTCCCCGAGGGGCGGGGCGACCGTCCGGACGTGCGGCGCGACCGGCCCCAGCGAGGGCGACGCCTGCGCCGCCGCCGCCGTGACGCCGTGGTAGGCGTTGGAGGTCACGATCACCCCGGTGCCGCCGTGCCACGCGTTCGCCATCCGCAGGGCGAGATCGTTCGCCTCGCTGCCACTGCACGTGAAGACGGCGCTGCCGAGGCCGGGCGGCATGTCCGCGGTCACACGCTCGGCGTAGCGGACCACGCCTTCGTGCAGGTAGCGGGTATGGGTGTTCAGGACGGCGGCCTGACGGCACAGGGCTGCCAGCACCCGCGGGTTGGCGTGCCCCACCGATGGGACGTTGTTGTAGGCGTCGAGGAGAGCGCGGCCGTCGTCCGTCGTCAACCACACGCCCTCACCCCGCACTATGTGGAGCGGTTCCCGGTAGAACGTGCGGTAGGACGGGGCGAGGACCCGGCCGCGGCGGTCCAGTAGGTCTCGGTGGGTGTTCAGGACAGGCTCCTTGTGAAATAGGCCGCCGCCTCATCGCACCCGACGGTGGACAGCCGCAGTAGCGCGGAGCGGGCGGCGGGCACGTTCCGTAGCAGGTAGGCGGCGTTGCTCGGGTCCTGCTCGGCCCGCCACGCCGCGATCGCGAGCACGCTCAGCAGCCGCGCGGCCATGAGATCGCGCAGCAACGCGATCTCGCCCCCGTTCAGGGCCGAATGGCGGTGGTATCCGCGCACCAGGTCCGCGGGGCCGGCGAGCGGATGCCCGTCGGCCGCGATGCGGTAGCCGGCCGCGATCGCGACGTCCTGGACGCGCGGCGCCATGACGAGGTCACCGAAGTCGATGATCCCGCTGACGCGGTCGCCGTCGAGGAGCAGGTTGTTCGGGTTGAAGTCGTTGTGCAGTGCCTGACGCGGCAGTTCGTGCAGGATCGGCAGTGCGTGCGCCGTCAGGTGCTCCAGCTCCCCGGCGTGCTCGTCCGGGACGTGGGGCGGCATCGAAGCGCGGACCAGCCGTTGGACGGCGGCGAACTCCAGGAGATTCCACGGGCTCGGCGGCGCCGCGGTGGCATCGAAGCCCGACAGGCCCTCGTGCAGGAGGGCCAGCGTACGGCCGATCGCCGTTCGCTGGGCGGCGCCGACCCGCTCGGCCGACGCCGTGCGTCCCGGCAGGAAGCTGCACATCTGGACCCGCCGCTCGGCAACCCCGTCCGGCGTGACCTGGGACCAGGCCGCCGACAGCCGCGCGGGCCCGAGCGGCAGCCGCGGCCGCGGCACCGGAAGCCGCGGGGCGTGCTCGGCGAGATGCTGGAGGGCTGCGACCTGCGTGTCCACGCCGGCGGTGTCGCGGGGGTGCGCGACCTTCAGGACCCACTCCCCGTCATCCGAGGTCACGATGTGGAAGTTCTGGGCGCGTTCACCGGCCAGGCGGCGCACCGTTCCCCTGACGCCGAACAGCGTGCCGGCGAGGTCGCGGGCGGTGCCGATCCCCACCTCGGGCGCTGGGGAGTCGAGCAACGAGTTGAGGATTTCCACAGGGCATCTCTCTGTAGCGGGGGGATTCAAGGCAGGGGCGACCGTCAGATGCCGGGCGGGCTTCGCCCGGGGGAGAAGAGGGCGGGGATCATTCGGGGGCTGATCAGATCCCCGCGTCGGCCTCACTCGATCGGATGGCCCGTCCCCATGGCGTCGTACTTCAGTTCGCCGTTCACGAAGGTGGCCGCGACCGTGATGGCGCCGACCCGGTCGGGATCGGCCGTGACGGGGTCGTCGTCGAGCACCGCGATGTCGGCGCGGTAGCCGGGCTGGAGCAGGCCCACCTCTCCTTCCATGCGGCATGCGAACGCGGGGTTCCAGGTGGCGACCTTGAGGGCCGAGAGCGGGTCGATCCGCTCCTCCTCGCCGAAGGGCGCTCCCGAGGCGGTGCGGCGTACCAGCATCCGGTGAAGGGCCCGCAACGGTGCGCCCTCGGCGATGGGACGGTCCGAGCTGTTCGCGACGGGGACGCCGCGGTCGAGGAGGGAACGCAGCCGGTAGCACCACCGCGCCCGGTCGGGTCCGAGGTTCGCCTCGGCGACGTCCCCGAGCGCCTCGACGAAGAAGTTCTGCATGACCGGGACCACGCCGAGCGCGGCCATCCGGGTCACCTGGTCGGGGCGGACCACGGAGCAGTGCTCGATCCGGAACCGCGGATCATCGTCGAGGCGGTGCCCCAGGCACTCCTGGTAGGCGGCGAGCACGACGTCGATGGCCCGGTCGCCGATGGCGTGGGTGGCGATCTGCCAGCCGCTGCGATGCGCCGCCACGATGCGGTCTCGCAGCGTCTCGGGCTCCGCCTGCAGCAGGCCGGTCTGCCCGGGGTGGTGGCAGAAGTCCTCGGTGACCGCCGCCGTCCGCGTGCTCAGCGCACCGTCCGCGAAGATCTTCACCGGCCCCCACCGCAGCAGGGGGTCGGTGAAATAGTGGGGCAGGTGGTCCGGCAGCCGCAGTTCACCGTGCGGTCCGCTCGGTTCGAGTACCTCGTAGCTCGGCATGAGGACGGTGCGCACCCGGAGCATCCCCCGGGCGAGCGCGTCCTCGTAGGCCAGCGCCTCGTCCGGGCTGAGCCCGATCCAGCCGCCGCCGACGCCCGCCTCCTGGCAGGAGGTCACGCCCTGGGACAGGTAGTGGGTGTGCGCCGCGTCGATCGCCTGGACGAGTTCCTCGTGCGAAACCGGGACGATGAGATCGTTGACGAACGCCTGGGCGGTCTCCACGAGCAGTCCCGTGGGCACCCCGTCGGCGTCGAGGTCGACGGTGCCGCCGTCGACACGGGTGGAGCGGTCGACGCCGGCGCGGGCCAGCAGCCGCGAGTTCGCGACGCCCATGTGCTCGGTGCGGTGTTTCAGCCAGACGAGATGGCCCGGGGCGACACGGTCGAGCGGTCCGCGCGACGGGTGCCGGTCGCCGAGCGCCGTGTGGTCGTAGCTGTGCGCGATCAGCCAGGAGCCGGCCGGCAGTTCGGCGGCCCGGCGCGCGACGCGCTCGTAGACCTCGTCGAGGGAGGTGGCGTCGGAGAGGTCGACCTGGCGGAGCCCCATCCCGAACCGCCCGGTGTGGACGTGGCCGTCGTGGAAACCCGGGATGACGGTGCGCCCGCCGAGGGACACTCTGCGGCGGGCCGTCATGGCACGCGCGGCGTCGCCGGCGGCGACCACCCAGCCCGCCTTGACGGCTATGGCGTTCGCGGGAGCCGCGAGGCCCGTGCCGTGGACGACGGCGTCATCGAGGACGAGATCGGCGTCGGCGGTCACGGCTTCTCCCCGGCGACGATCGCCACGGGACGGACCGGCGACCCGGAGGCCCCCCGGATGCGCAGCGGAAGGCAGAGGAAGAGGAACGTCGTGACGCCGCGAAGGCCGCCGAGGTCCATGTTCTCCAGCAGGTGGACTCCGCGGCCCGCGAGGAGTTCCTGGTGGACGGGCAGGGCGGTGCCGCCCGCCGGATGGTGCTCCACGACGGCCGTCTCCCCGCCGACGACGCTCGCGCCGAGGTCGGCCAGCCATCGGGCGGCGGCGACGTCGATACCGGGCGTCCCGGTGGTGCCTCCCATGTAGGCGGCGGGGTCCGTCCAGTGCGCCGCCCAGCCGGTCCGGACGAGAACGCAGTCCCCGGTCGTGATCTCCACTCCCGCGGCCCCGGCGACGTCCTCCAGGTCCTGCCGGGTCACGGCCTCCGCGGGATCGACGATGTCGGCTCCGCGGTGGCCGGCGACGTCCAGGAGGACGCCGCGCCGCACGAAGGCGGGCGCCTGTTCGATGCCGTGCGCGCCGAGCCCGTCGATGCCCCGCTGCGCGTCCGCGGCGGGTACGCCGCCGAAGACGGCGCCGTGGGTGGCGACGTGCCCGATCGCGTCCAGGTGCGTGCCGGAATGCCCCGACATCAGGAGCAGCTCGTTGCATCCCCAGTAGCCGTCGTCGAGCTCGAAGTCGCCGAGCCGGTAGTAGGGCACCAGGTTGAACTCGGGGTGCGAAACGTGGTTCGGCATCCCCCGCGCCATTTCGTGGGACAGCTCGATGACCGTCCCGAGCGCGTTCGTATCGATCAGCATTCGTTCTCCCCCTCTTTCATCCGCTCGCTCACCGCGCCCTGCCGCCGTGCCCCTTGAGGGTGATGGCGACCGCAAAGAGCAGAACCGCCCCCTTCAGCAGGGGCTCGACGTAGAACGGCAGGCCGGACTGGTTGAGACCGGCGACGAGCACGGCCATCAGCAGCACCGCGATGATGGTGCCGACGACGTTCGGAACACCGATCCTGATGATCGTCGCGCCGAGGAACACGGCGGTGAACGCCGGGAGCAGGAACGCGGTCCCGATGGTGGGGTTGCCGGCGCCGAGCTTGGCGGTCTCGACGACCCCCGCGAACCCGGCCAGCGCGCCTCCGGCGGCCATGGTCCCGATCGTCAGCGCCCGGGTGGGCAGACCGGCGAGGTCGGCGGCGGACGGGTTGTCGCCGAGCGCGTACAGGTAGCGGCCCAGCGGCGTCTGCTCCAGCACCCACCAGACGGCGGCGGCGATGACGAGCGCCAGCACGAAGATCACCGGCACGCCGAACAGTTCGGAGTTCCCGAGGTCGGTGAAGGACGACGGGATGTGCTCGGTGAAGAGCCTTCCGTTGGTCCACCATTGGGCGATACCCAGGGCGATGCTGCCGGTGGCCAGCGTCGCGACGAGGGAGCTCACCCTGAACACCGCGACGGCGATCCCGTTGACGACGCCGACGAGCAGGCCCGTCGCCACCCCGGCCAGGCATGCCGTCCACAGGTTGAGCTGGAACTCCTGCAGCAGCCCGGTGACCGTGATCATCGAGAGCGTCAGGACGCTGGCTATCGACAGGTCGTAATGCCCGATGACCAGGGACACCAGCAGCGCCATCGCGAGGATGATGCCGACCGACTCGTTCGAGGCGATCGCCCGGTAGTTGTCGGCGCTGAAGAAGGTGATGTTGTAGATCGCGCTGAAGAAGACCGTCAGCACGACGAGCAGCTGGAGCCCGAGGAACCGGGGGTGCCCGATCGCCTTGAGCCTGCGCAGCAGCGATGCTCTTCCCCCGAGGGGGACGCTCTGGACGTCATGCACCGAAGGCACCTCTCACGGTCGCGGACGGGGGGTGCTCGTCATCGTGCGCGGGCTCCCAGCTGACCGCGTCGAGGAGTGCCTGCGCGCTCAGCCGGGGGCCGCTCAGCTGGAGGTCCAGTGACCGTCCTCGGATGACGTGTACCCGATGGCAGAGTGCGGCCAGCTCGTCGAAGTCGGAGCTGACCACGAGCGCCGCGCCGCCTCCGGCGGCATAGCGCCGGATCGCCTCATGGATCTGGGACTTGGCCTTCACGTCGACGGCCTGGGTGGGCTCGTCGACGAGGAGGACCGCCGGGTCGAGCCGCAGCCACCGCGCGATGACGGCCTTCTGCTGGTTCCCGCCGCTGAAGGTGGCGATCGACTGCATGGGGGCGCGGGGGTTGACGTCGTGGGCGTCCATGAGCCGCGCCGCCTCGGCGGCCTCGCGTCCGCGGTGGACGCGACCGCGTCTCGTGATCTTCTTCAGGTCGGGCAGCAGCAGGTTGGCGCTCGCCGGCAGGCCGGGGAACAGGGCCTGGCCCGCCCTGTCCTCCGGCACGTGCGCCAGCCCGGCGCGGCGCGCGTCGCGGATGTCGCCCGGCCGCACGGACCGGCCGCGCACCGACCACCGGCCGGCGCGGGGCGCCCTGGCCCCGGCCAGCACGTTCAGGAGTTCGGACCGTCCCGTGCCGAGCAGGCCGGCGATGCCGACGATCTCTCCCGCGTTCAGCCGGATGGTCACGTCCGAGAGCCGCGCGGTCTCGACCCCGCGCACGTCCAGCGCGGGCCGGTCGGGCTCGGCGGCGGGGGCCGGCGTCCCGTGCACCGGCGTCCCGCGCACCGGGGTGCCGGGCCGGGGCTGCTCCTCGCCGACGATGTGCCGGACGAGCCCGCCGTGGTCGAGATCGGCCGCCGCCGAATGGTGGACCCTGGCCCCGTCGCGCAGGACCGTGACGTGGTCGGCCAGTTCGACCACCTCCGGAAGGCGGTGGCTCACGTAGAGCACGCTGATCCCGTTGAGGGTCACCGCGCGGACCAGGTCGAAGACCAGCTCCACCTCGTGCTCGGGCAGCGCGGCGGTGGGTTCGTCGAGGACGAGCACACGCGGCCGCGGCGCCCCTTCCGGATGCTGGAGGGCCGCGGCCACGGCGACCATGGTGCGTCCGACGGGGGACAGGGTGCCGACGGCACGGCGCGGGTCCAGCCGGAAACCGATGAAGTCGAGCGCGGCCTCCGCGTTCGCCTCCTCGGCCCGGCGGTTCGTGCGCATCCGTCCGCTGGTGACGAAGCGGCAGGCCAGTCCGATGTTCTCGGCGACGGTCAGCGCCGGGAACACGGTCGGCTTCTGGTGCAGGAACCGCAGTCCGAGCACGTAGGCCCGTGCCGGGCTCATCCGGGCCTCCCGCTGCCCGATGACCTCAAGCGTGCCGGCGTCGATCGAGTACGCGCCGGCGAGCATCTTGATGAACGTGCTCTTGCCCGATCCGTTGCTGCCCACGAGCGCGTGGACCCTGCCGGGCATGAGGTCCAGGTCCAGCCCGTGCAGGGCGACCTGGCCGGGGAACTCCTTGCGGAGTCCCCTGGCCCGGACGAGCGGCTCGTCGCCGGAGGTCAACCGATCCCCCACAGCTGGCGGTACTTGGGCCGGAAGTCGAGGTCGCCGTTCCACGTGCCGGGCTGGGCGGGCACGTTCTCGGCGGTGATGAGCTTGACCGGGACCTGCTCCGCCGCGGGCGCCGGGTCCTTGCCCTGCAGCAGCCGGTTCATCGCGTCGATGTCCGCCCAGCCGATCCAGTCCAGCGCGAACGCCACCGTCGCGGTCTGGCCGCACTTCTCCCGGATGCACTGGATGGCCTGGGACGTGCCGTCACCGGAGATCACCATGACGTCGGTCGCCCCGACGGCCTTGAGACCCTGCAGAACCGGCGGCACCGCCGCGTCGTAGGGGACGTACACGGCGTTCAGGCCGGGGTTGCGCCGGGCGATCTGCTGCGCGAGCTGCGGCACCCCGGTGCCGAGTTCGGAGAAGTTGAAGTTCGAGGTGCCGACCAGCTCGCACCCGCCGCACTTGCCGATCCGCGCGGCGAAGGCGTCGGTGCGCTGGTTGACGGCGGCGAACTCCTTGTCGGTCAGGAGCGCCACCTTCGCGCGCCCCTCGCTCTTGGAGATCACCAGATCGGCCGCGATCTCCCCGGTCTTCACCCAGGCGGCCTTGGTCGGGTTGTCCGCGAAGTCGACCAGGTCGGACGGCGGCGACGAGGACGCGACGATCTTGATGCCGGCCTTGCGGGCCCGCTCGACCGCGCCCTTCACGCTGGACGGGTCCACCGCGAAGGTGACGATGCCGTCGGGCTTGAGGCTGATGGCCTGCAGGATTGCCGCGCTCTGACCGTCGGCGGTACCCTTCCCGTCAATGACCGTGGCCTTCCAGCCGAGCGCCTCGGCAGCGGCTTTCGCGCCGGCCGCCGGCTGCGCACAACCCTCGCCCGCCTGCGCGCACGGGATCAGCACGACCGACTTGCGCTTCAGCGCCGGGGGCGAGGACTCCGGGACGCCCGAGGTCACCTCGGCGGACGCCTGCTTCACGGTGGCGGCGGCTTCGGAGAGGACGGACGAGTCGGTGCCGCCACCGCTTCCCTCGGACGTCTGGGACTGGCACCCGGCCAGGGCCCCGATCGCGAGCAGCGTCACCACCGTGGCGCCCCGGCGACGCCATCGCCTGGGACCGCGAGAGTCTGTAGTGGTTGTCATTGGATTCCTCCAGGTCGGGGTACCCGAGAGCACCGGCGGTCCCAGAAGTGTCAGCGAGCCCGGCATGGCCGCACATCGTGCCGACCACGAAGAGCGGCAGACCATTTCTCGTTATCTCCGAAGCCGGTGCGGCACGCGACCCCACCTGGGCGCGGAGAGGACACACCATGTCCGACCAGGTCCCCGTCCCGGCTGAGCCCCGTCCGCGGCGCGGGGGCGTGCTGCTGTCGGACCTGATGGCCGTGCCGCGGTTCGGCCTGGTCCTGCACACCGCCCACGCGCGCGCGTCCACGACGGTCGCGCTGGGCGCGCACTCGGTCGAGATCGCCGAACCGACGCGCTGGCTGTCCCCCGGCTGGATCGTGATCACCACCGGCATGCGGCTGCGGGCGAACGTCCAGGCGCAGCGCGCGCTCGTGCGGGAACTCGCCGGCCGGGGCATGGCGGCGCTCGGCTACGCCAGCGGGGTGCAGACCCGCGGCGTGCCGGCGGCGCTGATCGACGAGGGCGAACGGCTGGACTTCCCCGTCTTCGAGATCCCGCTGGAGACCGCGGTGGTCGACGTGATCGACCACGTGCGCCGCTGCGCGCTCCGGGACGACCCCGAGTTCCTCCAGCAGATGGTGGACACGCACGCCCACCTGGCCGGCATCACCGAGGCGTTCGACCACCCGCCGGACGAGAGCCCGGAACACGCGCTCATGCGGCGGCTGGGGATGCTGGTGTCGGCCCGGCTGAGCATCACCGACGAGGCCGGCACGCAGACATGGCCCGAACCGGCGCGGCTCCCGCGTTCGCTGTTCGGCCTGCTCGAACAGGCCGCGCACGACGACATAGTGACGCTGCCGTCACCGGGCGGCAGGACGTCGATGGCGTTCCCGATCGCCTACGGCCGCCGCCGCTACGGCTGGATCCTCGCCGCCTGGCAGCACGACCCCGACCCGCGTGACGTCCCCCTCATCAGGGCGGTCGCGAATCTGGCCTCGTTCCTCCACGGCACGCACGACCTCAGCCCGGCGCACCTGAGCACGCTCCAGCACGAGCTGCTCGTCCGGCTGCTGCAAGGACGGCCCTACTCGGAGGACCTGGTCGAGCGCGCCGGCCTTCTGGGCTTCATCGAAGGGGAGGACCGGCGCGTCCTGCTGGTGACCGCGGAGCGGAACCCGCACCTCGCGTGGCAGAACCTGTCGAAGAGCCTCGTGCACATGCGCATCCCGCATCTGTCCCTGCGGCAGGAGGACTGGACCATCGCGCTGGTGCAGGCTTCGGACGAGACGCTGCACGGGCTGCTGGACCACATCACGGGGATGACGGTCCTCGTGGGCCGCGGCGTGACCAGGCTGGGGGACTTCAACCTCTCCCATGAGAGCGCGATGTTCCTGCGGATGCGCGGCCCGCGCGAAGACGACGAACAGCCGGGTGTCCGGTGGTGGGAGGACCTGACCATCTCGGCGTGGATGTTCTCCTCCGCCGACGGCGACGAGCGGAGGCGGCGGGCCGAGCGTTTCCTGGCGCCGCTGTCCGGCCAGCCGCTGCTGCTCGACGCCGTCACCGCCTTCCTCGAACACGACCTGGACGTCTCCGCGGCGTCCAAGTCACTGTTCCTGCATCCGAACTCCCTGCGTTACCGGCTGGGGCGCGCCGAGTCGCTGCTGGGCGGGACCCTCCGCCAGCCCATGCTGATCGCCGACCTGTACGCCGCCCTCGTGGAGGTCGGCCGGCTGCCGCCCCGCTGAGGCGTGGCCCCGCCGGGCGCCCACCGGACCCGGCCGGGCCGGCGGCGCCGGCCCGGCGGGATCGGTCACGCGAAGGCGCTGTGTCCGGTGAGCGCACGCCCGATCACGAGGGTGTGGATCTCGGAGGTCCCCTCGTAGGTGAGCACCGATTCGAGGTTGGCCGCGTGGCGGATCACCGGGTACTCCAGGGTGACGCCGTTCGCGCCGAGGACGGTGCGGCAGGTGCGGGCGATGTCGAGGGCCTCGCGCACGTTGTTGAGCTTGCCGACGCTGACCTGGTCGGACGTCAGGGAGCCCGCCTCCTTGAGCCGCCCGAGGTGCACGGCGAGCAGCAGCCCCTTGCCCAGTTCCAGCACCATGTCGGCGAGCTTCTGCTGGGTGAGCTGGAACGAGGCGAGCGGCCGGGCGAAGATCTCGCGGTCCGACGCGTAGGAGATCGTCGTCTCCAGGCAGTCGAGCGCGGCGCCCAGCACACCGAAGATGATCCCGAAGCGGGCCTCGTTCAGGCAGCCCAGCGGGCCGCCCAGGCCGCGGGCGCCGGGAAGCAGCGCGCTGCCGGGCAGCCGCACGCCGTCCAGCACCAGTTCGCTGGTCACGCTGGCGCGCAGCGACAGCTTGCCCTCGATGTCGTTCGCCGTGAACCCCGGCGTGCCGGCCGGGACGAGGAACCCGCGGATCCCCTCGTCGGTCTGCGCCCAGACCACGGCGATGTCGGCGATGGAGCCGTTGGTGATCCACATCTTGGTGCCGTCCAGCACCCAGTCGTCCCCGTCGCGCCGGGCGCGGGTGCGCATCCCGGCCGGGTCGGAGCCGAAGTCGGGCTCGGTGAGGCCGAAGCAGCCGATGCTCTCGCCCGCCGCCATCGCGGGCAGCCACTCCTTCTTCTGCTCCTCGCTGCCGTACCGCCAGATCGCGTACATCGCGAGGGAGCCCTGCACGGAGACGAGGCTGCGCACCCCCGAGTCGGCGGCCTCCAGCTCCAGGCAGGCGAGCCCGTAGGAGACCGCGCCGAGCCCCGCGCACCCGTATCCCTCCAGGTGCATGCCGAGCAGGCCGAGGGCTCCGAACTCGCGGGCCAGCTCGTGCGCGGGAAGCCGGCCCTCCTCGAACCAGCGGGCCAGGTTCGGGCGCACCTGGTCGGCGCACAGCCGCCGCACCGCCTGCCTGATGTCGCGTTCCTCCTCGGTCAGCAGCCCGTCGACGGCGAACAGCGCGGTCGGGTGGGTCTGGGGTCGCATGCTCATGACGCCTCACTTCCGGTAGATTGGATCCAGTATTGATTATCCAATCACTCTCCCGCTAGTTTCACGAGGTGTGGATATCTCGAACCTGATGGACGGCCGGCGCGCCGGCGACGGAACAACGTGCTGCGTGGTGCCCACATGAGCGACAGGGCACTCTCAGGCGTGCTCATCGCCGACTTCAGCCGGGTCCTGGCCGGGCCGTACGCGACGATGCTGCTGGCTGATCTCGGCGCGGAGGTCGTGAAGGTCGAGCGCCCCGGAGGCGGCGACGACACCCGTTCGTGGGGCCCGCCCTACGCCGACGGGGAGGCCACCTACTTCCTCTCCGTCAACCGGAACAAGAGATCGATCACGCTCGACCTCCAGGACCCGGACGACCTGGAGGTGGCCCGCGCGCTCGTCTCACGCGCCGACGTCCTCGTGGAGAACTTCCGGCCGGGCACGATGGACCGCCTCGGACTCGGCTGGGAACGGGCGCGCGAGCTCAACCCGGGCCTGGTCTACTGCTCCATCACCGGATTCGGCGCGGACAAGGGCGCCGGGCTGCCCGGCTACGACCTCATCGCGCAGGCCGTCGGCGGCCTGATGAGCGTCACCGGCGACGGCGCGACCAAGACCGGTGTCGCGCTCGTCGATGTGATCACGGGGCTGCACGCCTCCCTGGGCGTGCTGGCGGGGCTGCGGCACCGCGACCGCACCGGCGAAGGCCAGCGGGTCGAGGTCTCACTGCTGAGTTCGCTGCTGTCCGCGCTGGTCAACCAGGCGTCGGCGTACGTCGCGGCCGGTGCGGTGCCGCAGGCCATGGGCAACCGGCATCCCAGCATCGTCCCGTACGAGGTGTTCGAGACCGCCGACCGGCCGATGGTGATCGCCGCGGGCAACGACCGCCAGTTCCGCGTCCTGTGCCGGGTGCTGGAACGTCCGGACCTCGCCGACGACCCCCGCTTCGCCACCAACGCCGGCCGGGTCGCGGCCCGCGAACCGCTCGTCGAGGCGCTCACCCGGTCCCTCGCCCGGCGGACCGCCGACGAATGGTTCACCGCGCTCACCGAGGCCGGCGTGCCCTGCGGGCCGATCAACGACATCGCCGCCGCCTTCGACCTCGCCGCGGAGCTGGGCCTCGACCCCGCCGTCCGGGTGGACGGCGTCGGCCAGGTCGCCAACCCGATCAGGCTCGGCGCCACCCCGCCCGCCTACCGGCTGGCGCCGCCGCCGCTCGGGCGGGACGACGCCTGGGTCCGTGAGATATTGGAGCGGTGAACCCGGTGGAAGGTCGGCGCAGACCCCCCACGGCCCAGCAGTTCGTTCTCGGCGAGCTCCGCCGTGCCATCACGACCGGGCGGCTGCGTCCGGGCGCGCCGATCCGGCAGGACACGCTCGCCGACGAACTCGGCGTCAGCCGCGTCCCGCTCCGCGAGGCCCTCAAGACGCTGCAGGGCGAAGGGCTCGTCACCTACCACGCCCACCGCGGCTACTTCGTCGAGGAACTGTCGCTGGACGACCTGCGCGAGGTCTACCGGATCCGGGAGATCCTGGAGGCCGAGGCGGTGCGCCAGGCCGTGCGGCACCTCACCGACGAGGACCTCGACGTCCTGGAGAAGGCACAGCTGGAGGTCGAACGCGCCGAGGCCGCCGGCGACATCCTCCAGATGACCGAGGCGAACCGCACGTTCCACATGACGCTGTACGAGTACGCGGGAATGCCGCGCCTGACCCGGCTGATCGGCTCTCTCTGGGACGCCACCGACGCCTACCGCTCCATCTACTACGGCGACGGCGGCAACCGCTCGCGCGTCGTCGCCGAGCATCAGGCCACGTTGCAGGCCCTGCGCCGGCGCGACGCCGACGCCGCGGTCGAAATCCTCGACGAACATCGCGCCCGCGCCGTCGCCGCCCTCGAATCCCTCATGGCTCATTGAGCGGAACGCGAAGTCGTGTGAATGCCGTGGCGCAACGCCCGGTCGCCGCGTAGCGACTGTCGCGTTCCCGCGGCTATCTCAGAAGATCGGCGAAGGCGTCGGCGGCGGCGTCGGTGCGGGCGGGGTCGGTGCTGATGAGCCGGCTGAGCAGGAGCCCGTCGAGGGTGTCGAGGATGAGGTCGGCGAGGGCGGGGACCTGCGCCCGCGGCGTGCCGAGGTCGGTGAGGGTCTCCCGCAGCATGGCCAGCCACGGCTCGCGTATCCGCTGCTGGGCGGTGCTCCAGCGGTCTGGTTCGTGCAGCGCCAGGACGCACATCTCCAGGTAGAGCCGGATGGGGCCGGCGGCGTCGGAGCCGGTCAGCGCCTGCCAGGCGTGGCGGACGAATTCCCCGGGGCTTCGGGCGGGCGGGGCGGCCTCGGCCATGGCCTGGAAGGACGCGGCGAATCGTTGGTTCGCCAGTGCGACCACGGCGGTGATCAGTCCGTCCTTGCTGCCGAAATGGTAGATCAGCATGCGGTCGCTGGTGCCCAGTGCGGCGGCGAGGGGGCGCAGCGAAAGGCCGATCAGCCCGTGAGCGAGCACATGGTCGAGGGCCTTCTCGGTGAGTTCGGTGCGGCGGTCCACGCACGCCAGTGTAGCGACCGCTTCACACCGCATGTAGCAGTCGCTACACTGCGGACGGGAAGGGAGAAATCACGATGGAGGCGTCTACAACGACATTCACCACGACTTCTGGCGTGCGCCGGCTGCTGCGCCTGGACGCGGGGCTGGAGACGGTTTTGACCGTGGTGTGCGTGGTGCTGGCCTACGGACTGTGGGGCACCGACGGGTGGCGTGTGCCGTCCTGGCTGTCCACACCGGTGTTGCTGGTGGTCGCACTCGTCCTGCTCCTGGCGGCCGTGGTGTTGTGGTGGCTGAGCGGCCGCCCCGCCCCCGCCGCCGTCCGCGCCGTCGCCGTCGCCAACGGCGTCACGGCTCTGACCTTCCTCGCCTGGGCGATCATCGGCCTGGGCGCCGGCATCCAGTTGCGCATCCTGCTGGCGGCAACCACCGTCCTGCTCGGCGTACTCGCCACCACGCAATATGCCTGGACGATCCGCCCATCCGAAAAAGCCGCGCTCCCCACCCCCTAGAACGGACCAGGACACGTGCCACGTCCCTGGGCCGCCGCGTGGTCCGCATCGCTCCACCCCTCCCGCCCGGTCACTTGAATTCGATTTTTGGGCTGGTTCCGGGTGGTTTGGGGATGGGTACCTATCACGACCGTGTTCCTGGGGCCGGGCGTCTTGCGCATTTCCCCTCAGGGAGGGGCGAGCGGCCACCCCGTATTTGAGATCAGCTCGTGGGCTCCCCCGATGACTCCTCGCCTTCGAGGATCTCTGGAGGGGTCTCGCCGCCGCGAACCTGGGGGGACGCTTCGCCGTCACGGATTTGCTCTATCCGCAGCAGCAGCTCACGCACCACGTTCATGGGCATCGATTCCAGGTAGCCCGACAGGTCGCCGCCCATGTAGGACGGCACCGGCAGCTTGGACATCTCCTGGATCATCCTGGTGATCCGCACATGTTCCAGCCCCAGCAGTTCGGCCTCGGCCTGGATGTGCTGGATGGCGCGACGCTTCTCGGTCTCCATCTTCTTCAGGTCGATGGCGACCTGCTTGTCGGTGTTCACCTGCTCCTGGTCGAGCACTTCACTCTCGGTTTCGGCGACGAAGGTCCGCTGCCGTTCGGCGTAGTACACCTGGTCCAGAGAGGTGACCCGCTCGATGTTGGTGCGCACGGCCTCCACATCCCACGCCTTCAGGGCGTTGCGCACCTGGGAGCTGAGATTGGTGCGGATGTCGAGAACCCCCGACAGGAACTCCTTGACCGTGGAACCCGCCGCGATCTCGAGAAGATACGTCTCCACGGTGGCCCCGAGCACCCGTTCCACAAAACGCTGAACCGGCTGCGGGTCGTCCACCAGCGCGCCCCCGGCCAGCCGGCCCGCGTTCGGCGAGCTGCCGAACTCGCTGATCAGCCGAGGCGCCACCGCAGACGGGATCCGCAGGGATTGCGAGACCTCGACCCGCAGCGTGATCCCCTGGCTGGTCATCAGATCCAGTTCGTGCAACCGCCCGTCGTACTGGCCCTGTTTGACGGCGTCCTTCTTGTTCCACTCCATGTTGAGCAGATAGGTGGGCACCAGCAGCACCCGGACGAACCACGGGTTGAGTGAGCAGGTCATCCCCTCCTTGAGGGTCTCCTGCTGCACGCCGCGACGCCCGCCGTTGGCCAGAAACACCCAGGGCAGCCGGAAATCGCGATGCCCCCCGATCGCGGGCCCCACCGTCTCGTTCTCACGCGGCTCCGCCCCGTCGGTGATGATCACCACTCCGGTATGGCCGACCGGGATGGTGGTATCCCTGAGCTGCTCGGCGGTCAGCCCCTCTCTGCCCTCCCCCACGTTCTCGACGGTGATCACCTCGAACACGTCCGGGTTGATGTCGTAGTAGGCGCCTCCGGAGAGCACCGCCAGCTGCCGCCCCATCTCCCCGCCGCCGCGCAGGAAGGTCTCGGCGTCCTGGAAGTCGTCGCACGGCACATGCTCGGCGAACGGCTGGCCGGGCTGGCGAACTCGTCCCACCTTGGCCATCACCAGCCCGACCGTCGCGGCCGGCACATAGGTGCGCGGCACCGTCCGCACCTCGAACAGCTCGGTGTTGAGGTAGTAGGAGGCGCCGCCGGCCAGCGTCGTCGCCTGCGGCCCCTGCTCGCCGCCGTGCAGCAGGAAGGACTCCCCGTTCTGGAAGTGGTCACAGTCCACGCCCGCCGGCAGCAGCGCCACCGCGCGGTCGCGCGGGCGCTGGCGGCCCTCGCGCGCGGTGACCAGCCCGATCATGCCTTCGGGGATGTGGATCCGCGGCACGGGCTCCACGGTGTAGAACCCGGGCATCAGCCAGACCGGCCGCTGCGGGGAGAGGGTGCGCGCCAGCACTCCTCGCGCGTTCGAGGGCACCACCCGCCGGTACGCGGGATCGGGGTGGGGACGGCCCCGCACGCGCCGGACGACGCCGACATGGTCGATCGGCACGACGTGCCGGCCCAGCCGGTAGAGGTAGCCGGCGCCGGCGGCGAGCGCGGCCGGCACCAGGAAAATCAGGATGGTCACGATCGCACTCCGCACTCGCGTAGCCGGGCATGGACGGTCAGCACCGTCTGGGTCCACTGGTCGTACCAGTCCATGTGCTGCTCGCTGCGCGGGTTGCGCAGCGTGGGGAAGAAGCCGGGCCGGCCCATGGCCCGGGCGGCGAACTCCCGGTAGGCGGGGATCGCCTCGTCCGCCGACGAACGCCAGCCGAGCTTGGTCGACAGGGTCAGGAATTCGGTGTGCCGTCCGCCGTTGATCGGGGCGATGGCGGTCTGGGCGCGGAACCCCATCCGACCGTCCGAGGCCGCCGCCCACAGCGCGTCCGCCCCGGACAGCAGCGCGCACGGCAGACCGGCGCCGTCCCGCCGCCGCAGCCAGCCGGAGTCGAGCCGGTCCGCGGCCTCCAGCAGCAACGACGTCGTCAGCAGGTCGGCGTGCTCGATCTCCCGCTCGGCCAGCGCGGCCCGGAGCCGTTCCAGCGACACCGCCGCGGGGACGTGCACGGACGGGACGACGGTCGAGGGCTCGGGCAGCACGTCCGCCTGCGCGACCGGACGTCCGCTGAGCGCCGCCTCGTGGAGCCGGCCGAGCTGCGCCAGGGCGCCATCGTCCAGGGGGCCGCCGGTGCGCGCGTCCGCCCACCACAGGTCGGCCAGCAGGTAGTGCCGGTCGCCCTCCAGCAGGACCGGGAGGAACAGGCGGCCGTGCCACTGGCCTTCCAGGATCATCCTGGTGATGTCGTCGGAGTCCTGCGCGGCGGAGGACATCACCACCACGATCACCGTCGCGTACCGGAGTTGCCGCCGGATCGCCCAGACATGCCGGTCGCCGGGCCGCAGGCTCCGCACCGACCAGACCGGCAGGCCCGCCCGGCCGATCCGCTCCACCAGCCGCCTGCCGTATTCGGCGTCCGCGGGGGCATAGCAGACCACGACGGAACGCTGCTCGGGCTCGGTCAGCGGACGGGGCGGGGCCGCAAGCACCGTCTCCTCGGGAACGCCCGCCGTCTGCTCTCCCAGCAGCGTGCGTGCCAGGTCTGCGGCCTTGTCGTCGAACGCCTGGCCGGTGGCCTTCCCGAAGTCCACCCAGACCCAGTCCCGGGCGAACGGGGGGATCGGCGCGCCGCCGAAGGTGACGGGGACGAACGGCAGGCCCCGCTCCGCGCATGACTGCAGCAGTGCGGAGTACTCCGTCAGCGCCCACCCGTCGTTCCCGTTGCCGGCCAGGCCGGGGCCGAACACCGCGATCCCGGCGGTGGTGTCCCGAATGGCCTGCTCCAGGGTGTGCACGACGCCGTCGCCCGGCAACATGAGCTCGTCGAAGAAGACCCGCAGACCGTGCCGGGTGAGCTGCTGCCAGAGCATCCGGGTCCATTCGGCGTCCCGCCGCCCGTATGCCAGGTACGCCTCGGCCACACCAACACCCCTTCCCCCTGGGGATGGCGACCGGGTCAGCGGTCGAAAGCCACACAATCCATCCGGCCGATGGTCTGGTGAACCGGGATCGCAACGGATGGGTGGGACCACCGGACCTTGCCGTCAGTTTACGGAGAATAACCCGACCGTGACAATTGATCGAAGATTCTTCCTTATCGGAGCAGCAGAAATATCACTCGACCGGGACCGTTTCCTATATATGTGCAAGTCGAACCGTATTCGGTGACGTGGGCGTCGGAGCCGCTGCCCGGGAAGCGCGCGGAGGAGTCGATGATCCGCTTAAGGGTATTTCCAGTGCCGCGCGTCCGTTCCGTGCCGAATCGGCTCTTCGGCACCATGCCCCCTCCAGCGACGGCTACGGCATCGGCGGACGCGGGGCCGGGGGTGGGAAGGGTTGGATGAAGGGGGCCGCTCGTTCGGCCAGGGCTCGGCGGCCCCGGGACTCCCAGTCGGGGCCGTAGGTCGCCTTGGCCAGTGCGTCGATCTTCGTTGGCGAGAGGTCGCGGGGTGGTTCTTTGGCCAGGGCCTCGGCCAGGAGGGGGCGCAGGGGGACGGGAAGGACCTCCAGCGGGCGAGCCGCCGTTGTGTGCGCGCTCATGAGGCTGAAGAGGGCCGAACGGCGGAACGGGGAGCGGCCTGTCAGGCATTCGAACAGGACGCACCCCAGGGAGTAGCAGTCGGCGGCCATCGAATCGGGTTCGTGCCGCCACAGCTCGGGGGCCCGGTAAAGGAAATCCGGCTCCTCGATCGTTCCCAGGGCCAGGCCGGTGAGGAGGATCCGGCCCTCGTCCGTGGCGATCATCCGATGCGGGGCGAGCACGTTGGGACGCACGCCGTGCCTGTGCGCGGCGGCCAGCCCGAGGCGGGCGTCCTTGGCCACGACCAGGGCGGCCTCGGGGGCCAGCGGCGTGTTGCGCTGGAGGAGCCGGCGGAGGTCGGCGCCCGCGACCGCCTCGTAGACCAGGGCCCCGCCGTACCCGGTGCCCACATGGAGGTCAGGACGGGCGAGGCGGGGATCGGTGACGAAATCCTGAAAGGGGAGTACCCGCGGGTCGGACACTTCCGCGAGTCTGGTCAGTTGCGTACGAAGCTCCGGATATCGCTTGCGATTGGCCAGGACGCGCATTGGAACGTACCGGAGGACGGCGCGGGCCCCGGTGACGCTTTCCTCGACCAGGACGACCGCGTCGCCGAGCCGCAGGACCTCGTCATACCCTGCGGCCTTCCAGAGCCATGCCGACCGACGTGGCACCACGGCATCCCCTCTCCGCCGAGTCTTCCGCCCGGACGCGCCTCGCCACGATATGGCCAGACCGGCACCGAAACGATCTGTTCTGTAGTGCCGGCGTGCGGACAGCGGGGAATCCGGCCGCGATAGCGTTCTGCAGAGCCCCTTCCCGGTGCCGCGCCACTAATCGTGTCCACAATTGGACAGGGGTGGGCGGATGCGGCGATCGCCCACTGCCACCAGGCATGGCGGCCTACGCTTTTGTCATGGGGATAGTGGGCTCCGTTGCACCGGTAATCGCGGCTCTCGCGGGAGTAGTGGGCGCCTTTTTCACCTGGGTAGGGGTGCGGCATCAGCTAAGGCGGCCAAAGCGGCGGGTGTCGCCGTTGCCGAGTCCCGGGGACGGGCGGGACGGCGGCTATGACGCGTTCATCGCCTACGCGGAGGAGGACACCGCCTGGGTCGCCGGCTTCATCCAGCGGCTCCAGGCCAAAGGCGTGAAACTCGCCTACGACAAGGTCGTTCTGCAACCCAGCAGAAAGATCACCCATACCCTCGAACAGGCGGTGCTGGAATCCACGCACGGGATCATCGTCTTCGGCAAGGCGTCCAAGTCACCGCACTGGGTCGAGGCGATGTACGAGACGCTCATGCGGCGGTCCATCGAGCAGGACCGCAAGTTCGTCCCGGTCCTCATCGCGGATGTCCAGCTCAGGGAGTTCGCCAACAACCATGTGCCGGCGGATTTCCGCGGCCTGGCCGAGGACGAACCCCGGTACGACCACCTCGTCGACCTGGTGGCGCAGGCCGTTCGCCGACGCGGGACGCCGCAGGCATCGGCGAGTTGAGGCGAAGGCCGAAGACCTGGTCGCCGCCCGCATGGGGTGCCGATCGGTGGTGACTGCTCAGCCCGTTCATGACGCTTGTGGAACGCCGCCTCGCTGAGGGCGGGCTACCATCGCGGGGCGTCGCACGCTCCCACCGGAGGCTCCCATGCCGCAGGGAACACCGCTGGAGCCCGGAGATCCTGCCAGCGTCGCCGGATACCGGGTGACCGCCCGTCTGGGCAGCGGGGGCCAGGGCACGGTGTTCCTGGGCCAGGCGTCCGACGGGGCGCTGGTCGCGATCAAGTTGCTGCATACGCGTTTGGACGGTGCTTCCAGGGCGCGGGTCCGCTTCGCCCGCGAGATCGGTACGGCCCGGCGGGTGGCGTCGTTCTGCACCGCCCGGGTGCTGGCCGCCGATGTGGAGGGCGACGTCTCGTATCTGGTCAGTGAGTTCATCGACGGTCCGACGCTGTCGCAGGCGGTGCGCCGACGTGGCCCGCTGACCGGGGACGATCTGCATCGGCTGGCCGTGGGCACGGCCACGGCGCTGGTCGCCATCCATGCCGCCGACGTGGTGCACCGTGACTTCAAGCCGTCCAACATCCTTTTAGGCGATCAGGGGCCACGGGTGGTGGACTTCGGCATCGCCCGCGCCATGGACGCCATCAGCACCCTGACCAGCCGGGTGATCGGTACGCCCGCCTACATGGCGCCCGAACAGGTCGCCGCACGGCCGGTCGGTCCGGCCGCCGACATCTTCGCCTGGGGCGCCACCCTGATCTTCGCCGCCACAGGCCAGGCACCGTTCGGCCAGGACAGCGTCCCGGCCGTCTTCCAACGCGTCCTCACCCAGGACCCCAACCTGGGTGACCTGCCCGAACCGCTGCGCGCCATCGTCGCCTCCTGCCTGGCCAAGGACCCGGCCGACCGTCCCACCGCCGAGCAACTCCTGCACCGCCTCCTGCACGGCACCGCTACCCCATCCGCCGCCACCCCCGCGGCCGATCCGCGGGAGACGGCCGTGGCCACCCGGCCCACCGATGAGACGACGCGGCCGAGCCCCCGGGTGGGGACGCGCCGCCTGCGCGTCCCCACATCCGCGGGGACCACGGTGAATTGGAAGCCCCGCCAATCGTGGGCGACGTTCGTCCTTTACGCACTCGCGGGCGTGGTCCTGCTCACCTACGCGATCACCACGCTGCTCGAAGGCCAAGGTGCGCAGAAGGGATGGGCGGTTCCGGTGGGGTTGGGCAGCCTCCTGTCCTTCGTGAGCGCCTACGGGGCGTCCACCCGGCCACTCAACGTGAGGGCGGCCGAGATCGCCGTCCGTGACGCCGGGATCATCGCGACGCTCGACGGCCACCGGCTGGAATGGGCCTGGGGCGACATCGAGCAAGTGGCCATCCAGCCGCTCGGCAACTCCCGGATCTGGGGCCGCATGGGGAAGTTGTGCGGTATCCACGTCGTCCCGGCACCGGGGGCCCGCCTGAACCGGCTCACGGCCTGGCAGCGCTATCCCGTCTGGGGCCTGCGGACCAAACCCGGCTGGAAACTCCTGATCCCCCTCGGCCGCGTTGACGACCCGCACGTTGCAAAGATCGAGAAGGCGCTGAGCCGCTACGGCCGGGAAGGCTGGACTCCCCACAACTGAGCCGGCCTTCCGTTCTCGTAGGCGGTCAGGCGGAGTTCACTGCTGTGCCCCACCAGCAGGCGCGGCCGGGATGCCCGCTGAACATCATCACTCAGGAACACGACGATCGTCGGACCACCCGCTTCATCCTCCTTGGTGAGGACGGTTCTCAACCCGTGAAGACCGCGCGGAGGGACGCTGGGAGGGGGCCGTCCCTCCGCGCCTTACCGACCTCGGCCGCCCCGTGCCGATGCTTGCGCCTTCGAGGTCTCCGGCCATGAAGCGGGACGCGGGCTGCGCATCCGTGGCCGGAACGGCACACTGTGCGCCATCCCCGGAGGACGGAGTGAACGGTGCCCAGCAGCAGGCCGAAGTTCTTCGATTCCGCGCTGTTCGTCCCCGCGATGAAGGTCGTCACCCGCGGACATGTCGCACTCTTCCGGGCCACCGGCGGACGTGTCGGCGGCCGGTTCCGTTTCGGCAGCGCCTTCCCGTCCGGGGTCCCCGTCTGCCTGCTCACCACCCTCGGCCGCAAGTCCGGCAAGCCGAGGACGATGGCGCTGCTGTACCTCCCGGACGGCGACCGCGTCGTCCTCGTCGCCTCCCGAGGGGAACGGGGCGGCACCCTCAGCGGTACCTGAACATCGACGCCAATCCGAAGGTCGCGGTCCAGACGGGCCGCCGCCCGCGGCCGATGATCGCCCGCACCGCCGAAGGCGATGAACGCGCCGACCTCTGGCGGCGGCTGGTCGACCTCTACCCCGAGTACGCCGACTACCAGCGCTGGACCGACCGCACCATCCCGGTCGTCATCTGCGAACCGACCTGACCAACCCCACCGTCAACGTGTGCGGTGCTTCAACCGTCCACCTGGCATTGGGGCGGCGCCAGACCGGGAGCCCGTCATCCATGTCCGCGAGTCCTTGGCCGACGGCGTTCGAGGTGCCCGCCTGTCAGGGGATCTCCGTGTCCGCCCTGATCAACCATTCGAAGAGGCGCCGTTCGGCGCATCCACCAGGAGTGGAGGAGCGCATAGAAGCCGATCAGGCTTGCGATGAGGCTGATCGGCCATGTGACCATCAGGACATGGCTGACCGCGAGCCAGGGCGACTTGCTGAGGTCGGCGTCGCTGAGTTCTATGACGCCGAACAGCGACGCTTGCAGGGCGAGCGCTGCGAACATGCCCCAGGGCCACCGTGGCGAACGATGCGGCCACTGTGAGGAGGCCTCCGAAGGTCGCATCCCCTGACGGTACAACCTGCCAGACGTCCCCGCGCGACTTGAACAGGCGTATGCGCCCCGGTCAGCGTGTTCGCCGACGCTTCGGCTCAATAGGTCGTCCTGCTCTCGTTCCGGCTACGGGGCCGTTCGAGCCGGGGCTCAGGAGTCGAGGTAGGGGTCGGTGATCTCCCGGAGCCGGGCGAGGGCGGAGCGCCTCCTCGGGGCGTCGACGGTGAGGAACAGCGGGCCTGCCATGCCGTGCGGGGGTGTCGCTTTGTTCCGGCGAGAATCGCGGACGGTCTGTCAACGGGCGCGGCGGTTCGGCCGTCCAGCTGGTAGCGGCGGCGCCGGCCACGAGGTCTGTCGACGACCACTTTCGGCCTTGTGTATTGAGTCAACACGCAAACTCCTGTATAAATCGAAACACTCCGGACTTGGTGGGTGCGGGAGTTCCGGTTGATCTTGGTGGTGCCCGCCGATCACGTCGTCTCGAGAGCTACCCTGCTCAAACGAAATGGCGATGTCCACGGCGAGCAGTGACGACGGGGCGGGTGAGCGTGGAGGCGTTGGACCGGTCTGATCCCCAGCGGATCGGTGGCCGCATCACCCTGCACGGGCGCCTCGGCTTCGGCGGCATGGGACGCGTCTACTACGGCGTCACCGATGACCGGGAGCAGGTCGCGGTGAAGGTGATCCGCGCGGATCTCATTGACCGGGACGAGGTCCGGGAACGCTTCGCGCGGGAGACAGAGGCGCTGCGCACCGTTCAGGGCGCGCACATCGCCTCGCTCGTCGATGCCTCGGCCGCGGACGACGAGCAGCCGTGGCTGGCGATGGAGTTCGTGCGCGGCCTCACGCTCAAAGAGTTCGTGGGTGAACGGGGTCCGCTGAGCGTCGAGCATGCGGCGGCCCTCGGCGTCCTGCTGGCGGATGCGCTGGGCGACGTCCACGCGGCGGGGCTGCTGCACCGTGACCTGAAGCCCGCCAACGTCATCCTCGGACAGGACGGGCCCATGGTGATCGACCTGGGCCTGGTCGCGTTCGCCGAGGGGCCTACGGATCTGACGACGTCCACGGCGACGCTCGGCACGCCGGCGTGCATGGCGCCGGAGCAGGCCGTCACGCCCAAGCAGATCACCGCCGCAGCGGACGTGCATTCGCTCGGCGCAACCCTGCTTTATGCGCTGACCGGCCACTACCCCTACAAGGCCGACACCGTCGTGGCGCTGATGGCGAAGATCATCTCTGCGGACGCGCCGCCCGACGTCAGTGGGCTCCCGGACGCGTTCGCCGTGCCGGTCGCCGCGATGCTGGCGCACGATCCGGGCGGCAGGCCGACGGTGGCCGAGGTCCGGGCGCGGCTCGAAGCGCTCTGCGGCCCGCTACCGGCGGCGATCCGGGCACTGACCCTGGCAACCTATGTGGAGCGCGAATCCGATCCCGAGGACGTCCCGCCGCCCCCGCGCCGCCGCGTCGACCTGTCGCAGGTCGCGCCGCCGGGCTCGGTGGTGGCACGCCTCGCCGACCGCCTCCGCACCGCCTACGCGGTGACCGCTCCGTTCTGAGAAGGGCCTGTTCGTGACCGACACCTCCTACCCGCCCGGTGCCCGTATCGAGGTTCGGGACGCGGAGTGGATCGTCCGCACCTGCGCGCCCGTGCCGGACGGCCACAAGATCACGGCGGTGGGCGCCTCGGAGTTCGTGCGGGACGAGGAGGCGGTCTTCTTCACCGACCTGGAGAAGGTGAGCCTGCTCCGGCCGGAGGAAACCGTCCTGGAGTTGGACGGCACGCCGCGGTTCGCGAAGAGCCGCCTCTTCCTCGAAGCGGTCCTGCGCCGCACCCCGCTGCCCCAGACGGAGCGCGGCCTGGCGTTGTCCGACCGGTTCCTGCTGGACCCGCTCGTCTACCAGCAGCGTCCCGCCGAGCTGGCGTTGCGGGGCGTCCGGCCCCGGCTGCTGATCGCGGACGTGGTGGGCCTCGGCAAGACGCTGGAGATCGGGCTGATCCTGGCGGAGCTGATCCGGCGCGGGCGCGGCGAGCGGATCCTGGTCGTCACCCCGCAGCAGGTGCTGGAGCAGTTCCAGCGGGAGCTGTGGACGAGGTTCGCGATCCCGCTGATCCGGCTGGACTCGGTCGGCATCGAGCGCATCCAGCAGGAGCTTCCCGCCGGACGCAACCCGTTCACGCACTACAAGCGGATCATCGTGTCGGTCGACACGCTCAAGAACGAGGGCAAGTACGGCCAGCACCTGGAGCACATGCACTGGGACGCGGTCGTCATCGACGAATCGCACAACCTGATCGGTGAGCGCAGCCTGCGCAACCGGCTGGCGAAGCTGCTGGCCCGCCGGACCGACGCGCTTCTCCTCGCCAGCGCCACCCCGCACAACGGCAAGGCCGAGTCCTTCGCCGAGCTGATCAGGATGCTCGACCCGGCCGCGATCGTGGACGCGGAGAGGTACGAGGCGAAGCAGATCGACCACCTCTACATCCGGCGCACGAAGATCAGCCCGGAGGTCCGGGACCAGATGGGCGCGAAGTGGCCGGACCGGGGGCCGTCCGTCCCGATCACCTGCCCGGCCACGCCGAAGGAGGAGAAGGTCTTCGAGGAGCTGACGCAGGTGTGGCTCGCGGGGGACGAGCGCACCGGCGGCCCGGTCGTCGACTCCCGCAACCGGCTGTTCCCGTACACGCTGCTCAAGGCGTTCCTGTCGTCGCATCGCGCGCTGCAGAGCACGGTCGCGAACCGGCTGCGCAACGCCAAGGAAGACCGCGAGATAAGGGCCCTCACCACCCTGAAAGAGCTGGCCGGCCAGATCACCGACAAGGACTCGTCCAAGCTGGACGCGCTCGTCACCGAGCTGGAGAAGATCATCGTCCGGGACGGCAACCGCGCCGTGGTGTTCTCCGAGAGCGTCGAGACGGTGAACTGGCTGGCGGACGTCCTGCCGAAGCGGCTGAAGCTGCCCGCCAAGGCCGTCGACAAGATGCTCGGCAGCGGCATGACCGACCAGCAGCAGATGGAGATCATCGAGCGGTTCGGGCTGAGCGGCAGCGCCGTCCGGCTGCTGATCACGACCGATGTCACGTCCGAGGGCGTCAACCTGCACCGGCAGTGCCACCACCTGATCCACTACGACGTGCCGTGGAGCCTGATCCGGATCGAGCAGCGCAACGGGCGCATCGACCGCTACGGGCAGCGTCACCAGCCGAAGTTCTCCGCTCTCCTCCTCACCTCCCGCGTCGACGGCGTCAAGGACGACCGGACGGTCTCGGTGAAGCTGCTGGAGAAGGAGGAGACCGCGCACCGCGCCTTCGGCACCGCCGAGGCCATCACCGGCGAGTACCGGCCGGAGGCGGAGGAGCGGCGGCTCATCCAGGACCTGCTCGCCGGCAAGACCGTGGAGGAGTCCGTCCCGGACGTCCCCATCGACGACCTGCTCGGCGACCTGCTCGGCCCCGTGGAGGGGCAGGTCACCGAGGGCGCCCCGCCCCGCGCGGACGTCCCCCGGCTGTTCGCGGACACGCGCGAATTCGTCGGCGAGGCCATCGACACCCTGAACCTGCTGCCCGGCCTGGAGGACGACGGCGCGCTCCTCGCCTTCGCGCCGCCCAAGGACCTCGTGCACCGGCTGTCCGCGCTGCCCGCCGACTACCTGCGGACGCACGACGTCAAGAAGCGGATGAAGGTCACGTTCGACCGCGCCCTCGCGGCCCGGAAGCTCGCCGAGGCCCGCGACCAGAAGACCCTGTGGCCCGACATCGCCTACCTGTCCGACCTGCATCCCCTCGTGGACTGGGTGACGGACAAGGTGCTGGTGCAGCTCGGCCGGCAGACCGCGCCCGTCATCGTGGCGCGGGTGGACGAGCCGACGTACCTGGTGCAGGGCGTGTACTCGAACCACTTCGGCCAGCCGACCGTCGTGGAGTGGATGGCGGTCGCGTCCGGCCGGGTGCTGCCCGGGAAGATGCCCGACATCCTGGCGGCCGCCGGGGTCGGACCGGACATGACGAACACGGGCCGCCCCATCGACCTCGGCCCGCTCACCGCCCGCGTCCGGGACGCCGTCGCCACCGCGCGCCGCCACCTCGAAGAACGTCGCGCCCACTACGACGCCGAGATCGTCGCGCCGCTCAACGACTACCGCGACCACCTGGAGTCGTGGCGGCAGCTCACCCTCGACGTCACCCACGCGTCCCACCAGGAGCGGGTGAAGGCGCGCGTGGACGACACCGTCGAACGGCAGCAGCGCCTGCTCAAATCCTTGCAGACCACCGGGGAGCCGCTGCTGCGGGTCCTCGCCGTCCTCGTCCCCCAGGAGGCCACGCAGTGAGGCTCGACTCGCTGGTCAACCGCGGCGACTACTTCTCGGCGCACTACCTGGCCGAGGTGCTGCCGAAGGACGTCAAGCGGGGCCTGCACGCCCGCTGGACGGACGAGGAGAAGGACGGCCGCGTCACCCCGCGCCGCGGGCTCCGCGCGCTCGGCAAGCCGTACTTCGCCGACCGCAAGTACTTCGCCGACTTCGACGAGCGGCTCCGCACCGAGGAGTTCGTTCCCGACGACCTGCCGGAATGGCGGAAGAAGCTCGGCGAGCTGCACGGCATGATCCTGCGCGCCCTCGGCTATGAGGCGGAGCCGCGTGCGCTGACCGTCCGGCGGACCGGCGAGGAGCACACGGTCCAGGTCGCCTACGCCGACCAGCACCTCATCGCCATCGAATGCGGCTGGGCGACCGACGTGGACGCCGCGATGGACTCCGGCGTGCTCCACCCGCTCCAGCTTGCCCCCAACGAGCGGATCGAGGACGGGACCAAGCTCGCGTCCTGGCTGTTCGCCACCGACGAGCCGCCCCGCTACGTGCTGATCCTCGCCGGCGGCGTGGCGGTCCTGGCCGACCGCGCGAGCTGGGGCGAGGGCCGGTACCTCGCCGTCAGCCTGGACGTCGCCCTCGGCCGCAACGACAACGCCGAGCTGGAGGTCATCGCCGCGCTCTTCGGCGCCGACTCGCTGCTGCCCCCGGCCGAGGGCGGGGACGAGCCGCTCGCCGAACTGCTCACCAGCTCCCGCAACCACGCGGTCGGCGTCTCGAAGGAGCTGCGGGACGGGCTCAAGGAATCCGTCGAGCTGATCGCCAACGAGGTCCTCAACCGCATCCGCGAGCAGGACGTCGACCCCGAGGACGTCATGGAGTCGCGCGAGCTGGCCGGCCGGCTCGGCCGTGAGTCGCTGCGGTACCTGTACCGGATCCTGTTCCTGCTGTACGCGGAGGCACGGCCGGAACTCGGCATCCTCCCCACCAACGACCAGGACTACCTCAAGGGCTACAGCCTTGCCCGCCTCGGTGACCTGGTGGTGAACGACCTCACCGGCGAGCAGGCCCGCAACTCGTTCCACCTGTACGAGTCGCTCGACCTCTTGTTCCGGATGGTCAACAAGGGCTACCGCCCCCGCACCGCCCGCACCGAGGACGGCCCGGACGGCGAGGGCCTGCGCTTCGAGCCGCTCCGCTCCGACCTGTTCGAGCCGGACTCGGTGAAGCTCATCGGCTCCATCTCGGTGGACGACGACGAGGACGAGCGCGTCATCGACACGCGCCTCCGCAACGAGACGCTGCACCGGGTGCTGCGCCGCCTCATGCTCACCAAGGGGCGGCGTAGGGAGCGCGGCGGGTTCATCTCGTACGCGCAGCTCGGCATCAACCAGCTGGGCGCGGTGTACGAGGGGCTGATGTCGTACACCGGGTTCATCGCGAGCGAGGACCTGTACGAGGTCGCGAAGAACGGCGACCCGAAGGACGGCTCATGGATGATCCCCGCCTCCAAGGCTGACGACTACCCACAGGATGTCTTCGTCCGCCGCAACGAGGACGACGACCTTCACGGTGAGGAAGAGTTCCTCCGCTACGAGAAGGGCTCGTTCGTCTACCGCCTCGCCGGCCGCGACCGCGAGACGTCCGCGTCGTACTACACGCCCGAGTCGCTGACGCAGGTCACGGTTCAGCTCGCGCTCAAGCATCGACTCGACCAGGACGGGACGACCACGACGGCCCGCGAGATCCTCGGCTGGAAGATCTGCGAGCCCGCTCTTGGGTCTGGCGCGTTCCTCAACGAGGCGATCAACCAGGTCGCGGCTGAGTACCTCAAGCGCCGTCAGAAGGAACTCGGCAAGGACATCGACCCGGATAAGTACGAGGAGGAGTTGCAGCGGGCCAAGGCGTACATCGCGCTGCACAACTCGTACGGCGTCGACCTCAACGACACCGCGATCGAGCTGGCCGAGGTGTCGCTCTGGCTGAACGTCATGCACCCCGGCCTCCAGGCGCCGTGGTTCGGCCTTCACCTGCGGCGAGGCAACTCCCTGATCGGCGCAGGCCGCAAGGTCTACGACGCGGCGCAGCTCACCAAGGGCACGTGGCTGAAGGAGGCTCCGGAGGAGATCCCCTTCCGGGATGGCGAGATTCCGTCCGGCAAGGTCCACCACTTCCTGGTGCCTGCCGAAGGCTGGGGAGCCGTCGCCGGGGCCAAGGAGGCCAAGAACCTGGCCCCCGAACAGGCTAAGCAGCTCGCCGCCTGGCGCAGGAAGATGAGGGCTAAGGTCTCCGACAAGGGCCGCAAGACCACGCAGCTCAAGCGCCTCCAGGCGTTGTCGAAGCGCGCCGAGTACTTGTGGGAACTGGTCATCCAGCGGCTCACCATCTCCGAACGCGAGATCAGCCGCGCGATCGACGTGTGGGGCGCCGACTGGATCGACCAGCCGGAAGACGCCATCCCCAAGGAGAAGGTGTACGCGGACCTCACCGCGCCCGGCACCCCGTACTGGCGACTGAAGACCGTCATGGACGCTTGGTGCGCCCTCTGGTTCTGGCCGCTCGACAAGGCCGGGCTTCTGGACGGCACTGCCGATGCCTACGGGACCTCGGCGGACGAGCTGGAGCCCGTCCACATCCTTGTGGACGACGAGGACCGGCCTGCTGTTGACGAACCTGAGAACGTCGGGCTGTCCCAGGTCTACGTGACTGAGTCCCTCTTCGGCACTCAGCCCGAGCAACTCGACCTCGCGGGCGCCGTCACCGAAGCGAAGGTCGCCACGGGCGGCGGTGCGAAGTGGAAGAAGACCAAGGGACGTAAGCCCGCGCTGGACGAGGTCCGCCGCATTATCCCTCTGGCCAACTTGGATGACTGGCTCGACTTCGCCGAAGCTGTCATCGGTCGGGCGGACGTCCCAGAAGACTCCCTGGCCTACCACTTCAGCGACCTGGCGGAACTGGAGGAGTACGAGAACCAGCTCCCAAGCTGGACGGGCATGGACGACGCCTTCCGGCTCAACGAACGTTTCCCCTGGCTCGCCACGGCCGAGAACATCGCTAAGGGCCAGGGCTTCTTCCACTGGGAAATCATGTTCGCCCAGGTCTTCAAGGAAGGTGGCTTTGGCCTTCAGGTGGGCAATCCGCCGTGGGTCCGTCCCACTTGGCAGGAAGATGCAGTCCTGGCTGAGATAGAGCCTTGGTTCAGACTCGCGGACAAGCCGAGCGTGGACGAATGGCAAGCCGAGAAATCTAACGTTCTTGGCGACGGCGCAGCGTGGGCCTATTTTCTTGCAGAACTGTCCATCAACGTTGGAATCGCTGACTTTATTGGTTCAGACTCCACGTATCCCTTGATTTCAGGCACTCAGCCTGATCTGTACCGTGCCTTTATGTGCCGCGTGTGGGCAAATCTGCATCCACTTGGAACGGTGGGGCTAATTCACCCAAACACTCACTTCGGTGGCGCAAAGGAAGGAAGATTGCGTGCGGCCTCATATAGGCATCTAAAGCTTCATGCCCACTTCACAAACGAACTCCGCCTCTTCGAGATCGGTCATACGCGCCCGTTCGGCGTTCATATTTATAGTAGGCCGAGTGGCATTGGTTTTGTGGCGGTGAGTTGGCTCTACAGTCCAGTTACCCTTTTGGGGTCTATCAATCACGAAGGAGGGAGAGATCTTCCAGGGATAAAGCATGAAGGCAGGTGGGACCTCCGGCCACATAAGGAACGTCTGGTCTGGGTTGATGAGGCGCTGCTAACTCAGTGGCGCGCTCTAAGTGACTCAACTGAACTTCCGATAGAGCAAGCGCCACTGCTCTACCCGGTTACCAGTGCAGAGGCGGGCGCAATCAGTGCACTGGCTACTTATCGCCGACGACTGAGCGTGGACAGTCCAAAAATAAGCTCCGGCTATCATGAAAAGATGGCACGAGAGAACGGCCTCATTTGCTGGCAGACATCCAAGGTCAAGGAATTGAAGGCCGTCATCCTTCAGGGCCCTCATTTTAGCCAGTCGACACCCTTTAGTAAGCAGCCTGACATTCCGTGCAGGTCTCACCACGACTGGTCATACCTGGACTTCGCCAGTCTGGCTGATAATGCTGTGCCCTCGACTAACTATGTGCGAGCGGCGCACGAAGAAAAGTTCATCGCTGCGCAAAACTACTGGACCTTCACTGATGGCGCTGCTCGCCGTTACACAGAGTTCTACCGAGTAGCCTGGCGTCGCCGGATCGACACAAAGAGCACCGAACGGTCCCTGTTCGCCGCATTGATCCCGCCTGGTCCCGCGCATGTACACACCGTTCACACGTTGGCACTTCGCAATAACCGGGGAACCGCGCTGGCTGCTGGCTTCTGGGCCACCTTGCCGTTGGACTACCTGCTGCGGATCACCGGCCGGGGCGACCTCCAATACGCAGAGGCTAAGGCCATGCCTGCCGCCGATCCCGATCACCCCCTCGCGTCTGCTCTGCTCCTCCGCACTCTCCGGCTCAACTGCTTGACCAACGCTTACACCGATCTCTGGACCGAGTTGCACGACCCCGCCTGGAGCACCGAGACCTGGGCGGTGGACTGGCGGGGGCTGGCTCCGCTCAACACCCCGGACGCCCTCACGCTCGAGTGGAACTACGACACGCCACTTCGCACCGAGCGTGAACGCCGGGCCGCGCTGGTTGAGCTGGATGCGATGGTTGCGCTCTGGCTCGGCATGACGGCCGAGCAGCTCGTCGCGATCTACCGCTCTCGGTACCCTGTCCTGTCCGACTACGAGGCGCAGATCTGGTTTGACGCCACCGGGCGGAAGATCGCGGGCAACCACAACACGTTCGGCTACGGGCAGACGAAGGAGCACTTCAAGCAGCTCCAAGATCACCTGGACCCTGAGATCAACGGGCCTGTCCCGGACGGGTACGAAGCGCCCTTCTACAAGGCCGACCGGGAGGCCGAGTACCGGCAAGCGCACGCGGTGTTCGCTGAGCGGCTGCGCGCGTCCGGATGGGACGGGCCTATCCCGTCCGACGATGCCGAAGGCAGTAAGCCGTGAAGCCGACGCTGACCGCGGAGGAGTTGCGGGAAGACTTGACCCAGTACCCGTCCGCGGCGTTCACGCTCAGAACCCGCCGGCCCGAGAGTGCCCTGGCCCGCTGTTCATCGAGGCTGCGAAGCACGCATATGTGCGCCCCGCATCGTCATGCCTCAAAGTGATGCAGCATCCGCCGATTCTGCCGAACTTGTCGGACGTGCCCACTAGCGTTTGCCCCCTACAAAAAGGAGCCCACGGTGGCGAAGTACTCAGTGACGCAGTCGGCTAGGTTTGTTCGGTGATGCTCTCCGCTTACGAAAAGAAGGAGTGGGAGCGCCTCCAAGAGCGAAAGGATAACGCTCTTGGCAAGAAGCCTCGCAAGCTTCTGCCGATAGGAGCGCGGGAGCGACTCTCGGCGGCTGCGGAAAAAACGAAGAACGCGCCCGGTGCGGACAAGGTGATTGCTGCCTACACTACAGCGGCTCAGGGACTCGGCAAAGCCACCGGAAGTACCGCAACGCGAACGGTGAGCGCGAAGAGCGTGATCAAGCGGTATCAGAAGGCGGGGTATGAGGTCTCTGAGCTGAGCGATATCCGCGAACTCGACCTTAAGGCCGTGGACTCAGTTGCCAAGTTGGCTCGCATTCGGTACGGGCATTCGTTGACGGCCGCGGCCGGTGGCATTGGATCTGCTGCCGCTGTCACGGGCGGCACAGTTCTGGCGTCAGCAGGCGGGATCGCTGGCGCGGGTGCAGGCGCAGCCCCCGGCTTCGGGACAGTCGCCACTGCACTTCTCGCTGACGCCGCCGGAGTGCTCGGGCTTTCGGCACGGGTAGCCGCCGCAACCGCCCTCTACTACGGGTACGATCCTCACCGCCATGAAGAAGAGATCTTCATGATGTCCGTTATCGGACTTGGCATGGCAACCGAAGCGTCTGCCAAAACGGCTGCGTACGCGCAGCTCTCGCAGCTCACCCAGCTTCTCGCAAGGAACGCGTCTTGGGCGAAGCTTAATGAGAAGGTTCTCACGCAGATCACGCAGCAGTTCGCCGCCAGGTTCAGCGTCCAACTGACGAAGAAGAAGTTCGGGCAGTTCGTGCCAGTGGCAGGGATGCTCTTTGGTGCAGGAGCGAACTTCGCAGTCATCGACCGCATCGCCGTCGCCGCCGACAATGCCTACCGGGAGCGATTCCTTGTCGAGAAGTCTGGCGGAGATCTCACCGGAACCGTCGAAGCGGACAGGGACTCGCCCCAGGCCGATGATGATGCGATCGACCTGATCGAGTTGCTCCGGGAAGAGGACGTTCTTCCGCCATCCGACCCAGGCTCTCAGCAAGGTGGTTCAGCATCCGGCTCGGGGAGTTGAAGGGCGGAGGCGCGTGCAGACACGGCTTGGCAAGATCATCACGATGCTGATGCCCCGTGACCTTGATTGAAGACCGTGCCGACCGACGTATCATCTCTGATTCCGTCCGCACGTGGCCAACTACATGACCAGCCGAAATCGCTCCGTCTGCTGGCCACCGGCCGGTGTTGTCGGCGATGTGCTCCATGGCGCGGTCGCAGCGTAGCAATCAGTGAGTGGCCCCGCCTCTCTGCCCCAGGGGTGAAGCAGAGAGGCGGGGTGGACGGTGACGAGCGACGGCCCGAGTTCCCCAGCCGGGGCCGTGCGTCACCGCCGAGAATGAGGAACGATCCCTGAGCCCACCCCATGGGGTCGTCCCTCCTGTGACTTACCAGGAGTCGGGGAACATGCGGTGCTTGAGCAGGTCTTCGACCTGTTCGGCAGCGGCTTTGGTGTCACCGCAGGGAGCCAGGTAGCTGCGCCGGCCGGGCTCCGCGACGTGATATCCCCAGGCACCGCCCGGAACGGCCAGCACGACCACCCCGAGCCCGACGTGATCGTCTGGGCCGCTGGCGTAGACCCACAGCAGCGGAACCGGGAACCCCTGCGCGCGATAGAGCCGGACGAGGCGCCACCCCCGAGGCTCCAGAGCCACGGCCAACAGGCTCAGGAACCTTTCCGCCGTAGCGCGGCCCCGGTACGTCCGCCACCGCAGGACGCGCTGCTCAACCTGGACGCTCAGAGGGCGCACTTGGCCCATACGATCTTTCCGCCTTCCGTGATTGGTCGGGTTCCCCAGTCGTGCACGAGTTGCGACACCAGCAGCAGGCCCCGGCCCGAGGTCGCCTCGCAGTCCTCCGGGCCGATCACCGGCAGTCCGTCCCCCTGGTCCCACACCTCCATCACCGCCAAGTCCGCACGGACGTCGCGGAAGATACGAAGGATGATCTGCCCCTCGCCGTGCCGCCAGGCGTTGGTCACCAGCTCGCACACCACCAGACGCGCCATGAAGTCGTCTGTGGAGCCCCACTCCCTGAATTGCACGGCGACGAACTCTCTCGCCAACGCCGGTGCGTTTTTGTCGGGATCGAGAAGAAGGGTCGGTATTTCTGGGGCAGGTGCGGACATATCGTTACGACCTTCGGAACGTCTCCGGTTACTTCGGGTGTAAGCGTGCTCGCTTTGAGCTACGCTCGCTACGTTCCGGAACTATCCGCAACAAACGGGAGAGGCCATGCGTGCACGGGAGTTACTCGACCCGTCAAGATCGATTTGGCACTTCACAGCGATTCACCTGCGCCGCTACCGCAAAGCACACGGGATGTCGGGGCAGGCTCTCGGTGACCTGCTTGAGTGTGACCGTTCGACTGTTTCCCGGTACGAATCCAACACGCTCAAGCTCAAGCGGGAGCACGCGGAGATCATCGACCGCGTGTGGAACACGGACGGCATGTTCACGGCCCTGATCGGGTTCGCCGAGCGTGCCGACGAGGGCAACTGGCTGCTGGAACTCGCCGAGTTGGAGGCTCGCTCATCAAGGCTCAGGATGTGGGAGTCATCAGTCATCCCGGGGCTGTTCCAGACACCGGACTACGCGCGTGCCGCACTGAGCGCCGGGACGACGAATGACCTCGAAGTGGACCTTGAGCGGCGACTTTCACGGCAGGCCGCCGTGTTCGACAAGCCGAAGCCGCCGAGGGTGACGGCCTTCCTCGGCTGGGCGGCAGTCTCGCAAATCGTGGGAGGCCCGGATGTCATGCGCGGCCAACTCGCCCGGTTGATCGAGTTGAGCGAGCTTCCCCATGTCAACGTCCGTGTAGTAGAGAACGAGGTGGGGGCTCACCCGGGACTCGACGGCCCTTTCATGATCCTCACGGTCGGGGACCGGGATCTCGCCTACACCGAAGCGGCGATGCGGGGCTGCTTCCTAATGGACCCTTTCGATGTCCAAGAGGTGACAGTATGGTACGACTCGATTAGCGACATAGCCGCCCCGGTCGGCCCTTCTCGGGCCCTCCTGGAGGCCGAATTGGAGAAGTACACATGATCCAGTGGCGCAAGTCGAGCCGCAGCGGCACGAGCGGCCAGTCCAACTGCGTGGAGGTTGCGAACCTCTCTGGAGACGTCGGCGTGCGTGACAGCAAGGACCCGAGCGGCCCCCGTATCACGCTTCCGGCCGAACGCTTCCGCGGGCTGGCCGCCGACATCAAGCGTGGAGCACACGACCTGCCCTGACGGCAGGACCGCGGAGGGTCACGTGCATCACTACGAAACCCCCCGGGCCTGCGACCTGCGGTGATCTTGCCTCTTTGCTGGAGAACTACCGATGACGAACTGGCGCAAGTCGAGCCGCAGCGGCGGCAGTGCGACCTCCGATTGTGTCGAACTGGCGCGCTTCCCCCGGGGGGTCGGCGTGCGAGACGGTAAGGACCCTGACGGCGCCAACTTCGCGCTCTCGGCCGCGTGCTTCCGCGGGCTGGTCGTCGACATCAAGCGCGGAGCGCACGACTTGATCGGGGCGAAAGCCTCGTCCGAAGGCGAATCCCGTGCCCTGGTCGAAAAGATCATGAAGGAGTTCGCATGAGGATCAACTGGCGCAAAAGCTCGTACAGCGGTAACTCCACTGACGAGATGTGCGTCGAGGTCGGCGAGCTCGTCAGCGGCGTTGGCATCAGGGACTCCAAGGACCCGGACGGTGGGCGGCTGACCGTGACTGGTGACCAGTTCGTCCGTCTGCTTCAGCGCATCAAGGCGGGATCACTCGACCGCCC